>CAIMSP010000187.1 GCA_903844215.1 uncultured beta proteobacterium | reverse complement strand
CTTGGCGTGACCATGGGCAAGCAATCGCAGTTCGCGGCCAGCCAGCAAAGCAGCGACACCGCCAGCGCCAGCCAAGTCGCCAGCCTCACCGGCAACATCGACCTGCAGGCCGGCCAAGCCTACCGCCAGACCGGCAGCCAGGTACTCACCCTGGCCGACCCGGTCAGCGTCAATGCGGGCGACATCGCCATCCGCGCCAAGACCGTGCAGATCGACAGCGCGGCCGACAGCCTGGCCAACGCCGAACAGCACCGCTTCAGCCAAAGCGGGGTGACGCTGGCGATCAGCAACCCGCTGATCACCGCGCTGCAAACCGGCCAGCAAGCCGCGCAGAACATGGGCCGCACCCAAGGCGACGCCCGGCTGCAAGCGCTGGCCGCGGCGACGGTGGCGATGAGCGTCGCGCAAGCCGCGCAAAGCATCGCCGACGGCAGCGCGGCGAGCATCGGCATCAGCATCAGCGCCGGGCAGAGCAAGAGCAGCAGCAGCAGCGCGCAGACGAGCAGCACGGCCGTCACCTCCGGCGTGAGCGCAGCGCGCGACTTGAGCATCACCGCGACCGAGGGCGACTTGACGACCCGCGGCGCCATGCTGACTGCCGGGCGCGATGCGAGTCTCGCCGCCAGCGGCAAGATTGACCTCGGTGCGGCAACGAACACGGCGACCCTGGAAGGCAAGAACCAGAGTTCCAGCGTTGCCGTGGGGGTGAGCTTCACCGTCGGGCAAAACACCGGTATCGCCTTCACCGCCAGCGCGAGCATGGCGCGCGGCAACGAGAACGGCAGCGACCTGGCCTACACCAACACCACCGTCAAGGCTGGCAACAGCGCCAGCCTGCAATCGGGCGGCGACACGAGCCTCATCGGCGCCACCGTGCAAGCCAACCAGGTCAAGGCCGACGTCGGCGGCAACCTGAACATCCAGAGCCTGCAAGACAAGAGCACCTTCGACGCCAAGCAAAGCGGCGGCGGCGTGGGCGTGAGCCTGTGCATCCCGCCGATCTGCTACGGCAGCTCCAGCGTCAGCGTGAGCGTCTCGCAAGCCAAGGCCAAGGGCGACTTCCTGAGCGTCACCGAGCAAAGCGGCATCAAGACCGGGGATGGCGGCTTCCAAGTGAATGTGGCCGGAGGAACGAACCTCACGGGCGGCGTGATCAGCTCGAGCCAGGCGGCGATCGACGCCAACAAGAACAGCCTGACGACCGCCACACTGACGACGAGCGATCTGCAGAACAAGGACGAGTACAAGGCGAGCGCCTTTGCGGTGAGCGCCACGGTGAGCGGCAAGATCGGCGACCAGACGAGCGAGGCTGCGCGCTCGCAGATGAACGACGACCAGAAGAAGGCTGCCGCCGCGCCGAGCAAGCCCAGCGGCAGCGCGGGCTCCTACGCGACGAAGGGCAGCCAATCCAGCGTGACGCAAAGCGGCATCAGCGCCGGGGCGATCACGATCACCGACGACGCGGCGCAGAAGGCGCTGACGGGCAGCGATGCGGCAACAACAGTGGCCAGCCTCAACACCCAGGTCACAACCGACAGCAACACCGGCGGCGCACTCACCAAGGCCTGGGACGGCGCCAAGCTGATGGACAAGGTGCAAGCCGGGGCGCAGATCACGGCAAGCTTTGGGGCATCGGCGGCGAAGGCGGTGGGGGACTATGCGGCGAGCAAGACCAAGCCGATCACGGACGCGAATGCCTACCAGGATCTGACCAGAGCGCAGACGGCCGGTGCAACGTTGACGGTCGCCGACACTAACTATCTAAATCAGTTGATCAAAGACGGCATGACCGCCGACAGCGCCCGCGCGACGCTGGCCGACCCGCAAGCCAATGCGGACTACCAGAACTGGAAGGAAGGCGGCAACTACCGCATCGCGACGCAGGCCGCAGTCGGCGGCTTGACGACAGGAAGTCTGGGCGGTGCGCTCGGAGCCGGGGCCACATCCGCTGCGGCGCCGGCCATCACCGACGCGTTGAACCAACTCGGCCTGCCCGAGCCGGTGAAGCAAGCCGCGGGCATGGTCATCGCCGCGGGCATCGGCACCGTTGCCGGCGGCGGCGCCGCGGGCGCGGTGACTGGGTTCAATGTGGATGTCAACAACAGGCAGTTGCATCCGCAGGAACGATTGCTCATTTCCGATCTCGCCAAGGACAAGGCAGCAAAGTCCTGCAAGAGCGGCGATACGCAGTGCATCAATACGCAAACGATCTTCTGGACCGATACCCTGGAAAGGGTGGCCGGCGGCATCGTGGATGACAAGGCAAATGCGCAAAACATGGCCTATCTCGGCCAGCTTGTGGCAGCCTCGTCGGCACCCAACAGCGAAGGTGCCAGAGGCAATCTGGACAGCTACGCGCAAAGCCTGACGGAAGCGCAAGCCATGTTGGCCCCATATACCGGAAAGGTCATCACGGTAAACGGCCAAGCGCAAACCGCCGATGGCAGTGCGCAAACGTATTTCAGTGCCACGCCGGCACAACGTGCCGACACGACCGCGAACTATGTGCTGGGCATACAGCCACCAAGCAGCATCGTTCCGGGTACCGCGTTGCGCGATGAGGCACGGCTGGAAAAGGCCAGGGCACAAAACGGCTCGGCCGAGCCGATTTACCCCGTCGAGGAACTGCTGCTCGGGGGTGCCGTTATCAATCGCGCCGTGGGCTTGATCGGCCGAGCCGTGGGTAGCGAGGCGGATGTGGCCTTCGCGGGCACCGTCTCGCCGTCCGAGAGCGGCTATATCGGCGCCCGTAAGATGACAGAGGAGGGTCTGCCCGTCAAGCTCAATTCGATAGACACAGCGATACTCAAACAACTCGACACTTTGCCGTCCACGCAGGCGCAGGGCGCGCTGCGCGAGTACATCGTCGACAACTACTTCTTGCGCAACGGGTACACCAAGCTAGAAGGCAAATGCGGCAGTGGAAACTGCTTCGATAGCGTCTTCGTCAAGGGCAATCAGGTCATCGTCGGCGAAACCAAACCGATGGAATTGAATGGCTCGATCAAGTTGAGTGCTGGTAACCCCGGGACGGGGCTCGACACGCAGTTCTCAGCCGACTGGACAGAAGGCGCTCTCGTGCGTCTTAAGGCATCCGGTCCTGAGGGCGCCAAGACGGCCGAGATCATACGGCAGGCTTGGAAGGATGGGAGGCTAGCAAAGGTGGTATCCGGGGTGAACTCCAGTGGCGTAACCATCGTCAAAGTTCCGACGACCAAACCATGACAACAGCCAACCGTGAGAGCCGACTGGTCAATGCGCTGAACCTTGAAGAGAAGGACCTCCCGGATTCATTGGATCGGATTTACCACCGGCGACGTAAGAGCGTTCTCGGGGTTGTTTTGCGCTTCGCTGCCAGACACGCCCTCACCAAGGGCATGGTTGCCTATTACATCGACAAAGACGTAGCCGGCTTCAAGCAGTGGTTCTACGTCGCCAGCAAGGTAAAGCTTGCCAGCGCCGGGCAGCCAGGCGGCGAAGCCTTCAACATGCGCAGCCCACTTCAATATGCGCTGCTTTCAGACAACGCCGAGGTGATCGACGCCATGGCCCGCGTGACAACGAAGGCGCTGCACGATGCGGACGTCAATTCTCTGGCCAACCAGTTCCATGTACGCATGCTGCAACTGGCGATCCTGGGTGACGACGAAGCGTTGCGGATCAGAATCCAAAAGCTCGCGAAGCATGGCAAGAACCCAGACCGCAAAGCGGCTGCGGCCGGACGGGACTTCTACACACTGCTGCTCAATCGTGACAAGGCTGCTTTGGAGGACCTTATCCAGAACAAAGATTCAAAGGTCATCAGTTCCGATGTCTTGTTCGAAGACTTCATGTCCTCGATGGGCGTATGGGAGACCAAGCTCTGCTGGCGCCGCGGCCTGGAAGTTCAGATCGACAGCCCACTCGTGCCGATGGAGTTGATGCCGGTACGACCGCTCGAACACTACGACGATGTTTACGACTTTCTCAAGCCCGGTTGGGTGCCGCCACCACAAGGCTTGCTGGCCGATGCAGTACGCTGGATTCGCAAGCGTGTGTGACCAGATTGCAAGGCGGCCTCAAATCCGAAGTGCGACACCTCATAGGCTTCTCCCAACTCAAGGTTTAGCAGTCAACCCAATCCCCATCCACAAAGGAAAATCCTCGATGAATACGACGCACCACAACTTGACAACGATGCTCGCAACAAGCTTGGCTGCGGCGGCACTGGCCGCCTGCGGCGGCGGGGGATCCAGCGGCACTACGCCCGACCCGAGCGCCTTGATCGCCGTGGCTCCCTGCGCGACGGGCTACAAGAGCATCACCATCGACAACTCGTCTGTCGCGGGCGCGCAGATGAGCATCGTGGTGGCCAACGCGACCCTCGAGTTCTCCACCCTCACCGGGTATACGCAACCGTCACTTCAGATCTGCATGGGCCAGCCCGCGCAAGCGCTGAGTCAGGCGGGCTTCTACACGTTGAGCGAGACTTACGAACTCCAGGCTACGCCGCTCAACATGTTGTCGGCCGGCATTCAAAACCTCAACCGCACGCTGACGGTTCAGTTTGCGCTTACCGGTCTGCCAGCGGCTGAGCTTGCCGGTTTGCAGAATGGCTCGTCGACGGTGGCCTTGATCAACAAGATCAGGGTGTTCATGCCCGACGCGTCGGGCGTGTGGCAACCCATGTCGCAATCGAGCTTCACGTTGGCAATGACCACTCCAACCACCGCGACGAGCAAGGTCGTCGTCTCTCCTGACTATTCCGGCAAATTCGTCGTGGCCTATAAGCCCTGAGTCGCCTGAGCGGGTGAACCGCGACTCCGATCGAGATGATGCCGCTGGCCATGACGCCGGCGAAGTTGCCGGGGTGCAGACTTTGCAGCGACAGCGCCTGCGGCGAAATCCGCCCGGAGGCAGAGGCCGCGTCGATCCGGGTGGCGTCGTTCATCAGCGCGCGATTCTGCCCGTGCCCCGATTGCGACCGCCCCACACTGCGTTGAACATGATGGCGGCAAAGAGGCCGATCGCCAGCCCGTGACCGGCGCCCGCCCAGGCCAGTAGCGAGGCGGAGCGGGTCTCCAAAGCCGCCAGGCGCAACAGCAAGCTGGCTGCCAGCACCCAAATCGGCAGCCGCACCCATGGCGTGTAGCGTGGCCGCAGGCGGGCCAAGGCCGGCAACATGATCGGCGCATGGCCAAAGACCATAGCGAACACAAAGCCCAGCAGGACGGCATGCGGCGCCATGGCTGCTGCGCCGGCAGGGCGCACCAACCCGAGCAGACCCAGCACCGCGCCCACCAGCAGCCAGCCGTAGCCCACGGTCAAGCAGACGCCAGTGTGGCCGATCCAGCCTTCGCGGCGCCACTGGCGCGGCGCGATATCCCAGCTCAGCAGCCAGGTCGCCAACGCAGCACAAGCCAGCCACCACAGAGCCGGACCGAGCCACAACGGCGCCAGCGCGGCAACGTCGGTCGGGGCCTTGACGACCACCAGCACAGCCGCACCGCCGATCGCCATCATGGCCAGGAAGGTGCGCTGCGCCGTGTCCGGCAGGCGAACGAACTGCATCAACTCGCGCCGCTCGCCAGCAATCGTTCCCACCAGGAATGCCATCCAACCGAGCGTGGCGGCCGTCAGATCGTTCTGTCTCCAGGCCATTGTGCCGAGCGCCCAAGCGATGGCGGCAGCGAGTTCGACGCGCAGGTGCAACGACCAGGCCCGCGTGATTCCGGCCACGCCATACAACGCCACCAGCAGCAGCGCGGCAAGACCCCAGGACAGCGCTCCCAGGTCGGGGCTCCCCAGCGCCCAGACGGCCACGCCTCCGGCACCAGCGGCCAGCGGGGCCGCAAGCCCCCATCCGCGCTGCAGTGCCACCGCCCGTTCGAGGGCGATGAGCGTGCCGAAGAAGCCGCACGCCATCACCGCACCATGCGTGCCGATCGCGGCCGCCGGCACGGCCCAACCCAGCCGCGCAAGTCCCCCGGACAGGCCGGCCAGCAGGTTCATCGCCGCCAGGAGGGCGCAGGTCACCACACCGACGCGAAACAAGGTGCGCGATCTCACGGCAGCGCCGACTCAGCCGCCACCGACTTGCCAGCCGAAGCGCTCCTGCAACGCCTGGCTCATGCGTGCCGGCGACCAGATCACGCGGAAGTCAAGCCGCACCTCGGCCACCCAACCAGCAGGCAACACGCGCTGCACCGCATCTGTCGCGTCTTCGATCAGCACTTCGGCCATCGGGCAGGTGGCGCTGGTCGGAATCAGGACCACCGCGACCCTGTCGTCGCCGAGCTCGATGCGCTCCACCAGACCCAGGTCGACGATGCTCTCGCCGAGTTCCGGGTCGAGCACGCCTTCTAGCGCCTGGAGGACGGTGGTTTCAGAAGCTTCGCGGGTGTCGTTCATGGCGTGTTCCGATGTCACCGGGGAACGTAGAAGATCGATTTCTCGCGCTGTACTGCGGAATCAAGAGGTGGCCAAGCCGTAGAACAGCACCCAGAAGGTATTCCAGGGCGATACGCTGAACGACAGCACAGCCGGCGCCAACTCGCGGATCGGCGTGAAGTAGCCGACGAAGCTGAACCCGGTGAACAGGCTCACCGCCATCCACGCCAGCTGCTTGCCGCCCTTGCGCACCGGTTTGTGCACGCTCCACGGCGCCTGGTCCAGCCGCATGCGGGCGACGCGGTCACCCTCGATTCGGCGTTCAACCCACATGAAGATCTCGGTGTAGACGGTCTGCGGGCAGGCGTAGCCGCACCACAGCCGCCCGGCCACGGCGGTGAAGAAGAAGAGTGCCAGCGCCGAGAGCACCAGCAGCGCGGCCAGGAAGATCAGGTCCTGCGGATAGAGCACCAGCCCGAGGATGTAGAAGCGCTGCGCCTCCAGGTTGAAGAGCACGGCCTGGCGGCCGCCCCAACTCGCCCAGGGCAGGCCGTAGAAGAACAGTTGCGCGATCCAGACCAGGGCCCAGCGCCAACGAGCGAACATACCGGTGACGGCGCGCGGACGCCGATGGGGTAGATCGAGTCGCCGGTCGCGGATTGCGCACTGGGCTGGTCTGGCATCAGGTCACGCTTGGACGGCGGCGCGATGAAGCGGGCACTGCGACCACTGAGGCTCGCTTGCCGATACGGCGCACTGGCGGCAGTACATCTGCCAGCGTATGGCTGTCCAGTTGCCGCATGAAGGCGTCCAGCGCATCGCTGAAGACGCGGGTCAGTCCGCACCGGCCGGTCAGGGTGCAGGCACTGCTGATGGTCAGGCACTCGACCAGCAAGAAGTCAGGTTCGACGCTACGCACCAACTCGCCCAGGTTGATCTGCGCCGGTTCGCGCGCTAGCCGCATGCCGCCGCCCTTTCCGCGCACGGTCTCGATCCAGCCCGCCAGACCGAGCTGATGCGTGATCTTCATCAGATGGGTTTCAGAAATGCCGTACACCTGCGCCACCTCGGCGATGGTGCACAGCTGGTCTCGGTGCTGGCCTACGTACATCAGCAGGCGCAACGCGTAATCGGTCATCGTCGTCAATCGCATCGGGCAGGTCCGCGGCGGCGCAAAACGGGTACAGATCTGGTCATGGCGAGTGTTCTGGGGTTGCGATGCGGGGCTGGGTGCCGCTCCGCCTCAGCCTGGCTGCCCGTCAGCACGGGGCCACAGCAGCAGCGGGGCGTATCGAACCAGGTACAACGTGAAGGCCAGCGACCACAGCGCAGCCGATACGCTCACCGCGGGCAACAGCCAGGCGGCGTCATGCAGCGGCAGGCAAACCCGCACCACCGCCGAGCCCAGCATCGCGAGGTAGGCAGCTGTCTCGATACGCCCGGCGCGCAGCGGTCGACCGGTGTGACCAAGCGCGGTGCGCGTGATCATGCCCAGCGTCAGCATGCCTATCAGCCCCACCGTCAGGGCGTGTGTGGCCGGCCCGCCAGCGACCCAGCCAAGTGCAGCCGCGGCGCGCAGACCCAGATGCACCAGAAGCCAGAAGTAGGCCACATGCAGCACCCAGACCAGCGGCTGGCGAAGCGTCTTCCATGGCTGCCACATCCACCAGCGAGCCGTATGGGCGGCGAGCGCCAACATGGCCAGTGCCGCCAGGGGCATCCCTTGCAAACCCACGGCATCGGCCGCCAGCAAGGCCAGCACGCTGCCCGACGCCAGGATCTCCAGCCAAGGCTTGCGCAGGGCCTTCGCACCGGGCGAGCCGTTGTTCGTGAACATGGGCACGACGCGGCCGGTCATCAGCACGATGATGAACAGCACGACGTCCAACGCAACCGGAAGGCCCAGCCCCGCAGGAAGGTTCAGCCACTGCAGCTGGCCCAAATGAACCACAGCGGCGGCAGCGGCCAAAGCCACCAGCAAGCCCACGAAGAAGTAGTTGCGCCGATTGCCCCCGGCATGTAAGGCTCGCCACAGTCCCCATGCCGCCAGCATCGGGAACGCCACGTTCACTGCCGCTGCCGCCACGCCGAAGGGCGTCAGCACCAATACCCTGCCGGCCAGCCAGAGCCCGGCCAGAGCCATCAGCGCCGGCCCAGTGGGTGTGGCCTGGCCAGACCAGTTGCGCCCAGCGGTGAACAGGAAGCCGACCACCACTGCCATCGTGTAGCCGAACACCATCTCGTGCGCATGCCACAGCGGTCCGTGCAACCAGGGCTGAGCGATCACGCCGCCGAACTGCAGCGCCCACAGGGGCACGGACAAGGCGGCGAACAGCGCGGCCAGCAAATAGAAGGGCCGAAAGCCCAAGTCCCACAGCGCCAGTCGGCGCAGCGGCAAAGTGTCCGCCGCTTCCTGGGGCGGCATCGAAAGGTTGGCCATTGCCGTCGCGACGGTCAACCGCCCCCGCAGCAGCCGCAGCAACTCTTGGCCGCGGCCACGCGCCCAATGCGGATGCGCCACTTCCCAGGGCCAGTGTCAAGCACGTCCCAATCGAACTGACCCGGCCACTGCTGCAGGAACTGGCCATGCAGCGGGAGGGGCTCGTGGTCGCTGAGTAAATCAAACGATTCACCGGCGGCCAATGACTGGAAGGTAGCGAAGATCGTGGCGTGGCGCTCCTGCGGCGCGATCAGACGCACGTCGATGGAGGTGACTTGAGCGGCAAGGGACATGGAAGCTCCGATCTAGAAGATGTATGTGCAATGTATCTATTGTGGCACCTTGCGACGCCATAAGCAATATCTTGAATGGAGCTTATCGAGTGAAGCGACGAACCATATGGCTGCGGTGCAATTGCTGGACAGCAACTGCTTGTCAGCCATCGAGCCTGGACGGCCGCTCAACGCTTCATCCTAGAAACCGCAGTTGAACGCGCCCGAGCGGGCCGCGATGTGCCGTTCTGGCAAGGCGCGACGAGGCGCAGGCTCAATGCCTGCAACGAGGAGCAACGCGGCCAGGGCGGCGCAGCGCGGTTCGATCGGGTGCGT
>CAIMSP010000186.1 GCA_903844215.1 uncultured beta proteobacterium | reverse complement strand
TTTTCACGAGTTCAACTCCATAAACAGTTCGTCCAGCGACAGGGCCCGGCCTTTGTCGGCCCATACCGGTGCGAGCCGCGTGTCGATCACGCACTGCGCGGCGGCGGGGTTCTGGCACACCACGGCAGCGCGTGGTAGGTCGCTGCCGGGTTGTGGGATCAAGCGGAAGTGCTCCAGCATCGCGTCCCAGGCCTCGAACAATTGCAAGCGGCCTTGGCGAATGAAGGCCACATGCGACACCACGCGTTCCAGGTCGCTGAGCAGATGGCTGGAGATGACGATGGTGCGCTCGGCATCGAGCACGCCGCGTTCATCGGTCTCCTCACCGAGGCGGCGGTCCACGAACAGCGAGCGCATGAATTCGTTGCGCGTCATCGGGTCCAGGTTGGACACGGGTTCGTCCAGCAGCAGCACGTCCGGGTCGTGCGCCAGCGCCAGCACCACGGCCAGCTTTTGTTGGTCGCCTACCGACAGGTTCTTCACGCGTCCGCCCATGGGCAGACCCAGCCTGCAGGCCAGCACCAGACAGCGCTCCTCGTTCCAGCGCGGATAAGCCCGGCCGATGGCGCGCAGGTGCTCGTGCACCTCCATCCACTCGAACAGGTCCGGCGTTTGTGCCACGTAGCCCAGGCGCTCGCGCACCGGGTCGCTCAGGTCCAGCGCCGGGCAACCCAGCAGCTTGGCCGCGCCCTGCGTCGGCTCGGTCAGGCCCACCATGCAGCGCAGCAGCGTGGACTTGCCCGCGCCATTGCGCCCCACCAGGCCCACGACCGCGCCGCGCGGAATCGACAGGTTGATGTGGTCCAGGATGGTGGTGTCGATATAAAGACTCAGGTCGCTCACTTGAATCACGGCGTCGTTCGGTTTCATGGGGTCTCCTTGGGTGTCCATTCGTTCAGACAGGTTTGAAATGCCGCCAGGGCTTGGGCATCGCTGATGCCCAATTCCCGCGTGACTTGCGCGGCGGACAAAAGCGTTGGTTGCAGCAGCGCCAGCTTGTCCTGGCGCGACGACTTGCTCATGCTCTTGGCGATCACCATGCCCACGCCGCGGCGGCGCTCGAGCAGGCCTTCGGTTTCGAGCAGGCTGTAGGCCTTGCTCACGGTCATGGGGTTGATCGCGTGGTGCAGCGCCACCACGCGCACCGAGGGCAAGTCGTCGCCCGGGCGCATCTGCCCGCTGGCGACGAGGCGGCGCACCTGTTCCACGATCTGGCGATAGATCGGCGTCGGCGCATTCGGGAAGATGTCGAAGTTCATTGCGCATCAGTGTATCACTAAGGCAATACGCTGCAGCGGCATTTTTTGAAAAATCAATCGACGACGGGTTGCACCGTCCGCCCGCTACACTTGATTCCAAGTCCTGCCGCAGTGCAGGCGGCATCACGCCATGGCGTCAGTCGCGACGACTTGGGCAAAGGAAGACGGTCGCTCGGCACCCGAATCCGATTTTTTGAAAGCTTCGCCATGCCTTCTTTTTCCTTTGAAACCGCACCCAAGATCATTTGCGAACAGGGCGGCGCGAACCGCCTGGGCGAGATCGCCAAGGGCCTGGGCATGACCCATGTCGTCCTCGTCACCGACGCGGGCTTGATCAAGGCCAAATTGCTCGATGGGGCGCTCGCGTCGCTGGCGGCTGCCGGTGTCGCGGCGACGCTGTTTTCCGATGTGCTGGCCGATCCGCCTGAAGTCAGCGTGCAGGCTGCGGTGGACGCCGCGCGCGGCGCCGGGGTCGATGGCGTGATTGGCTTTGGTGGCGGCAGCTCGCTCGACACGGCCAAGCTGGTGGCGCTGCTGGTGCGCACGCCGCAGGCGCTGCCCGAGATCTACGGCATCGGCCTGGCACGCGGACCGCGCGTGGCGCTGATCCAGGTGCCGACCACCGCCGGAACCGGCTCCGAAGTCACGCCGATCTCCATCCTCACCACGCCCAGCCACGAGAAGAAGGGCGTGGTCTCGCCGCTGCTTTATCCGGACATCGCGCTGCTCGACAGCCGCCTCACGCTGGGCCTGCCGCCTGCGGTGACGGCCATGACCGGCGTGGACGCGATGGTGCACGCCATCGAATCTTTCAGCACCCGGCTGAAGAAGAACCCGCTGTCAGACGCCCTGGCGATCAAGGCGCTGCAACTGCTGTACGCGAATTTGCTGCCCGCCGTGAACGATGGTCGCGACGCCGACGTGCGCGAGGCCATGCTGTTGGGCTCGCTGTTGGCCGGCATGGCCTTTGCCAACGCGCCCGTGGGCGCGGTGCACGCGCTGGCCTATCCGCTGGGCGGGCACTACGGCTTGCCGCACGGCCTGAGCAATTCCCTGGTGCTGCTGCCGGTGCTGGAGTTCAACCTGGGCGTGGCGCAGGGTCTGTACGCCGAACTCGGACGCGCCATCCTGCCCGAACTGGCCAGCGCGGGCGATGCCGCTGCGGCCGCGGCCTTTGTCGCCGCCATCCGGGCGCGGGTCGCGGCCATGCCCTATGCCCAGACGCTGCGCGCGGCGGGCGTCAAGCAAGAGGATTTGCCCATGTTGGCCGATGACGCCATGAAGGTGCAGCGCCTGCTGGTGAACAACCCACGCGACGTGACCCACGCCGATGCGCTGGCGCTGTACCAGGCGGCGTTCTGAGCTTGCGGCGAGGCCGGTGCTGCTGCGGTTTGTCGGCGCGTCGCTGCGGCGCTTGATTCAGGGCCGACCGCCATCCCAGTGGGCCATCAATGCCCCACTCGCGGTCGAAATAATTCAGATTGTTCGCAGGCATGGCTTTTCTGCGGAGTCCCGCCGTCGGTCGGTTTGCCGCTGGCGCGGATTCGCGCTACTCCTAACGCAACACATTCATAACCGTTGCTAAGTCCTTCATTTGAAAGGAAATTTCGCCCAAAATCACATCTGCAATCGCTTCTAAGTCCTTGATTTCATTGAAAAATTTGTCATTTAGTCGCTTGCGCGCCGTGCTTTTCCTGCTAAAGTGCAAAAAAATGCAATTTAGTGGTGGAAAGTGGATTTCATCGCGGTCCAATGATTTCTTTCGCAAGGGTGATAGACGGTGTTTCAAGGTGCTTCATCTCTGAGTCTGGATGGCAAGGGTCGGCTTTCGGTGCCGACCCGGCATCGTGACGTCCTGAGCGCCAATGCCGCCGGACAGTTGACGCTGACCAAGCATCCGCACGGCTGCCTGATGCTGTTCCCTCGGCCCGAGTGGGAGAAGTTTCGCGAGCGCATCTCCAGCCTGCCGATGTCGGCCCAGTGGTGGAAACGCATCTTCCTGGGCAACGCCATGGACGTCGAGATGGACGCCACCGGCCGCTTGCTGATTTCTCCCGAATTGCGCGCCGCTGCGTCCATCTCCAAGGACGCGGTCTTGCTCGGCATGGGCAACCACTTCGAGTTGTGGGACAAGGCGACGTACGACGCCCAGGAGGCCAAGGCGATGCTGGGCGAACTGCCTGACGTCCTGCAGGACTTTTCCTTCTAAGGGCGGCGGTGCAAACCTCATGGCAACACACCACCGTCTTGTTGAACGAAGCGGTGCAGGCGCTGTTCGGCAATACGGAGGCCGAGGGCGACGCAACGGGCGCGCACGGCAGCTATGTGGACGCCACCTTTGGCCGGGGCGGCCATTCCAATCTGATTCTGTCCGGGCTGTCGCCACAGGGCCGACTGATTGCCTTCGACAAGGACCCGGAGGCGATTGCAGCGGCCCAAGCGATCACCGATCCGCGATTTTCCATTCGGCACCAGGGCTTCAAGGACCTGGGCGAACTGCCGCCGGCGAGCGTGGCCGGCGTGCTGCTCGATCTGGGCATCAGCTCACCGCAGATCGACAACCCGCAGCGCGGCTTCAGCTTTCGCTTCGAGGGCCCGCTGGACATGCGCATGGACACGACGCGCGGCGAGAGTGTGGCGCAGTGGCTCGCGCATGCCGAAATTCAACAGATGGTGGAGGTGATTCGTGACTATGGAGAAGAACGGTTTGCTGTTCCGATTGCAAAAGCGATTGCTGCTCGCAGACAGGAGCGGGGCCCAATTTCATCCACCACCGAGTTGGCCGAGCTCGTGGCTGGCACGGTCAAAACCCGCGAGCCGGGCCAGAACCCTGCAACGCGCACATTTCAGGCTCTTCGGATTTTCATCAATGCCGAGCTTGAAGAGCTGCAACAGGCTCTAGACGCGAGCCTGAAGGTCCTGCAGCCCGGAGGACGACTGGTGGTCATCAGCTTTCATTCCCTCGAAGACCGCATCGTGAAGCAGTTCATTGCGAAACATGCGCGCGAGGAAGTGGACAAGCGCCAGCCCGACTGGATGCTGCAGCCCACGCAGCAGATGAAATTGCTCGCCCTGGGGCGCATCAAGCCCAGCGCGCAGGAAGTGGCGGGCAACCCGCGCTCGCGCAGCGCGACCATGCGCGTGGCGCAGAGGACCGACGCATGAGCGCCGCCGCAGTGACAAGCCCCCGGACGAGCGGGTGCGCGCAACGCAAGAGGGTGCGGCCATGACCCGCCTGAACCTGGTGCTGGTGGCCGCCGTGCTCGTGAGCGCGCTCTACCTGGTGCACACCCAGTACGAGTCGCGCCGGCTGTTTGTCGAAGTTGACAAGGCGTTGGCGCAGACCCGCTCGCTCGAAACCGAACACGATCGGCTCGAGCTGGAAAAGCGCGCCCAGGCCACGCCGCTGCGGGTCGAGAAACTGGCGCGCCACAGCCTGCACATGCAATCGGTGAACCCGGCGTTGACGCTGTACGTGAACGCGCCGGCCAGCCTGGAGCCGCCGCCCAAGGCCACAGGAGCGGCGCCGTGAGCCGCAGCATCCGCTATACCTCCAGCCCGCTGCTGGCGAGCAAGACGCCGGTGTGGCGCAGCAAGTTCATCGTGGCGGCGATCGCCATCGGCTTCATCGGCCTGGCCGCGCGCGCGGCCTATGTGCAGGTGTACGACAACCGGTTCTTCCAGCACCAGGGCGAGGTTCGCTTCGGGCGCACGCTGGCGCTGCCGGCGAACCGCGGCCGCATCCTTGACCGCAACGGTCTGATCCTGGCTTCCAGCGTGCCGGCGCCGAGCATCTGGGCGATTCCCGAAGACGTGGAGCGCGACCCCGCCCGCCTGCAGCAACTCGCCAAGCTGCTCGACATGCCGCTGGTCGAGCTGAGCAAGAAGCTGGAAAACGAAGACAAGACCTTTGTCTGGCTCAAGCGCCAGGTGGACGATGGCGTGGCCAAGCAAATTGCCGCCCTCGGCGTCAAGGGCATCGACCAGCGCATGGAGTACCGGCGCCAGTACCCCGAAGGCGAGGCGGCGGCCCACGTGGTCGGCTTCACCAACGTCGAAGACCAGGGCCAGGAAGGCATCGAGCTGGCCTTCAACAAGGAGCTCGCCGGCCACGCCGGTTCGCGCCGCGTCATCAAGGACCGCATGGGGCGCGTGGTGGAGGATGTGGGCGACACCCTGGCGCCTGCCGACGGCCCCGACCTGACCCTGAGCGTGGACAGCCGGGTGCAGTTCTTTGCCTATCAGAAGCTGCGCGACGCGGTCGTGCTGAACAAGGCCAAGGCCGGCAGTGTCGTGGTGCTCGACGCCGTCACCGGCGAAGTGCTGGCGCTGGCGAACTATCCGAGCTATGTGCCGGACAAGCGACGCAATCTGAGCGGTGAGCAGTTGCGCAACCGCGCGCTCACCGACACCTTCGAGCCGGGCTCGGTGATGAAGCCCTTTACCATCGGTCTGGGCCTGGAGACCGGACGCGTCACGCCCAACACGCTGATCGACACCGGACCGGGCAAGCTCTCGCTGCACGGCGCGACCATCTCCGATTCACACCCGAACGGTGTGCTCACGGTCGAGGGCGTGATCCAGAAGTCCAGCAACATCGGCACCACCAAGATCGCCATGCAGATGCAGCCGCGCGAGATGTGGGAAATCTTCTCGGCGGCAGGCTTTGGGCAAAAGCCGCAGATCAGCTTTCCGGGCGCGGTGTCTGGCAGACTGCGGCCCTACAAGAGCTGGCGTCCGATCGAACAGGCCACCATGTCCTATGGCTACGGTCTGTCGGCTTCGCTGTTCCAGATGGCGCGCTCCTACACCGTGTTCTCGCACGACGGCGAGATCATCCCCGTGACCCTGCTGAAGAACGCCGAGCCGGCCGTGGGCGTGCGCGTGCTGTCGCAGCGCACGGCAGGCCAGGTGCGGCACATGCTGCAATTGGCCGCCGGCCCGAGCGGCACCGGACCCAAGGCGCAGACCATCGGCTATTCGGTGGGCGGCAAGTCGGGCACCGCCTACAAGCTCATCGGCAAGAGCTATGGCAGCGACAAGAACCACAAGTACCGCGCCTGGTTTGTCGGCATGGCGCCGATCGAGAAGCCGCGCATCATCGTGGCCGTGATGGTGGACGAGCCCAGCGCCGGCCAGTACTTTGGCGGCGCCGTGGCCGCGCCCGTGTTCAGCGAAGTGGTGCAGCAAACGCTGCGCCTGATGGGCGTGCAACCGGACATGGCTGTGAAGCCGCAGATCGTTGCCGAAGCGGTCGAGGAGTCGTTCTGATGCGAATCCTGCACACGCCCGAGCAAGCCGCCCAGTGGCTGCACAGCCGCGTCACGGGCGAGCTGCGCACCGACAGCCGCCAACTCCAGGCCGGCGACGGTTTCATTGCCTGGCCGGGTGCGGCCGCCGACGGCCGCGCGTATGTGGGCGCGGCGCTGGCTGCGGGCGCCACGGCCTGTCTGGTCGAGCACTCCGGTGTCGAGCGCTTTAACTTTGACAGCGCTGCGATTGGCGCCTACTCCGGGCTCAAGGCCGACGCCGGCGCGATTGCCGCCGAATACTACGGCCACCCCAGCCGCGAGCTCGACGTGCTGGCCGTGACCGGAACCAACGGCAAGACCTCGACCACCTGGTGGCTGGCGCAGGCGCTCGCCAACCTGGGCGCAACAGGCGGCGCCCGCTGCGGCCTGATCGGCACGCTGGGCGTGGGCGTGCCGCCGTCTTCCGATGCGTTGACCGACCCGCTGGGCGGGCTGGAATCGACCGGATTGACCACGCCCGATCCGGTGCTGTTGCAGCGCCAACTGCGCCGCTTTGTGCAGCAGGGTCTGAGCTCCTGTGCCGTCGAAGCCTCGTCCATCGGCCTGGTCGAGCATCGGTTGGACGGCACGCGCATCCGCGTCGCGCTGTTCACCAACTTCACCCAGGACCACCTCGACTACCACGGCGACATGCCGTCCTACTGGCAGGCCAAGGCCGCGCTGTTTTCCTGGCCCGGGCTGCAGGCGGCGGTGCTGAATCTGGACGACGAACAGGGCGCGGCCCTGGCGCAGACGCTGAGCGGGGGCCGTCTTGATCTGTGGACCGTGTCGCGGCAGCAGCCGGCACGGCTGCGCGCGCTGGACCTGGCCTATGACGCGCAGGGGCTGCGCTTCACGCTGGCCGAAGGCGACGAGCGCGTGCTGCTGCAGACCGCGCTCATCGGCGACTTCAACGTCTCCAATCTGCTGGGCGTGATCGCCGCGCTGCGCAGCCTGGGCGCGAGCCTGCAAGACGCGGTGCAGGCCTGCACCCGCTTGACGCCGGTGCCGGGGCGCATGGACTGCCTGACGGCGCCGGGACAGCCGCTGGTGGTCGTGGACTACGCGCACACGCCGGACGCGCTGGACCAGGCGCTGACGGCCTTGCGCCCGCTGACACAGCAGCGTGGCGGCAAGCTGTGGTGCGTGTTTGGCTGCGGCGGTGACCGCGACAGCGCCAAGCGTCCCATGATGGCGGCCGTGGCACAGAAGAATGCAGACGGCGTGGTGCTCACCAGCGACAACCCGCGCAGCGAAAAGCCCGAGGCCATCATCGCGCAACTGCTGCTGGGTCTGAGCCGCAGCGCGGCCGTGCAAGTGCAGGCGGATCGGGCGCTGGCCATTCGCCAGACGCTGGCCCAGGCGCAGCCGCACGACGTGGTGCTGATCGCCGGCAAGGGGCACGAAAGCACGCAGGAAGTGGCGGGCGTCAAGCACCCTTTCTCGGACAAGGCGCAGGCCCTGGCCGCGCTCGCAGCGAGGGCTCAAGCATGATGACGCTGCAACAGGCGCAAGCCTGGATCCCGGGCGCGCAGTTGGTTGGCGCCGCCGCCACGCCGCTGCAGCGCGTGCACAGCGACACGCGCACGCTGCAACCGGGCGACCTGTTTGTGGCGCTCAAGGGCGAGCGCTTTGATGCCAACGACTTGCTTGCCGCAGCCCAGGAAAAGGGCGCAGCGGCGGTGCTGTGCCACGCCCAAGCCCTGCCACAGCTGACGCAATGGGGCCTGCCCGGACTGGTCGTTGCCGACACGCTGCTGGCCCTGGGGCAACTGGCCAGCGGCTGGCGCGCGCAGTTCACGCTGCCGCTGATCGCGGTGACCGGCTCGAATGGCAAGACCACCGTGACGCAGATGATTGCGTCGATCCTGCGCGCGGCCGCAGGCGACGCCGCGCTGGCCACGGCGGGCAACTTCAACAACGACATCGGCGTGCCGTTGACCCTGCTGCGGCTGCGGGCACAGCACCAACTGGCGGTGGTCGAGCTGGGCATGAACCACCCGGGCGAAATCGCGCGGCTGGCTCAGCTGGCGCGACCCACGGTGGCGCTGGTGAACAACGCGCAGCGCGAGCACCAGGAGTTCATGGCCACGGTGCAGGCCGTGGCGCAGGAAAACGGCGCCGTCATCGCCGCACTCGACGCCCGTGGCGTGGCCGTCTTTCCGGCCGACGACGCCTTCACCACGCTGTGGCAAACACTGGCCGGCGCGCGCCAACAGTTGCGCTTTGGGTTCGATCAGGCCGATGTGTACTGCGTTGAATCAGCCTGGGCGCAGGGCGCCTGGCAGGTCAGGGCGCGCACGCCTGCGGGTGACCTGCAGTACGCCTTGCGCGTCGCGGGTCGGCACAACCTGAAAAATTCCCTTGCTGCGCTCGCCTGCGCGATCGCGGCCGGCGTGCCGCTGGCCGCCATTGCGCAGGGGCTGCAGGCCTTCGAGCCGGTGCCAGGGCGCAGCCGCGCGCTGCGTGTGCGGCTCCAGGACCACGAGCTCACGCTGATCGACGATTCGTACAACGCGAACCCGGATTCGGTGCGCGCCGCGATCGAGCTGCTGGCCGAGCTGCCGGGTCCGCGCCTGCTGGTGCTGGGCGACATGGGCGAGGTCGGCAGCCAGGGGCCGCAGTTCCACATCGAAGTCGGCGACTACGCGCGCCAGCTCGGCATCGACGCCGTGTTCACGCTCGGCGCCTTGGCGCGCCATGCGGGCGCGCGCCATTTCGAAACCATCGAGGCGCTGGTGGCGGCCGTGCTTGAGCAGTTGGCGCTGACCCAAAGCGTGCTCGTCAAGGGCTCGCGCTTCATGAAGATGGAGCGCGTGGTCGCGGCCATCCAGGCCTCGCAACACATTCATCAGGAGGCATTCCATGCTGCTTAGTCTGGCCCAATGGCTGCAGACGCTCTCGCCCGACTACGGTTTCTTTCGGGTGTTCCAGTACCTCACGTTTCGCGCCGTGATGGCCGCGCTCACGGCCTTGCTGATCGGCCTGTTCGCCGGGCCGGCGGTGATCCGCCATCTGACCTCGCTCAAGATCGGACAACCGATCCGCGGCTACGGCATGGCCTCGCACCAGAGCAAGAGCGGAACCCCCACCATGGGCGGCGTGCTGGTGCTGCTGGCGATCGCGATCTCGACCCTGCTGTGGGTCGATCTGACGAACCGCTTTGTCTGGATCGTGCTGATCGTGACCCTGGGTTTTGGCGCCATCGGCTGGGTTGATGACTGGCGCAAGGTGGTGCACAAGGATCCCGAAGGCATGCGCTCGCGCGAGAAGTATTTCTGGCAATCCGTGGTCGGTCTGCTGGCCGCGCTCTACCTGGTGTTCAGCATCTCGGAAAACTCCAATTTGCGCGTGCTCGAACTGTTCGTTCGCTGGGTGCAGTCGGGCTTTGATGTGAACCTGCCGCCCAAGGCCGGCCTGTTCGTTCCCTTCTTCAAGGAGGTGAACTATCCGCTGGGCGTGCTCGGCTTCGTGATCCTGTCGTATCTGGTGATCGTGGGATCGAGCAACGCCGTGAACCTCACCGACGGTCTGGACGGTCTGGCCATCATGCCGGTGGCCATGGTGGGCGGCTCGCTCGGCCTGTTTGCCTACGTCACGGGCAGTGCCGTGTACTCCAAATACCTGTTCATGCCGCACATCACCGGCTCGGGCGAACTGCTGGTGTTTTGCATGGCCATGGCCGGGGCGAGCCTGGCCTTTCTGTGGTTCAACACGCACCCGGCCCAGGTGTTCATGGGCGACGTGGGCGCGCTCGCGCTGGGCGCGGCCCTGGGCACCGTGGCCGTGATCGTGCGCCAGGAAATCGTGCTGTTTGTCATGGGCGGTGTGTTCGTGGCCGAGGCGCTTTCGGTGATCGCGCAGGTGGGCTGGTTCAAGTACACCAAGCGCAAATACGGGGAGGGCCGGCGCATCCTCAAGATGGCGCCGCTGCATCACCACTTCGAGAAAATCGGCTGGGCCGAAACGCAGGTCGTGGTGCGTTTCTGGATCATCACCATCCTGCTGTGCCTGGTGGGCCTGTCCACCCTGAAACTGCGCTGAACTGCATGAGCCACCTCCTCGGTCAGCACGTCTTGATCCTCGGCCTGGGCCACTCCGGCCTGGCGATGGCGCGCTGGTGCGCCCGCTGCGGCGCGCGGGTGACGGTGGCCGACACGCGCGCGCAGCCGCCGCAGCTGGAAACCTTGCGGCGCGAGCTGCCCGAGGCGCGCTTTGTGCATGGCGCGCTGGACGCCTCGCTGCTGGCGGGAAGCGACGTGCGCGCGCTGTTCAAGAGTCCGGGCCTGGCGCCGGCCGAGGTGGCGGGCGTGGTGGCTGCGGCGCGCGAGCAGGGCCTGTGGGTGGGCGGCGAACTGAGCCTGTTTGCCCAAGCCCTGGCAGAGCTGAAGGAATCCGATGGCTACCGCCCGCAACTGCTGGCGGTGACCGGAACGAATGGCAAGACCACCGTCACGGCGCTCACGGCGCAACTGGTGGAGCGCGCCGGCAAGAGCGTGGTGGCTGCGGGCAATATCGGCCCGACGCTGCTGGACACGCTCAGGGAAAAGCTCGACGCGGCCAGCCCTCACCCCGGCCCGCTCGCGCGGGCTGAGGATGAGGCTGAGGATGGCGCGCAAGCGGCGTCGCTGGGGGTGGCCTTGCCCGAGGTCTGGGTGCTGGAGCTGTCGAGTTTTCAACTGGCCGACGCAGCAGACTTTGAGCCGACGGCGGCGACGCTGCTCAACATCAGCCAGGACCATCTGGACTGGCACGGCAGCATGGACGCCTACATCGCGGCCAAGTCCTGCGTGTTTGGCAAGCAGGGTCTGATGCTGCTCAATCGCGACGACCCCCTGGTCATGGCGCTGCTCGCCGCCCCGGTCACGCTGCCAGCGCTCGGCCGGGGTCGCCAGCCGCGCCTGCAACAGCGCGCCTGGGTGAGCTTTGGCGCCGACATGCCGCAGCGCGCGGGCGACTTCGGCATCGAAGTGGTCAACGGCATGGCCTGGCTGGTGCGCGCCATGCCGGCCGATGAAACCATCAAGGTCAAACGGGGGGGAGAGCAGCCCGAGCTGCACATCCAGCGCCTGATGCCGGCCGACGCGCTGCGCATTCGCGGCCGCCACAATGCGCTCAACGCACTGGCGGCACTGGCACTGGCCAGTGCCGCCGGCTGCGGCCTGGCCGCCACGCTGCACGGCCTGCGCGAGTACCACGGCGAGCCGCACCGCGTGCAGTCGGTGGGCGTGCTCGACGGCGTGGAGTATTTTGACGACAGCAAGGGAACGAATGTGGGCGCCACGGTGGCCGCGTTGGCGGGCCTGGGCGCGGACCGGCGCCTGGTGGTGATCCTGGGCGGCGAGGGCAAGGGCCAGGATTTTTCGCCCTTGGCGCCTGCGGTCGCGCAGTTCGCCCGCGCCGTGGTGTTGATCGGCCGCGACGCGGCGCTGATTCGTGCCGCGCTCGACGCGACCGGCGTGCCCCTGCTGTCAGCCGAGTCGATGGCGCAGGCGGTGCAACTCGCGCAGCAGCAGGCACAGTCGGGCGACGCCGTGCTGTTGTCGCCGGCCTGCGCCAGCTTTGACATGTTCCAGCACTACGAGCACCGGGCCCAGATGTTCGTGCAGGCGGTGCAGGAGCTGGCCATGGAATCGGGCGCGGTATGGGAGGCGCAGGAATGAGCGCCGTGCGGTCCCGCTGGTCGCTCTGGTTCGGCGCCGGGTCGCGCGCCAAGGCGCTGCCGCTGCGCACGCAACTCGCGGCGACTCAGGGCGCGGGCGTGGACCAGGCGCTGGTGTGGGTCATCGTGGCCTTGCTCGCCTGGGGCCTGGTGATGGTGTATTCGGCATCCATCGCGATCCCCGACAACCCCAAATTTTCCAGGTACGCGCACAACTATTTTCTGCTGCGTCATCTGTTGTTTCTGGTCATGGCCTTTGTCGCCGCGCTGCTCACCTTTCAGGTGCCGATGTCGGTCTGGGAGAAGGTCGCGCCTTGGCTGTTTGTGGCCTCGCTGCTGCTCTTGGCGGCGGTGCTGCTGCCCTTTGTCGGCAAGGCCGTGAACGGTGCACGGCGCTGGATCAGCCTGGGCTTCATGAGCTTTCAGCCGTCCGAACTGGCCAAGTTTGCGGTGCTGCTGTACGCCGCCAATTACATGGTGCGCAAGATGGAAGTGAAGGAGAACTTCATGCGCGCCGTGGCGCCCATGGGCGCGGCCGTGGCCGTGGTGGGCGTGCTGTTGCTGGCCGAACCCGACATGGGCGCCTTCATGGTGATCGCGGTCATCGCCATGGGCATCCTGTTCCTGGGTGGCGTGAATGCGCGCATGTTCTTTCTCATCAGCGCGGTGCTGCTCGTGGCCTTCGGTTTGATGATCGCGCTGTCCGACTGGCGGCGCGAACGCATCTTCGCCTACCTCGATCCCTGGAGCGAAAAGCACGCGCTGGGCAAGGGCTACCAGTTGTCGCACGCGCTCATCGCGATCGGCCGCGGCGAAATTTTCGGCGTGGGTCTGGGCGGCAGCGTGGAGAAACTCAATTGGCTGCCCGAGGCGCACACCGACTTCCTGCTGGCCGTGATCGGCGAGGAGTTCGGTCTGCTCGGCGTGCTGTGCGTGATCGGCCTGTTCCTGTGGATGACGCGGCGCATCATGCACATCGGGCGTCAGGCGATCGCGCTGGACCGCGTCTTTGCCGGCCTGGTGGCGCAAGGCGTGGGCATCTGGATCGGCTTTCAGTCCTTCATCAACATGGGCGTGAACCTCGGCGCCCTGCCCACCAAGGGCCTGACCCTGCCGCTCATGAGCTACGGTGGCTCCGCCATCCTGCTCAACCTGATCTCCCTCGCCGTCGTCCTGCGCGTGGATGTTGAAAGCAAGAAACTCATGCACGGAGGCCGTGCATGAGTTTCTTGCTTCTGCAAAATAAGAACCGGCGCGCCAGCGCCAGGGGTGCGGTACGCAGCCCGCATGCACGGAGGCCGTGCATGAGTTTCTTGCTTCTGCAAAATAAGAACAGCGCGCCAGCGCTGGGGATGCGGTACGCAGCCCGCATGCACGGAGGCCGTGCATGAGCCAAAAATGTGCTCTAGTGATGGCGGGCGGCACCGGGGGGCACATCTTTCCGGGACTGGCTGTGGCCGAAGCCTTGCGCGAATGTGGCTGGCGCGTCCATTGGCTGGGCGGCACGGGCGGCGTGAACGCGCCCAGCATGGAAAGCCAGCTCGTGCCGCAGCGCGGGTTCGCGTTTGAAGGCGTCGATTTTTCCGGCGTGCGCGGCAAGGGCCTGCTCACCCTCGTGCGCCTGCCGCTGCGCCTGCTCAAGGCCTTTGGCCAAAGCCTGGCGGTGTTGCGCCGCGTGCAGCCCGATGTGGTCGTGGGCCTGGGCGGCTACATCAGCTTTCCGGCCGGTCTGATGGCGGCGTTGACGGGCACACCGCTGCTGTTGCACGAACAGAATTCGGTCCCCGGCCTGGCCAACAAGCTGTTGGCCCGGGTCGCCCGGCGCGTGTTCAGCGCCTTCCCCGATGGCATGAAAAAAGCGCAATGGATCGGCAACCCGCTGCGCAGCGCGTTCTTGCAACAGGCGCAGCCGCAAGCACGCTTTGCCGCGCGCAGCGGCCCACTGAAATTGCTGGTCGTGGGCGGCAGCCTGGGCGCGCGCGCGCTCAACGAAATCGTGCCCCAGGCGCTGGCCTTGCTGGCGCCGGCGCAACGCCCGCTCGTGACCCATCAAAGCGGCGCCAAGCAGATCGACGCCTTGCGAGCCCACTACGCGGCGGCCGGCGTCACGGCCGAGCTCACGCCCTTCATCGACGACACGGCCAGCGCCTTTGCCGATGCCGACATCATCATTTGCCGCGCCGGCGCCAGCACCGTCACCGAAATCGCCGCCGTGGGCGCCGCCGCCATCTTTGTTCCCTTCCCGGCGGCGGTGGACGACCATCAGACCGCGAATGCGCAGTTCCTGGTGCGCGCCGGCGGCGGCTGGCTCATGCCGCAAGCGTCGTTGACGGCGCAGTCGCTGGCCGACGCGCTGTCGCGCCTGACGCGCGCCGAGCTGCTGCAAACGGCGCTGCAGGCCAAGGCGCTGCAAAAGCTGGGCGCCACCGCCGCCGTGGTCCAGGCATGCGAGGAACTGGCCGCATGAAGCACGCTGTTGGCCACATCCATTTCGTCGGTATCGGCGGCGCCGGCATGTCGGGCATTGCCGAGGTGCTGCTCAATCTGGGCTACGTGGTTTCAGGCTCGGACCAGTCCGACAGCGCCACGCTGCAGCGCCTGGCGTCGCTGGGCGCCACCACCCACGTCGGCCACGCCGCCGCGCAGGTGGCCGGTGCGGATGTGGTGGTGACTTCGACAGCGGTGCAGGACGACAACCCCGAGGTGCTGGCCGCGCGCGCGCAGGGCGTGGCCCTGGTCTCGCGCTCGCTCATGCTGGCCGAACTGATGCGCCACCGGCGCGGCATTGCCATCGCCGGAACGCATGGCAAGACCACCACCACCAGCCTGGTCGCCAGCGTGCTGATCGAGGGCGGGCTGGACCCGAGCTATGTCATCGGCGGGCGCTTGAACAGCTCCGGCGCGAATGCGCGCCTGGGCCAGGGCGACTGCATCGTGGTCGAGGCCGACGAGTCGGATGCCTCGTTCCTGAACCTGTTGCCGGTGCTGGCCGTGGTGACGAATATCGACGCCGACCACATGCAGACCTATGGCCACGACTTCGGCCAGCTCAAGGCGGCGTTCGTGCACTTCCTGAACCGCATGCCGTTCTACGGCACGGCCGTGCTGTGCACCGACGATGCGGCGCTGCGCGAGATCGTGCCGCAGTTGCAGTGTCGGGTTCTTGGTTATGGCTTTGACGAGGGCGCGCAGTTTCGCGCCGTGGACGTGCGTGCGGTCGGGGCGCAAATGAAGTTCACCGTGCAACGGCGGGCCACAGCACACGGGGCAGCGTTGCCGGATTTGCCTTTGCTGCTGAATCTGGCGGGTCGGCACAACGTGCTCAACGCGCTGGCTGCGGTCGCGCTGGCGCAGCAACTCGGCGTGTCCGATGCGGCGCTGCGCACGGCACTGGCCGGCTTTCAGGGCGTGGGTCGGCGCTTTCAAAACCATGGCGACGTGCCGCTCGCCGCTGGCGGCGCCTTCACGCTGATCGAGGATTACGGCCATCACCCGGTGGAGCTGGTGGCGACGCTGGCCGCAGCCCGTGGCGCCTATCCCGGGCGGCGTCTGGTGCTGGCGTTTCAGCCGCATCGCTACACCCGCACACGCGACTGTTTCGCCGAGTTCGTCAAGGTGCTGGGTCAAGCCGATCTGGTGTTGCTGTCCGAGGTGTACGCCGCCGGCGAGGCGCCCATCGCCGGCGCCGATGGCCGCGCCCTGGCCCTGGCCCTGCGCGCGGCCGGCGCCCCCGAGCCGCTGTTTGTGGCCGACATCGCGACCATGGCGGCACACATCGTGCGCGAGGTCCGCGCCGGTGACGTGCTGCTGTGCATGGGCGCGGGATCCATCGGAGACGTCCCGTTGCGCGTGCTGGAGCTGATGCCAGCCCAGGCCGTGCCAAAGTCTGAAGGAGGCTTGTCGTGAGCGCAGAGATTCAATCCATGGGAAAGGTCGCCGTGTTGATGGGCGGCTTGTCGGCAGAGCGCGAGATCTCGCTGCTGTCCGGTCAGGGCGTGCTGCAGGCGCTGCGCGCCAGCGGCGTGGACGCGCACGCCTTCGACCCGGCGCAGCGCGATCTGAGCGAGCTCAAGGCCGAAGGTTTTGCGCGCTGCTTCATTGCCTTGCACGGGCGCTTCGGTGAGGACGGAACCGTGCAGGGCGCGCTCGAATGGCTGCGCATCCCGTACACCGGCTCGGGCGTGATGGCCTCGGCCATCGCCATGGACAAGGTCATGACCAAGCGCGTCTGGCAGTCCGTGGGCCTGCCCACGCCCCGCTATGTCGTGCTCAGCCCGCAGCAGCAGCAGCGCGCGCAGATCTGCGCCGTGCCCGATGAACTGGGCCTGCCGCTGATCGTCAAGCCGCCGCGCGAAGGCTCGTCCATCGGCGTGAGCAAGGTTGCGGGCTATTCGCAGATGCAGGACGCGGTCACGCTGTCGGCGCGCTACGACCCGGACGTGTTGTGCGAGGAATTCATCGCCGGCGAGGAAGTCACCTGCCCGATCGTCGGCGTCGGGGCCGACGCGCACACGCTGCCGGTGGTGCGCATCAGCGCGCCCGAAGGCGCTTACGACTACCAGAACAAGTACTTCACCGACGTCGTCTCCTACCAATGCCCCAGCGGCTTGGCGCAGGCCGAAGAGCAGGAGATTTCGCGCATCGTGCTGGCGGCCTTCAAGGCTCTGGGCTGCCGCGGTTGGGCGCGCGCCGATCTGATGATTCGCGCCAGCGATCGCAAGCCCTTTCTGCTGGAGATGAACACCTCGCCCGGCATGACCAGCCATTCGCTGGTTCCCATGTCGGCGCGCGCCGCCGGCATCAGCTACGAAGCGCTGTGCCTGTCGCTGCTCAAGCTGGCCCGGCTGGACTATCCGGACGCGGTTTCGGGGGCCACCGCATGACCCCGTCCCTGCCCATGCCCATGGACGTGAAGCTGATGAACGCAACGGCGAGCGCGTTGTTGCTGGTGTTTGCCGGCCTGGTGCTGGCCGCGCTGGCGGGCTGGGCCATGCGGCACCCGGTGTTTGCCATTCGCGGCATCACGGTGCAAGGCGAGGTGACGCACACCAACGCCGTCACGCTGCGCGCGAATGTCATGCCGCAGCTCGCGGGCAGCCTGTTCACGCTCGATCTGGCGCAGGCGCGCTCCGCCTTCGAAGCCCTGCCCTGGGTGCGCCGCGCCGTGGTTCGGCGCGAGTTTCCGAATCGACTTCGGGTGCAACTGCAGGAGCAGCACACCGTGGCCTTTTGGGGCGCGCAGGACGAGTCGCTGCTGGTCAACAATTTTGGCGAAGTGTTCGAGGCGAACCTGGGCGAGGTCGAACAGGAGCACCTGCCGCGCCTGGCCGGACCCGAGGGTCAGGCCGCGCTGGCGCTGGCCATGTACCGCGAACTCGCACCCCGCTTCGAGGCGCTGGACACGACGCTGGAGCAGCTCCAGTTGTCGGCCAGCGGCGGCTGGCGCGCCACGCTGGACACGGGCGCGGTGATCGAGCTGGGCAGCGGCACGGCGGCCGAAGTCGCCGCGCGGGTGCAGCGCTTTACGCTGACGCTGACGCAGGTGGCGAGCCGCTACGGGCGCCACGCCGACGCCCTGGAATCGGCCGACCTGCGCTACGCGCAAGGCTATGCGCTGCGGCTGCAAGGTGTCTCCACGCTGGCGGCGGCCACTCCCACAACCAACAATCCACAGACCCACAGGTGACCCCATGGCAAAAGAATACAAAGACCTGGTCGTAGGACTGGACATCGGCACCGCCAAAGTGATGGTGGTCGTGGCCGAGGTGCTGCTCACCGGCGAGCTCAAACTCGCCGGCCTGGGCATTGCGCCCAGCACCGGCCTGAAACGCGGCGTCGTGGTGAACATCGACGCCACCGTGCAGAGCATCCAGATGGCGCTCAAGGAGGCCGAGCTGATGGCCGACTGCAAGATCACGCGCGTCTATACCGGCATCACCGGCAGCCACATTCGCGGCATCAACTCCAGCGGCATGGTGGCGATCAAGGACCGCGAGGTCAGCGCCACCGACGTGGCGCGCGTGCTCGAGACGGCCAAGGCCATCAACATCTCGACCGACCAGCGCGTGCTGCTGGTGGAACCGCAGGAATTCGTCATCGACGGCCAGGACGTGAAGGAGCCCATCGGCATGAGCGGCATCCGGCTCGAAGCCAAGGTGCACATCGTCACCGGAGCGCAGACGGCGGCGGAGAACATCCTCAAGTGCGTGCGCCGCTGTGGCCTGGAAGTCGATCAGCTGATGCTCAATCCGCTGGCGTCCAGCCTGGCGGTGCTGACCGACGACGAACGCGAACTCGGCGTGGCGCTGGTCGATATCGGCGCCGGCACCACCGACGTGGCGATCTTCACCAACGGCGCGATTCGCCACACCTCGGTGATCCCGATCGCTGGCGACCTGATCACCAGCGACATCGCCATGGCGCTGCGCACACCGACGCGCGACGCCGAAGAGATCAAGGTGGAAAGCGGTTACGCCAAGCAGTTGCTCACCGACCCCGACACCCAGGTTGAAGTGCCCGGCCTGGGCGACCGCGGTCCGCGCATGCTCAGCCGCCAGGTGCTCGCGGGCGTGATCGAGCCGCGGGTCGAGGAGATCTACTCGCTGGTGCAGCAGGTGATACGCGAATCGGGCTACGAGGAGGTGCTGTCTTCGGGCATCGTCATCACCGGCGGCAGCGCCGTCATGCCGGGCATGGTGGAACTGGGCGAAGACATCTTCCTCAAGCCGGTGCGCCGTGGCATCCCGAAATATTCCGGCGCGCTCTCCGACATGGTGGCCCAGCCCCGCGCCGCCACCGTCATGGGCATGCTGGAAGAGGCGCGCATGGCGCGCTTTCGCGGCCTCAAGGTGGCGCAAAAAAATGGTTCGATGCAGACCGCCATGGGTCGCGTCAAGGACTGGTTCGTGGGCAACTTCTGATGGAAACGCACATGAATTCCTTGCGGCTTTGCACCCGCCCCAGCAGCGCGCACAGAGAACGTCGGTGCGTGCCGCACTGGCGATGGCGCTGCACCGATCCGCCGTGGTCATGAGCGCGACGAGAACAAGGCAAGAAAAAATTTTGGCAACTGCATTTAGGAGAAAAACATGAGCATCGAAATGATTGAAGTGGAAGAGTTCAACCTGGGCACGCAGATCAAGGTGATCGGTGTCGGCGGCGGTGGCGGCAACGCGGTCGAACACATGATTGGCTGCGCGGTGCAGGGCGTGGAATTCGTTTGCGCCAACACCGACGCGCAGGCGCTGAGCCGCAGCCAGGCGCACAAGACGGTGCAGCTCGGCGTGACCGGCCTGGGTGCGGGTAGCAAGCCCGACAAGGGACGCGACGCAGCGCAGGCGGCCGAGCAGGACATCCGCGCGGCCATCGCCGGTGCGCACATGCTGTTCATCACCGCCGGCATGGGCGGCGGCACCGGCACCGGCGCGGCACCGGTGATCGCACGCATCGCCAAGGACATGGGCATCCTGACCGTGGGCGTGGTGACCAAGCCCTTTGACTGGGAAGGCGGCCGGCGCATGAGCAATGCCGACGCGGGTCTGCTCGAACTCGAAGCCAACGTGGACTCGCTGATCGTGGTGTTGAACGAAAAGCTGCTCGACGTGCTGGGCGACGACATCACCCAGGACGAAGCCTTTGCCCACGCCAACGACGTGCTGAAGAACGCCGTGGGCGGCATCGCCGAAATCATCAACGTGCCCGGTCTGGTGAACGTCGACTTTGAAGACGTGCGCACCGTGATGGGCGAGCCCGGCAAGGCGATGATGGGAACGGCCGTGGCCAGTGGCCCGGATCGCGCCCGCATCGCCTCGGAGCAGGCCGTGGCCTGCCCGCTGCTCGAAGGCATCGACCTGTCGGGCGCCAAGGGCGTGCTGGTGCTGGTGAGCACGGCCAAGGGTTCGCTCAAACTGAGCGAGTCCAAGCTGGCGATGAACACCATCCGCGCCTACGCCTCGCCCGACGCGCATGTGATCTACGGCACGGCGCACGACGACAGCCTGGGCGAGCAGATCCGCGTCACCGTCGTGGCCACGGGCCTGTCGCGCCAGGGCATGCGCCGCACCGCGCCGCCGTTGCAGGTGCTGCGCACCGGCACCGACAACGTGCCGTTTCACGTGCCCACGCTGAACTCGGTCGTGACCGGCGTCACGGCGCAGGCGGGCGCGCCCACCGGCGCGGTTGCGCCCGACTACGGCAGCATGTCGGTGCCCAGCGTCTGGCGCACGAACCGCACCCAGGCCGCAGCCAAGGTGGACGCACTGTCTTCGGGTGGCATGGACGACTTCGAGATCCCGGCGTTCCTGCGCAAGCAGGCGGATTAAGGCTTCGCCCGATGAAGCTGCGCCAAGCGCTTCCTGCTGACGCCAAAGCCATTGGTGAGGTGCGGGTCGCGGCCTGGTAAGCGGCGTATCCGGCCTTCATGCCGGCAGCCTACCTGGCGGGACTGGACTCCAGCGCCAACTTGGAGGCGCTGGAGAGCCGGTTGGCGGCGCCGCCGGACAGATTCAGTTTCACGGTGGCCGAGGTCGATGGCGCGCTGGTCGCCTTCTCGATTCTCGGCGCACCACGGCACGATTCAAGTGCCGCCGGCCTTGAGCTGTGGGCGCTGAATGTGCTTCCCGCTTTCTGGCGCCAAGGCCTTGGGCGCAGTCTCATCCGTCAGGCGAAGGCTGCGGCGAAACAGCTCCAGGTGGATCGCTTGGAGCTGTGGTGTATCGAGGGCAACGCCTCGGCACAGGCGGCCTACGAAAGCTGCGGCTTCGTGCGCACGGGCCAGCAGCGCACATCCTCTTTGCTGACCGGCTATGCGCTGCACGAAGCGCTTTACGCGATCGCGCTTTGACAGCGAAAGCCTTTGATGAACGCTGACGCAGGGCCCAGCGCGGTCAATGGTGTGCGGCCTGGCATGGGCCCAGGCGCAAGGAGGACCGGGTCTTAGACGAGTGCATCCAAGGGGCTCGCGGTGCCGCCCGCCGCCACTTTGAGCACATGCGTATAGATCATCGTGGTGGAAACGTCTGAGTGGCCCAGCAACTCCTGCACTGTGCGGATGTCGGTTCCAGCCTGAAGCAAATGCGTGGCAAAGGAATGCCTCAAGGTATGCACTGACACCGGTTTGCAAATGCCAGCCAGTGAGACCGCCTTCTTGAGCGAGCGCTGCAAGCGCTCCTCAAACAGGTGATGCCGCCGTTCCACGCCGCTACGCGGGTCAATGGACAGTGTGGGCGAAGCAAACATCCAGAACCAGCCCCACGTCTGCCCGATCTGGGGATACTTTTGCTCCAGCGCATGCGGCGTTTCAACCCCGCCGCGCAGCGCTTGGCGGTCTGCCTCCCAGACGGCGCGCGCTGCCAGCAGTTGCACGCGCATGGCGGGCACCAGCGATCGCGGCAACATCACCACGCGGTCCTTGTTGCCTTTGGCCTCGCGCACGATGATGACGTGGCGGTCAAAATCGACGTCTTTGACGCGCAGGCGAATCGCTTCCATCAGGCGCATGCCTGTGCCATACAGCAGGCGCGCCAACAACGCGGTCACACCCTCCATCTGGGCCAGCACGCCAGCGACTTCATCCTTGGTCAGCACCGTGGGAATGCGGCGTTTGGCCGCCGGGCGGTTGATGCCATCCATCCAGGGTAGGTCCATGTCCAGCACTTTGCGGTACAAAAACAGCAAAGCGCTCAAGGCCTGGTTGTGTGTCGAGGTTGATACCGTGCGCTCGGTCGCCAGCATCGTCAGAAACGCCTCGATCTCAGGCGCGCCCAGGGAGCGCGGATGCTTCATCGTCCCGTCGCGCCCATGCCAGCGAATAAAAAAGCGTATCCAATACAGGTACACCTTCTCAGTACTCAGGCTATAGTGCAGGTACCGTATGCGCTCCCGCACCTGATCCAGCAGACGAGCTGACCGCAGAGGTGGTGCGCCGGGTTTCATGGTAAATTTATACCTGTTGTTATGTACAGTATAACGGCTTGCAAGGCAAACAGCAAGCCATTTTCAGGAGATCTTGGTGACCAGATTAATCCGCACGAGCCAGAATATCCCGCAAGTCCTGCGGCATACATTACGTTAAAGCGCTACATAAATGAAAGTGCACGCCTCAAAATTGCGCACGTTCTCATCTGCATTTCTGGATGCTTTTCGCCGAGCAATTCAGGGCGCACTTTTTGCGATATGGGTGCCTCCCGCAGCGACGTTCGTAATCGTCACTTTGCCCTACTTGTATGAAAAACTCGCAAACGGGACGTTGCCGCTCGCTGAAACATTGCTGCGAAGTAGTGTGGCCGGATTGGCCATCGCGGGTATGGCCTTCCTGATGGGCGCAGTGATGCTACTTATCTTTGGCGTGCCAATATTGTTTTGTCTAAGAGTTCTTCGGGTTGACCACCCGTTGGTGGCAGCCGTGGCGGCTGCTTGCTTGACGTTTTGGCGGTTTTCCGTTTCACCTACCAATGGCCACCCATTCTCAGAAGACTTCACCTTGCTGGTGATCGTTGCTGCAATTACGGGCTACGTCGCTGGCATGTACGCGCGCTTTAACCCTACATTCGAGAAGGATGCGCCGAAGGCAGCGCACCTCTCAATTTGAACGTTAGCCGACAAGAAAGCGGGCGGCCGTTGACTTGCTGCATACTTCGGGAATTGCGGCGCAAAAGGAGCGGAAACATGGGAAACGTGAAGTCAATTGAGAATGCTGTGGAGTCACTACCCCCGATGGAGTTGGCTGAATTCCGGCGGTGGTTTGCTGAATTCGATGGCAACGCGTGGGATAGTCAAATCGAGCAGGATGCAGCCTCTGGCAGGCTCGACCAGTTGGCAGCCGAGGCGCTTGCCGACTACCGTGCCGGTTCGGCGAGGCAACTTTGAGTTTGATGCACACCGCATCAAAGCGGTTTTGGCAGTGCCTCGACTCATTGCCCGTTGAAATTCAAACCGTAGCGCACCGAAATTTCGCGCAACTCAAGGCAGATCCGAGTCATCCATCGTTGCATTTCAAGGCCGTCGCAAATGGTCGATTTCATAGTGTTCGAGTCGGTCTCTACTACCGCGCACTTGGCCTCCCTGTGCCAGGCGGCGTACATTGGTTCTGGGTCGGTACGCATGGCGAGTATGACAAGCTCATCGGCTAACTGGTTGCTCGTCACGGACACGCAGCAGCAGGTTGCCGCTTCGCGGCGCGTGCTGCGTGCCGGACAGCGCCAACGTTAGGGCGCACACAGCATGAACCACGAGGCGTTTCGAGTTGCCCTGTTTCGAGCGCGGCACTTCCTCGGCGCAATAGCGGCTGCTGCTGTCGCTTGGGTACCGCTCGCAAACGGTGTCCGGGCTTATTAGCCCATTTCCAGTCACG
>CAIMSP010000185.1 GCA_903844215.1 uncultured beta proteobacterium | reverse complement strand
CGCGACAAGGTGGAGACAGCGTTCAAGGAAGAAGTGGCGCGCGCCCTGAAGGATGGTTTCGACGCCAAGGAGCTGAGCGAGGCCAAGCAAAGCCTGCTGAACTTCCGCCGACTTTCGCGCGCCCAGGACGCCAACCTGGCCGGCGCCCTGGCGTCGAACCTGTACCTGAACCGCACGTTCGCCATCTCGAAAAAAGTGGACGAGCAGATCGCCGCACTGACGCTGGAGCAGGTGAACGCCGCGCTGCGCAAGCACCTCAAGCCAGAGAACTTTGTCTATGGCTTTGGCGGAGATTTCAAGGACTGAGCGGGGTCGCGGCCAACGGATCCTCCTCGGTATCCATGTGCGCCGCGCAGGCGCGGTGTACAAATTCACGCTGGTGGCCGAAAGCCAAGTCGTCATCGCCGCCCGTGCCGGCGGACTGGACGCGCGGCACCCCTTCAGGGTCACACTTGCAGCGCCGCAAAGGGTAAGGGTTTATCCCGTTGTGTGAAGGTGCTGAACGGCGAATATTTCAGTTATCAAATATGCAATAGACAACCGAAATGAAGCTGTTTCGGGACGAAGTTCACGCCGCACAAGCCGCCCAATGGCTGGGCAGCGTGCGCCTGCATCGGCCGCTGTCGTTTTCACTCGTCACCGCCTGCGCGCTGGGCCTGGCGCTGGCCCTGGTGGCCTTTGCTGCTTGGGGTGAGGTCACCCGCAAGGCGCGACTCTCCGGCCTGCTCGTGCCAAGCCAGGGCAGCCTGAACATCACCGCGCAGCAGTCGGGTGTGCTGATGGAGTTGCCCATTCTTGAGGGCCAGACCGTGAAGGCAGGCGAGGTGCTGCTGGTGTTGCACACCGAACGCCAAAGCCTGCTCAATGGCGCCATGGGCGACACCACGGAGCGCGCCGCGCTGCAGATTGAAGCGCGCAAGCAGAGCCTGAGCACCGAGCGCAGCCTGCGCGAGTTGCAGACGCGCCAGCGCGAACAAGTGCTGACGGATCGCATCCGCACACTGCAGGCCGAAGCGCGCCAGGCCGACGAGGAACGCAGCCTGCAACAGCGCCGCGTGCAACTGGCCCGCACCACCCTGCAGCGCAACGAACAGCTCGCCAAGGAAGGCTTCGTCTCCGTGGCCCAGGTGCAGGCCAAGCAGGAAGAACTCATCGATGCCGATGGCCGCCTGCAAGGCTTGGAGCGCGCCCGGCTGGCGCTGCAGCACGACCTGCAGGCCCTGCGCGGCGAACGTACTGCACTGGACGCCCAACTGCGGACCGACCTGAACCAGATCGAGCGCAACCGCTCCAGCCTGGACCAGGAGGCGAGCGAGAACGCTGCCCGCAAAAGCACCATCATCACCGCGCCCTATGCCGGCACCGTGACCGCGCTGAACCTCAAGGTTGGTCAATCCGTGTCTGTGGGCCAGACCCTGGCCACGCTGGTGCCGCTGGCGGACGCGGCGCATGGCGCGCTACAAGCCCCGCAACCTCGGTTGCAAGCACATCTCTTCGCCCCCAGCCGCACCGCAGGTTTTGTGCGCCCAGGCCTTACCGTGTACCTGCGCTACGCCGCCTACCCGTATCAGAAGTTTGGCCTCTACACCGGGCACATCACTGCTGTCTCCGCCACGCCCTTCGCCCCAAGCGAGCTCCCGCCCAACTTGGCGCAGCAACTCATCGCCCAAGCCGGCAGCAACGAAGCGCTGTACCGCATCAACGTGCAACTCGACCAGCAAGACATCCAGGCCTACGGCGAAACGCTGCCGCTCAAAGCAGGCCTGACGCTGGACGCCGACGTGCTGCAAGAACGCAGAAAAGTCTGGGAATGGGTGCTGGAGCCGGTGCTGGCGGCACGGCAGCAGGTGAAGGTTCTGAACGCTGATCTGGGAGGCAAGCGCGAAGGCGTTTGAGGATCCGGGCGGTGTTGGAAGCGTATCGGCCGAGCGCTTATCGGCCTGTAAAAAGAAAGATGTTTATGGAAAAAGCTAAAAATGAGCACGGAATCAACATTTCCGCCATCACCTTTGATGTGCATGGCGAAATGCTGGTGCTCGATGACAATTTGTTAGAGCTAGTATCTGGTGCTGCTAAAAGAGGTCCAGCTCCCACTCCCACTCCCACGCCCAAGTATTTTCCAATCCAGGTATGAGCCTGAAGCACGGTGCAGAGGAGAACTTCTTCCTGCGGGCTTGACCGGATTAAAGCTGGAAGTTTAAGGGGCCGG
>CAIMSP010000184.1 GCA_903844215.1 uncultured beta proteobacterium | reverse complement strand
GGCTTCGAGTTGCGCCTTGCTGGTTGCGGCTTTGGGGTTTGCCTTCAACTCCCCTTCTTCCTGGACCACCGACGTGGCCAGGACGGCCAAGGCAACCGGTGCGGCAGCGAAGAAACCGTAGTCCGCGTCCTCCGAAGTCTCAGGCCTTGCCACGGCCGCAGGCGCGGCCGGTGCGTCGTCGAAGAGGCCAAAGTCGGCGTCCACAGCCGCCTCGACTTTTGCCGCCGCAGTCGGCTTACTCGGGGCCACGGCGGCGCGGCCTGAGGCCAGGTCGGCAATGCGGCGCACCAGATCGGCCGTGGGCAACACGCTGCCGCTGCCGGTTTGATGCCGGGCCAGCAAGCTGCGCGAGGCGTCGGCGGATTCGAGCAAGGCATCCACCATCGCCGTGGTCGGCTGCAACTCATGGCGACGCAGCTTGTCCAACAGCGACTCCATGTTGTGCGTCAGTTCCGCCACGTCGGCAAAGCCGAAGGTTGCCGCCCCGCCCTTGATCGAGTGCGCGCAGCGGAAAATTCCGTTGAGCTCCTCGTCGTCCACCGACAACAGGTCCAACTCGATCAGCTTGTGCTCCATTTGATCGAGGTTTTCGCCCGCCTCTTCAAAAAAGATCGCATAGAACTGACGAAGATCGAATCCCTCGTCGCCCAGATTGTTTGGTTGCGTATCGCTCATCTGTATTGACTCCAATGAAATCGCCGGAACTAGCGGATGACTTTCTTGACCACTTCCAGCAGGCGCACCGGATCGAACGGCTTCACCAACCATCCGGTCGCACCCGCAGCGCGTCCGGCCTGCTTCATCAGATCGCCCGACTCGGTCGTCAGGATCAAAATGGGGGTCGCTTGAAAACGCGGGTCGGCGCGCAGCTTGCGTGTCAAGCCCAGTCCATCCAGACGCGGCATGTTCTGGTCGGTCAGCACCAGGTCGAAGTTCCCACCCACGGCTTTCTCGAAGGCGTCTTCGCCGTCCACGGCTTCGACCACCTGATAACCGGCGCCGATCAACATAAAAGAAACCATCTTGCGCATGGACGCGGAATCATCGACTGCGAGGATTGAATGCATAAAGAACTCCAACTAATTGCTACGTGAAAATCAATGACCGGGCTAGAACAAATCGATGGACCCGGCGTCCATTTCGCTTTGCGTCACCGGGTTCGGACGATCAGGAATCTGGTTGCCAAACTCGCCCCCCGGCATCGGCTCGTTTTCGGCGTCACGCGAAAAGAAGCGCCGATCGTGTCCCGGGTCGCCAAACGGCGCGGCGTCTTCGCCGTCGCCGTGACCCATGGCCTCCGAGGCCAGGCGAAATGCGCAACCCTGTACCACCTTGGTGGTGTGCACGATCAACTGCGACGCCATGTCCTGAAACTGCAACTCGGTGACGGCGGCCTGGAGCGCGCCACGGGCCCGCTCCAGAGCCCCCGTGTCGCCACCGACCACCGCAGTCAGGCTCTGATGAGCGATGGTGAAGCGATCCAGCAGATTCTCCCCTGCATGGTTGAGCAAGCCCTCCAGGCGTTGCAGATCGAGCATCACCACAAGAAGGGAATCCTGCACCTCGGCCACCGCCATCACCGGCAGTTGCACCGAAGGCACGGCCCGCTGTATCAATTGCGCTTGCATTGCGTCTCCTTCGTGCCAAGTAGAAAGTTGAGCATGGTGTTGGGTTTCACGGTGTGGACTTCCAGATTGATGGTGCGTTGGGAATGGTGAGAAATCTCACATCAAAATCTCGGTCGGGCAAATCGACCCATTGAACAAGATCACCGATTTCGGGTGCAAGGCGCGGATGCGCCGTGCACACAAGTCAAAATATTCAGCCGGATCGACGACCCGATTGGCCGCCGGACTTCCAAGCTCCGGCCATTCGAACTGAATGAAGTTGTCACTGAACAGGTCGGTGCTGCCGGATTCGTAAGCCCTTTGACGCCCTATCGCCCAAGCACACATATCGTCGATGATTGCCTGAACTTGCGCCAAGCTGGTCGGATTGACCAGGCAGAGCTTCTTTCCCAATTCCCGGAAATGCATGGCCTCGATCGTCACGGGCAGCCGTACCCAGACAGTCGAACGATCATCATCAGCGCGCGTGGATGGGATGTTCTCTGCCAGCCACTTGGCCAAACGGTTGCTGCATTGCGCTGGTTCAAACGCAAAGTCGAAACTTCGAACGTCGGGCCGGGCCGCTGTCGTGGGCCGAGGCACGCAGGCCTGGGGACTTTGGACAAACGCATCCGCCACCACAAGATTGACAACCTTCATATCTTTTTCAAGCAATGAACTCGGGCAAGAGTTCCTGCTACCCAGGGCGGCTCCACGCCGAGATCCGTACCCATTCGTCGTTTTAGACTCGTTCATAAAGACTTTCTGCCGAGTGCCGAACCCGGATGCTTTTTTCATCTACCGTCGAAATGATCTTCGCGTTGACGCTCAGGGCGGTGTCGCGACGCGATGGCAGCGCCAGCGGATCGCCATTCTTGTTCGTGATGGCCATCACGATGGGTGTATTCGCCGCAGCCCCGCGCAGGGTCACAACGGCCACTTCTCCGCTGGCCAATTTGACATAGGTTCCTGGCGGATAGATGCCGAATTCCTTGATGATCAGTCCCGCGAGCGGGTCGCCGCCGCTATCGGTAAACAGGTCTCGGGCGGCCTTTTGTGAGGGCTGCGCCCCACGACCCAACCTGGGACTGTGCTTGGCCAGGAAGGTGTCAACGAAGCGCAACATGCGCGCCATCTCGGTGGGCGCGGCAAGCTTATTCGGGTAGCCCGTTCCGCCGGTCACTTCGTGGTGCTGCTCAACGGCCTGCAACCAGTCCGTATCCGTCAGGCCGGCCGCGCGCAGCAGTTCGGCGCCAAGGGAGGGGTGCCGATCGATCTCCTGGCGCTCGAGGTTCGTGGGCGCGCCCTTATGCGCCGCCAGGGAACCCTGCAAGTCCAACATGGCGATATTCATCGTCAAAGCGGCACCGATCATGCTTGTGCGCTTCGCTTCATCCCAACCCATGCGCTTGGACAACAGGCTGCAGATGGCGGCCGTCTGCAGCGAGTGCAAAACCCCGTAGTTTGAGAGCTGCGATCGATCGTTTCTCATAATGAGGAACATCATCAGATCCACATTGCCGGCGGGGAGCTTCAAGATTTTGCCGATCGAATCGTTCAGTCGCGCCAGGAAAAGTGGCGCATTCACGGCTTTCAAAATGGCGCCCAAACGAGCCTCGGAAACACTCCAGAGCATGGCCATGCTCTCCTGCGTTGGCGGCTCGCTCTGGCTGTTCACTTTGGATGACTCCAATTCATCCACATAGACGCCACGTTCCAACAAGGCCTCGATATCCTTGGAATCGAACAGGACATGCCCACGCGACAGCAACAAGGTGCCATTCGCATCGCGTACACCCCAAGGAAGCAGGCAACCCGGTTGCAAAGCATTGCTGACATTGGCGAGAGGAATAAGTTTCATATCGTGTACGCGTCCACTTTTTACAAAAGAACTTCACCCAAAGCGTGTCTAACTGCATCGCCGACCGATTCAAACTGAAAACCGTGCCTGAAGCCAACGCCACCCACCAGGGTCGCGTGGACGCAGCGCGCCAGCAGTCTGATGTCGTGCAGCCGGCCGTTGCGAAAGATGTTGAGATGCAATGTGTAGCGCATCCCATCCACCAGGCGGGCATCCACCATCACCGCGATGCCAGTCAAAGCCAAGTCGTGGATGCGACCCGGATGCGCGACGCCGCCTGCGGCAATGATGCTGACGCGTCCGAAAACGCGTACGCGCCGTATCACTCGTCCGTCTGCATTGGCTGGCGCGTGGTTCGCGACGGCAGACACCGATTCGACGGCCTCTGGCAGCACATTGATGGCATCGGGCAGCGCTTGCTGCTCCGACTGTCCCGCGTCCTGGGTGACTTGGTGTTCCATCATGCGTGCTGAGTGCTAAGCCGATGAGCCCTAGGGCGCGCTTAGAAGCTTTCCCATTCTTCTGCACCGGCAGTGGCCTTGGCCGGCGCGGCAATCGAGGCCTGGCGGGCCTTTGGCAGCGTCTTGGGCGGCGCGGCGCGCAGCGGCTGCATGGCAGGCCTGGGCGCCAGCGGCGCGCGCACCGGGGCC
>CAIMSP010000183.1 GCA_903844215.1 uncultured beta proteobacterium | reverse complement strand
CGTGTGCTCTTCCGATCTGGTTGGAAATACGTGCCCCCGTCAGGCTCATACCACGTTGGACAAGGCTAGCGCTTGGCAGGCCCGGTGCGCTTGACCTATCATTGCGCTACCGCAATTTTCAGCAATGAGCGCCAGCCCACAAAACGTCATGGCACACCCCGAAATCGCTGAGGGCTCGCGCCTGGGCCGCTTCGTTTTGCAGCGCGTTCTGGGTCAGGGTGCGCAGGCCACGGTCTGGCTCGCCCTCGATCCGCGGCTGGAACGCCAGGTGGCCATCAAACTCGTGCGCTGCGCGCCGGGCGTTGACGCCAGGTCGCTGCATCAATGGCTGCGCGAAGCGCGCAGCGTCGGACGCATCGCCCACCCCAACATCGTTGCGCTGTTCGAAGCCGACGTGCAGGATCAGCAGCCCTACCTGGTGTTTGAATACGTCCCGGGGCAGACGCTGGCCGAGCATCTGCGCGAGCGCGGCGCCTTGCCGGCGCGCGCCGCAGTGCAGATCATGCTGGGCGTGCTCGGTGCACTGCAGGCGGCGCATGCGGCGGGCGTGGTGCATCTGGACCTCAAGCCCTCGAACATCCTGATCGACCCCAGCGGCGAGGCCCGGGTCACGGACTTCGGCATTGCGGCGCGCCTGGCCCAACCCGAAGCCGGCGCCACCGGCAGTGGCACCCCCGGCTACATGGCGCCCGAAGCGGCTGCGGGCGCGCCCGCGAGCACCGCCATGGACGTGTTTTCGGCGGGGCTGCTGCTGGCGCAGTTGCTCACCGGCCAACGCCTGCTCAAGGAATCCGATCCGACGCGTGCCACGCAGCGCATGGCCACCGAAGACCTGGCACTGCCCGAAAAAAGCGCGGCCAAGGCCGGCGACCCGGTCATCGACGACCACTTGCGCAGCATCGTGCAGCAGGCCATTCGCCGCGTGCCAGAACAACGCCTCTCCAGTATCGCGGTCATGCATCAGGCCTTGCAGTCCTGGCTGGAAAACGACAACGCCAGCCGGCAGGTCGAAGCGCCGCCTGCGGCCGGCCACAACAAGGCCGCGCTGGATTTCCTGCTGCGCCGCATGCGCCGCAAGAGCGATTTCCCCGCCTTATCGGACTCGGTGGCGCGGATTCAGAAACTGGCCAACTCCGACAACGAGAGCGTGAGCAGCCTGACCAACGAAATTCTCAAGGACGTGGCCCTCACCAACAAGCTGCTGCGACTGGTGAACACGGCGAATTTCACGCACGCCGGCGGCGGCGGCATCAGCACCGTGTCGCGCGCCGTGGCCCTGGTGGGATTCAACGGCATTCGCAACATGGCGCTGAGTCTGGTGCTGCTCGACCACATGCAGGACAAGGCGCACGCCAACCAGCTCAAGGAAGAATTTCTGCGCGCCCTGATGTCGGGCTCGATGGCCTCGGAACTGTGCAGTTCGCCGCGCGACAGCGAAGACGCTTTCATCGGCGCCATGTTCCAGAACCTGGGACGCTTGCTTACGAGTTTTTATTTCCCCGAAGAGGCGCGCCAGATGCACGAGCTGATGCACGCCAGCCGCGCGCCCTGCGACGAGGCCAGCGCCGCCGTGCGGGTGCTCGGTTTGAGCCTGGAGGAACTGGGCCTGGGTGTGGCGCGCTACTGGGGCCTGCCCGAGAGCTTGCAGCGCTGCATGCGCAAACCCGCGGGGGCGCCGCCGGCGCAGGCCTCGATTGCGCCGCAGGATCATGTGCGCTGGCTGGTCACGGCGGCCAACGAGGTGGCCGACACGCTGCTGCACACCGAACCCGAGTTGGCCGACGCGCGCCTGCGCGAACTCTCCGAGCGCTATGCCAGAACGCTGGGCTTGGCGCCCAAGAAGCTCCAGCAAGCCAGCATCGTGGCGCGCGAAAAGCTCGCGCAAATGACGCAGGCGATGCAACTGCACGTGGCGCCCCACTCGCCCGCTCATCGCTTGCTGCTGGAGCGCGAAGAGACCGAGCAGACGCTCCAGGAAGCCACGGTGACGCTGCACGCCACGGTGACCGAGGTGCTGGCGCAGCAGGCAGCGCCGACCGCGCCGCCTGGTGAGCCGCCTGGCGCTGCGGCCACGCTGGCGCAGCCGGTCACCGAGGTGCTGGTGGCCGGGATTCAGGACATCACCAACGCCATGGTGGTTGACAGCTTCAAACTCAACGACGTGATCCGCATGATTCTGGAGACCATGTTGCGCGGGCTGAACTGTCAGCGCATCGTGTTTTGCCTGCGCGACATCAAGTCCGATTGCCTGACCGGGCGCTTCGGTCTGGGGGCGCAGGTCGAGACCATGGCCCCGGCGTTTCGCATTTCCCTCAAGGAGCAGCCCGACCTGTTCTCCCTGATGTGCGCCCGGGGTGCGGACACACTCATCAGCAACGCCAGCGACCCGCAGATTGCCGCGCGCCTGCCGGCCTGGTACAAGCAGACGGTGAACGCGCCGACCTTTGTGCTGCTGCCGCTGCAGCTCAAAGGCTCCACCTTCGCACTGATCTACGCCGACGCCGCCAGCGCAGGCGGCATTGCGCTCGATGAAAAGCAGTTGTCGCTGCTGCGCACGCTGCGCAATCAGGCCGTGATGGCCTTCAAGCAGGCCGCCTAGCAGCCGGTCCGCTGGGGGCAGTATTTTCCAATCCAGGTATGAGCCTGAAGCACGGTGCAGAGGAGAACTTCTTCCTGCGGGCTTGACCGGATTAAAGCTGGAAGTTTAAGGGTCCGGACTTTTGCGTTTG
>CAIMSP010000182.1 GCA_903844215.1 uncultured beta proteobacterium | reverse complement strand
GATGCTGGGCGCGCTCAATGCGCGACGCCTCATTGACAAGGATGCGCAGCGCTTCGCCCGCACCATCAAGACCGTTGGCAAGTAAGCAGGCATAGGCATCGTGCAAGGGCTGGGAAACTTCTTCGAGGTTGGCGTGCCGTGACCCAAAAGACAATCAATTCCTGGCGCTCGTACAAGAGTGCAATGCCGATGTACTGATCAGCCGTAGGTCGGGTCAGCGCAGCGTGACCCGACACTCACCGAACTAAACCTGCGCGCATTCCTGATTTTCAAGATGCACCCAGTCCACCACTTCACCAGCGGCTTCAAAGCCCTGCACCATTTCTGACAGACGCACGCGCAGTGCCGCCACGTCGTTGGCGACCAGGGCGGCGGACAGGGTCGCGAGCCAATACTGCAGGGGCTCCCAGGGCAGGAAGGCTTCATGCGCCTTCATGATGCGGGTGTGCTGCGTGGGCTCGGGGTTGTCGCCGATCAGCAATTCCTCATACAGCTTCTCGCCCGGGCGCATGCCCGTGACCTGCAGTTCGATATCGCCATCGGGGCACTGCTCGTCCTTGACCCTCAGGCCTGAGAGCTCCACCATGCGCCGCGCCAGATCGATGATGCGCACCGGCTCGCCCATGTCCAGCACAAACACGTCGCCGCCACTGGCCATGGCGCCGGCCTGGATCACCAGTTGTGCCGCCTCGGGGATGGTCATGAAATAGCGCGTGATGTCCGCATGCGTGAGGGTGATGGGGCCGCCGTCCTTGATCTGTTTGCGAAACAGCGGCACCACCGAACCCGACGAACCCAGCACGTTGCCAAAGCGCACCATGGCAAAGCGCGTGCTCCAGCCGTGCAGGGACGCCGCCGCCATGGCCTGCAGCACCATCTCGGCCACGCGTTTGCTCGCACCCATGATGTTGGTGGGCCGCACGGCCTTGTCGGTGCTGATCAGCACGAAGTCGCTCACGCCCTGCTCGGCCGCCACCTTGGCCGTGGTCCAGGTGCCCATCACGTTGTTCTTCAAGCCCTCGGCCGGGTTGTGCTCCACCATGGGGACGTGCTTGTAGGCTGCGGCGTGGTACACCGTGTGCGGCTTCCAGGTGCGCATGATTTCACGCATCCGGTCTTCGTCGCGCACCGAGGCCAGCAGCGGCAGCAGGGCCACCTCCGAAGCGGCCTCGTCCGCGAGCAAGGCCTGCAGCTCCTGATGCACCGCGTACAGCGCGAACTCGCTCAGTTCCACCAGCAGCAATTTGCTCGGGCCCGACTTGATGATCTGGCGGCACAACTCACTCCCGATGGAGCCGCCCGCCCCCGTCACCAGCACCACTTTGGCGCGAATGTTCTTGTCCAGCAACTGCCCGTCCGGTGGCACGGCGTCGCGCCCCAGCAGGTCTTCGATGTCGAGCTCGCGCAGGTCGCTCACCTGCACCCGCCCCTGCGCCAGATCCATCAGCCCCGGCAGCGTGCGCACGGACACCTTGGCGCCTCGCGTGAGCTCCAGGATCTCGTTGCGCCTTTGCCGGCTCACCGAAGGACTGGCCAGAAGTACGTCGCTCACGTCCAGTTGCGTCACCCAGGTAGGGAGTTGCCTGGGGTTGTAGATGTTCAAGCCGTTGAGCACCTGGCCGTGCAGGTGCTCGTCGTCGTCCAAGTAGCCCACCGCGCGCATCTGGATGCCGCTGGCAATGGCCGCCGCCAACTGGCGCCCGGCAGAACCTGCCCCATAGATCAACACCCTGGGCAGGTCATCGCGCTTGCGCTGGCTCAGGTACAGGCCGCTGAACCAATAGCGCGCCAACGCCCTGGAAGCGCCCACGGCCAGCAGCAGCAAAATGGGCTGCAACAGGCCCAAAGTGCGCGGCATGCCCGGCAGAGTCAGCATCGCCAGCAGGCCCGCGTAAAGCACGCCATAAAACAAGATGGCCTTGATCACCGCCATCAAAGCGTCCCATCCGGCATACCTAAAGATGGCCCGGTACAGCCCGGATACGGCAAACACCGGCAAGGCCAGTGTGAGCGACAGCCACACAGCCAACCACCCCGATGTGCCCAAGCCCACCCAGTCGGCTGTCGCCAGACACAGTGCCAGCCAGACCGTGAATGCACACAGGATGGCATCGATGCCCAGCACCAGCACCCGCTTGGTGGAGCGCGGCATGGCCAGCAAGAGGGCGATGAACTGATTAATCATTGGTCTTCAAGAAAGATGTGCGCCGAAAGGCGCACGGTAGGCCCATTTCTGTGCGCACACGCAGCATGGCGGGCAGGCTCCGATGATAGACGGCAAATGGCGGCTGCCACTGGACTGCAATGCCTTAACGGTTCTGCTCAAGATGATCCATGAATTGAGCCGAGGCTTGGGCCGTTGGCACGACCGGCCTACCCATCTGCAGTTTGTGCCCTAAAAAACCACCGGGTGACACCCGCTTCACCGATGTTCCTTGTTCCACCAAGGTTCGTCGTTGGGAGTAAAATTATTCAGCTAATCGTTACATAAATTGTTTCTAATAACGTACCATGGTTGACCGTTCCGCCCAAATCCGTAGCCTGCTTGCTGGCGCTCCTGTCGCTGCAGGAGTATTGCGCACGGGCTTGGGCATCACCCGACCAACTCTTGCGCGGGCGCTCGCGACCATGCCCGGAGAAATCGTTACCTTGGGGGCCGCCCGCGCGATCCGATATGCACTGCGGGACAATTTTCGCGGCCTCCCAGACATACCGGTTTACCGGGTCAATGCGGCAGGTCAAATTCGGCTTCTTGGGCAACTCATCCCGGTCAGACCTCATGGGTTCGTCATGGTCCAGGCCGACGGCGAGAGGGTATTCCATGATGGGCTGCCCTGGTGGGTAAACGACATGCGTCCTCAAGGTTTCCTCGGACGAGCCTATGCGCGTCAGCACGCCACCGGCTTGGGTTTGCCTCCGGATGTCCGGCATTGGAGCGACACCGACGCTCTGCGCGCCTTAGTGTCCAGCGGCGGCGACACCGTGGGCAACCTGCTGTTGGGGGAGCTTGCCAGAGACCGGTTCGTCAACTCACCCGCTCCTAGCGTTGCGCAAGCCAACGATTACCCGCGTCTTGCCGATGAGGCCCTTACCGTAGGGGAAACATGGTCATCAGCCGGCGGCGAACAGCCAAAGTTCTGCACCTACACCGATAGAGGCCATGTCCTGGTCAAATTCACCAGTTCAGACGACAACAGAATCGCCGCGCGGTGGCGCGACTTGCTGCTGGCTGAGCACTTGGCTTTAGAAACCCTCGCCGAAGCCGGCGTCTCAGCGGCCCTGTCGCGTCTAGTGGACGTAGGAGCACAGCGTTTCTTGGAACTGGATCGGTTCGACAGAGTGGGTGTGCGCGGACGCCATGCCCTCATGTCACTGGCTTCTCTGGATGGGGAGTTCGTCGGGAACGCAACAGCACCCTGGCCCGTCGTGACGCAGGAGTTGGCCAGGCAAAAGACCATCACACCAAAGGCACATGCTGGGGCGGCATTGCTGTACGCGTTCGGGACCCTCATTGGCAACACCGATATGCACGCCGGAAATCTGTCGTTCGTGAGCGACCGAGGCAGACCCTACGAATTGGGACCAGCGTACGACATGCTGCCGATGGCGTTGAGCCCAACGGCAGGCGGTTTGGTTCGAGACACATTGCCTGGCGCACATCTTCATTCGTCTGTTGATGGTGAGACTTGGCGATGTGCGGCGGTGCTAGCGGGGGCGTATCTGATTCGGTTGCGCAATGACACGGGCTTCAGTGCCGACTTTGAACCATGCATCGATGCGCTGAGTGGTCATTTGGATGAGGCCTCGCAGAGGATGTGCAGGCTAGTACTCCAACCCAGAAATATCGAAACATGAAAGCGCGCCTTCGCACCCATGCCGTTGTTGCAAATGCTCGCCATAGCCGCCGCTATGGCTGCGCTTTGCGCCTAGGCCTGGGCGCGAATCCATCACTTTCATTTTGTTCCTCTACTTCTGCGTCGGAGTACTGGTTAGCAATGACCGTCAGCCTGGAGCTGCGCCCTGGGATACACCCTCACCCCTGCCCTCTCCTGCACGCGGGCGAGGGATTCAGAGTTGATCCCACTGCCCCTGCCTGGCCGTCGGCAGCGTTGGCGTGCCGCCAACTAATTGAGGTCCAAGCGATACACCGCCTGCGAAGCCCCCATCACAAAGTACAGGCTGCTGCCGCCCAGCAACACTTGCCTGGGTGCGGTGTCGATGAGCAAGGTGGCAGACCGGGTGCTGGAGTTCCAACTGTAGGTCTTGCCCTGTTCGCCAAACACCACGAAGCCGCCACCCGTGCCGTACAGCACGGCGGAGCTGACGCTTGAGATGGTGCTGGTAGTGCCGCGCACCCAAGCCTTGATGGCCTTTGACGTGGCGCTGGTTTCCATCCAGCTCAGCACGCCATCGTGCAACTGGAAGTTCTCGTTGGCGTTGCTGGAAACGGTGGCGGTGGGGCCACCTGCCAGGGGCTGGCTCAGGAGGGTGCTGCCGCTGGTGCAAGGAGCGGCCACGCCGTTGCACGCGGTGTTGCCGCCAATCGGTGTTTGCAGCCAGGCCACGGTCTGGCCGTCGGTCTGCGGGTAGATGTTGCGCGCGCCGCCGCTGGACACTTTGGTCGATGTGCCGCTGGCCGAAGTCCATTTGTAGATGTCATAGACCGAGCTCATGCCTTCGCCGCCCGTTTGCGCCCAGTAGAAGAACGCGATGTTGCCATTGGCGTCCACCGCAAAGTCGTAGGCCGTATTGCCTAGGTAGTTGGCGCCACTGGGCTGAGCGATGGTGTTGTAGGCGCCGGTGGTCACGTTGTAGCGGGTGTAGGTGCCGGGGTTGCTCCCGGCTGCGTCGATCCAGATCACCGAGCCGCCGTGGGCCTTGGGGTACTGCTCGTAGGCCCTGCCGCCGCCCACGTTGTTGGTGGCGGCGTTGGCGTTGGCGTTGGACAAGTTGCTGCGTACGCCGCTGGGTCTCCACTGGTAGATGCAGTCCAACGGGCTGTCGGTGTAGCCG
>CAIMSP010000181.1 GCA_903844215.1 uncultured beta proteobacterium | reverse complement strand
GGTGACATCCAAAGACGATCTAAAGCAACGCATCCTCAAAGGTATCGCCGAGATCAACGCTTCGCCTGTAGTGTTTCGTTGGAACAAGTTTGACCTCGGCGTGGCTTGATTTGTATATGTTTTAATGGAACGAACTACTAGTCGCTTGCGCGGCCCTGGCGCCAGTGCGCGTACTCGTCAGGGAACGCGGCGCGAAAGCGCTGCATGTGAAACAGCGCTTCGTCGTCCAGCCCCAGTTGCACGTCGGCCTCGATGAGCTTTTCTATGACGCGCGCCTCCGCAGAAAAATGCAGCAGCGAGGTGGCCATGGCGCGCATCTTTTCCGCGTTGCTGCGCGTCACCGGCGTGGTGCTCAGTTCGGCGTAGCGCACCACGCGTGCGAACAGCAGCGAGCGCTGCGCCTTGATCAGGGTGTCTTCCTTGTAGGCCGGCAAACGCTGCGACGAGGCCAAAAATATCTGACTGATGCGCTCATAGTCCCAGGCCGTGTAGCCGACCAAGGCCAACAGCATCAGCGCGGCGGCGCCGGCCCCCAGGCGGGCACGGCGCGCCGCCGTGCCCATCGATGCGGCCCAAGCGCCGACCTGCGGCGGCACCAGCAACACCAGGCACAGCATGGCGGCCAGCAGGAACGGGCCGTACCACAGCGGGTACTCCACCATGCTGTGCAGCAGGATCACGGCCAGCACGGCCCAGGCCATGCGCCTGGCCGGCTCGCGCTCGCGCCAGGGCCGCTCGCGCAGCACCAGCGCCAGCGCGCCCGCGCAAAGCGTCAGGGTGGCAGGCAGGCCCAACTCCAGGGCCAATTGCAGCGGCAAGTTGTGCGCATTGTCCAAAATGTCGCAAAAGCGCTTGCCTGGATAAAGCGTGATGTAGTGGGCATAGCCCAGTTCGCCCCAGCCCCAGCCGAGCCAGGGTTTTTGGGCAATCAGGTACAGCACATTGCTCCACAGCGTGCGGCGCCCACCGCAGTCGCTGTTGCCCGCGACAAAATGCGCCATCGCGCCCTGGGTCGCGGCGTCCAGACCGGCCAGCCGGGGCAGCAGCCACAGGGCGGCCACGCCGTAGATCAGCAGCGCGAACGCCAGCAGCTGCGCGGCGCGGCGCGGCGCGGCGGACCCCGGCACCTTCTTGTCGAACAGGCTCCAGACCCCCAGGCACAGGGCCAGTGCCAGCAATTGCGCCGCCCCGGTGCGCGAGGAGGTCGTCGCGTTACCCAGGGCCAGCAGCGCGGCCATGAACCACGCCAGCGCCAGCGGCAGGCGCAACGGGGAACTCTTTTCCTGCGCCGTGGGCCGCTGTGCCACCCACCAAAGCAGCACCGCCAGGCCGATGTTGGTGAGCGTGGCGAACTGGTTGCGCTGGCGCAAATTGGCGAAGGCCTCGCCTGGCGGAGTGACATTCATCAGCGGCGCGAACTCGGCTGAAACGCCGAAGTACTGGACCAGTCCGATGACGCTGCTGAGCAGTGCCGCCAGCAGCCAGCCGGCCGCCGCCGCCCGCGCCAGTTCGCCGCCTTCGAGCAGCCGGCGCGCCTGCAACAGCAGCAACACGGCGGCGCACAGGCCGGTGAACAGCCACTGCTGCAGCGGCGGCGACGGGCCGGACGCGAAGGGGTTGAGCCAGGGCGCCGCGATCGCCACGGTGGCGATGGCGCAGGCGGCGTAAGCGGTGGGACGAGTGATTGAATTCATGGCGTGCAATGGGGCGGGCGTTGGCAGTTGCCAGCGGCGCCCGAGTTTGGCACAAGCCGCTGGGCCATTTGCCCCTGCGGCGCAAGCCCCAACTCCGGTGCCGCTACAGTTGGCCCATGTCCGAACTGCCCAGCTTGCCTGCCAACGACCCCACACCGCAGGCGCCACCGGGCTTGGACCTGCGCGCACTGCTGGCGATCTTGCTCGGCGTGGCGCTGGGCTCGCTGGATACGGCCATTGCCAACACCGCCTTGCCGGCCATCGCCGCCGATCTGCACGCGCCGGCCGCCACCTCGATCTGGGTCATCAACGCCTACCAACTGGCGGTGGTGGCCAGCCTGTTGCCGCTGGCCGCACTGGGGGACCTGCTCGGGCCGCGGCGAATTTTTCTGGGCGGCCTGGCCTTTTTCACCGCCGCCTCCCTGGCCTGCGCCTGCGCCAGCACGCTGCCCACGCTGACGGCGGCGCGCGCGCTCCAGGGCATTGGTGCGGGCGGCGTCATGAGCGTGAACATTGCCCTGATCCGGCTGATCTATCCGGCTTCGCGCCTGGGTCGGGGCGTCGGCCTGAACGCGCTCGTGGTCGGCGTCGCCTTCGCGGCGGGCCCCACCATCGCCTCGCTGGTGCTGGCGGTTGCGGCCTGGCCCTGGCTGTTTGCCATCAACGTGCCCCTGGGCCTGGTGGCGCTGGCCTTTGCCTGGCCCGCCTTGCCGCGCACGGCGCGCCGCGGCCACGGCTTCGACCCGATGACGGCGCTGCTGACCTCGGTCACCTTCGCCGCGCTGATCATGGCACTGGCCTCGGCGGCGCAGCGCGAGCCCTGGGCCTGGGTGCTGACGCCACTGGCGCTGGCCCTGGCCGCCGCAGCGCTGTTGTTGCGGCGCCAGGCCGGCCACCCCGCACCGATGCTGCCGGTGGATCTGCTGCGCCGGCCGCTGTTTGCGCTCTCCACCCTCACCGCCATCTGCTCGTTCACCGCCCAGGGCCTGGCCTTTGTGTCACTGCCCTTTTACTTCGAGGAAGTGCTGCACCGCAATCCGATTGAAACCGGCTTTTTGATGACGCCCTGGGCGATCGTGGTGGCGCTGGCCGCGCCCGTGGCCGGGCGCCTCTCGGACCACCACCCGGCGGGTTTGCTGGGCGGCGTGGGCCTGGCGATCCTGAGCGCGGGCATGGTCTCGCTGGCGCTGTTGCCCGCCGATCCCACGGCGCTGGAGATCGTGCTGCGCATGGCGCTGTGCGGCATCGGCTTCGGCTTCTTCCAGTCGCCCAATCTGAAGGCGCTGATGTCCAGCGCCCCGCCCGAGCGCAGCGGCGGGGCCAGCGGCATGATCGCCATGGCGCGGCTCCTTGGCCAGACCACCGGCGCGGCCCTGGTGGCCTTGTGCTTCGGTCTGGTGGGCGCGCACGGGCCGACGCTGGCGCTGGCGCTGGGCGCGGTCTTTGCCGGCCTGGCGTCGCTGGCGAGCTTCTCCCGGCTCTGGGCGCGCTGACTGCCGCCTCGGTGACCTGTGCTCCAAGGCGCAGCCGATAGAATAAAAACACAGTTCCTCAAACCGGGGGACGCACCGTCCAAGGACCCTCCATGCCGCTGAATTCCCTGTTTCGCCCCTTCCAGTGCAAGACCCTGAAGCTGCCTAACCGCATCGTCATGGCGCCCATGACCCGCTCCTTTTCGCCCGGCGGCATTCCCACCCCGCAAGTGACCGAGTACTACCAGCGCCGCGCCGCTGCCGCCGTGGGCCTGATCATTTCCGAGGGCACGGTGATCCAGCGTCCCTCCGCCTCGAACGACCCGAATGTGCCGCGCTTTTGGGGCGACGCCTTGCCGGCCTGGAAGCCGGTGATCGACAGCGTGCACGCCGCCGGCGGCGTGATGGCGCCCCAGCTCTGGCATGTGGGTGCCGTGCGCAACCGGCGCACCGATTGGGCTGTGCCGGAGCCGATCGACAGCCCGTCGGGACTGGCCGCACCGGGCAAGCCCTACGGCACGGCGATGAGCGACGAAGCCATCGCCGACACCATCGCCGCCTTTGCCCGCGCTGCCGGCGACGCCAAGCGACTGGGCTTTGACGCGATCGAATTGCACGGCGCCCACGGCTACCTGATCGACCAGTTCTTCTGGGACGGCACCAACCAACGCAGCGACGGCTATGGTGGCGCGACGCTGCCCGAACGTGGCAAATTCGCCGCCGACATCCTGCGCGCCGTGCGCGCCGAGGTCGGGCCCGACTATCCCGTGATCATCCGGCTGTCGCAGTGGAAGCAGCAGGATTACACGGTGCAGATGGCCAAGACGCCGCAGGAGATGGAGGCCTGGCTGCAGCCGCTGGCCGACGCCGGCGCCGACATCTTTCATTGCTCGCAGCGGCGCTTCTGGGAGCCGGAATACGCAGGCTTGGATCTGAACTTTGCCGGCTGGGCCAAAAAGCTCACCGGCAAGCCCACGATCACCGTCGGCTCGGTCGGGCTGTCGGGCGAATTCCTCGCCGCTTTCGGCGGTGAGTCCTCGCAGCCGGCTCCTCTGGACGAACTGCTGCGCCGTTTTGATCGCGGCGACTTCGACCTGGTGGCGGTGGGCCGCGCCCTGATCAACGATGCGCAGTGGGTGCAAAAGGTGCGCGACGGCCGGCGCGACGAATTGCTCGACTTCTCGCCGGCGGCGCTGGGCACCTTGTACTGAGCTGGGGCGGCGGCGAGCGCACCCTGGTCGCCGGGCGCGATTGCGGATAATCAACCCATGACCCACACCCTCACACCCTGCCCCCAATGCGGCCTTGAAAACACCTACGCCGACGGCGACAACTTCATCTGCCCGGACTGCGCCTACGAGTGGCCGGCCATGGCCGGGACTTCGGATGAAGACGCCAGCGCGTCCGACGGCGTGGTGCGCGACGCCAACGGCAACCCGCTGGCCGACGGCGACGCCGTCATTTTGATCAAGGACTTGAAGGTCAAGGGCTCGTCCACCGTGCTCAAGAAAGGCAGCAAGGTCAAGAGCATCCGCCTGCCGCAGGATGCCGGCGACCACGAGGTGGACTGCAAGATGGACGCCGGCAGCTTCATGCTCAAGGCCTGCTTGTTGAAGAAGGCGTAACACGCACAGTCCGACAGGCTGCTAGGGCTGCACGCTCAGGCTGACCCGATCAAAGTTTCCGCGCTCGTCCATGGCCGTGATGTTCACGCGCCCCGTCATGTCCAAGGTGTGAAGAAACGACTGTGTGCCCGGGCCCTGGGCTGCCAGCCGGCCGTTGACCAGCCAGTACACCGGGCCGGTGGACCCGCGCAGTTCCAGCCGGATCAGTGGCCGTTGCTCCGGGCGCGGGCGTTTGATGATGTCGCCGTTGCGCAGGCCCACAATCTGCAGTGCGGTGCTGGGCTCGGCTTGTCCCTTGCAGCGTGCGCTCCAGGGCGGAGGCAGTGCCCGACGGCGCAGGTCGGCGTCCAGCCAGGGCTCCAGCAACGCCGGCCAGCGAGCAGCACTGATGCGCTGGCGCGGGGCACTGCTGCATTGGGCGTTGACCCGCAGGTGGTCGCGCGCATCGATTTCATAGAAATAGCGGGACTCGCCCGGTCGCAGCCTGTCAGCAAAGGTCGGTGGTGCGGTGCGGTTGAGGACCCAGGCGGTGCGCTGCTGGTGGCACAGACGGTCTTCCGCCGGGCTGTACGCCGTGCCCAGCGGCCAGCAGATCTTTTGCTGTTGCACCGAAGGCGGTGGCGCATGGGTGCTGGGCGGCTGCGGGTCGAGCGCGGCAAAAATATCGATCAGCAGGGGTGCGGCCGTATTGGCGCCAAAGAAGCCGGGGTTGGGTGTGCCGTCGGGGCGCCCGATCCACACGCCCACGGTGAAGCGGTCGGATACGCCGATCGCCCAGGCATCTCTAAATCCAAAGCTGGTGCCGGTCTTCCAGGCGACGCCGCGGCGCTGGCCACGGCCTTCTTCCATCGCTCGGCCGACGGGTCCGCCCGACTCCAGCACGTCGCGGATGATGTAGGCGGCACCCGCCGAAAGCATGCGTTGCTCAACGCGCGGATCCTGTGCGGTATAGCGCGGACGCCCGGAGATGCCGGCGCGGGCAAACGCGGTGTAGGCCCCCACGAGTTGTTCCAGTGTGGTGCCAGCGCCGCCCAGAATCACCGACAGATTGGGCGCTTCGCCCTTGGGGAACTCCAGCTTCAGGCCGCCACTGCGCAGCGCCGCCACGAAGCGGTTCGGGTCCAGTTGGTCCAGCACCTCCACCGCCGGCACATTCAGCGACTTGACCAGGGCTTCCGACATGCTGACCGGGCCGTGAAAGGACTGCTGGAAATTGCCCGGCTGGTAGCCCCCAAACGACTGCGGCAAATCGGCCAGCAAGGTTTCAGAGTGAATCAGACCTTCGTCCAATGCCAAACCATACAGAAAGGGTTTTAGCGTGGAGCCGGGCGAGCGCGCGGCATTGACCATGTCGACGTAGGCGAAGCGCTGCGGATCGGAAAAATCCGCCGAGCCGGCATAGGCACGCACTTCCAGTGTGGCGTTGTCGACCACCAGCGCGGCCATCGAGACCCGTGGCGGCACACTGGCGAGGCGGCTGGTGAGCAACAACTCGACCGTTTGCTGGGCCTGTGGGTCGATCGTGGTGTCTATGCGCTGCTGGCCGTGCGCGCTCTTGCGCAGGCGTTCGGCCAGCAATGGCGCCAGCATCGGCTCACGCAGCGTCTGGGCAATGATGGGCTCCTGCCGGGCATCTGCGATGTCGGCAGCACTCCACTGCCGGTCCAGGCGCAGCAACACCTTGTCTCGGGCGACCCGAGCCGCCGCCGGTTGGCGATCCGGGCGCAGCCGTGTGGGGGCCTGGGGCAACACCGCCAGCAGCGCCGCGTCGGCATGGCTCAGGCGGATTGCGGGCTTTCCAAGGTAGGCGCGGCTGGCCGCCTCGACGCCCTCGAGCACACCACCCATGGGTGCGTAGTTCAGGTACAGCGTCAGGATTTCGTCTTTGGAATAGTGCAGCTCCAGTTGCAGCGCGCGCAGGATTTGCTTGAGCTTGCCGGGGATGGTCTTGGGCATGGGCTCCAGGATGCGCGCCACCTGCATGGTCAGGGTTGAGCCACCCGAGACGATGTGCCCGTGCCAGGCCCACTGCCAGGCCGCACGCAGCAACGCAACCGGGTTGACCCCCATGTGCCAGCGAAACCACTGGTCCTCGTAGGCCAGCAGCGCCTGCAGGTACAGCGGCGAGGCCTCCTGCAAGGTGATGGGGTGCCGCCAGACATGGTCGCGGTCAGCAAAAGCGCGCAGCGGCGTGCCATCGCGCGCAATGATCAAGAGGGCATTCGGTGCATCGCGTCCTGGGACCGGTGGCGCAAAGAACCCGTCCAGCGCGGCCAATAGCAGCAGCGCCAGCACTGTCCGGTGCAGCCAGCGCGCCCGCGCCAGCGGTCGAAGACGCGCGCGCCAGGGCCCCAGCACGGCGCGCACCTGTGGCCTAGCGAGGCGCACCCGGCGCGCTGGCCGCCGTGGCGCCGCTGACGGCGCCGCGACTTTCCACCACCGTGAATGTCGCCTCATCGGCGTTGAGCCCGTAGACGTCGGGGCGATACATGTCCTCGGCAAAGAGCGGAGGGAAGACAAACTGGCCCGGGGTCACCACGCGCGCACGGTAGAACAGGCTCAAGCGACCATGCAGTCGCGCGGCAGCGACAAAGCGGTCATCACGGAACTCCACATGCTCGATGCGTGGATCCTTCATCGCGTTGCCCGGGTTCACGTGGTCGATCTCGACGCCGCTCAGGCCTTCACCCTGCGCGATGTTGAGGTTCTCGATCTCCAGCCCGGCAGGGATCCGGTCCACGACCAGGCCGTGCGTCACCCGGCTGCGCGGATCGACCAGGATGCGCACAATGACGGAATCGCCGACCCTGAGCGTGCGCCCGCGCAGCGGCTGGCCATTGGCGTCGAACAACTCGCGCTTGAGCGCAATCGCATCGCTGCGCGTGGCCGGCATCTTGGCCGGGAAGCCGCTCAAGCCGAGCTGCACAAAGAGCTTTTCTTTCTGCGTATTCTTCAGTCGCACCCCAGCGGCCAGCGCCTCGCCGCTGAGCGGGCGCGTCAGGCTGCCCTGGCCAGCCAGGGCTTCGGGCTTGTTGCGGGCCGTGAATTCGGCGCTCCACTTGGCGCCCGGATCGGCGCTGCTGCTGAGGTTCTGGCCCAACAGGAACAGCGCCAGCTTTTCCTGGGTGCTGGTGTAGTGGTTCTTGCCCAGTTCGTCGGCCGCGTAACCCACCAGGTTGTCTTTGCCATCGACCCGGATCTTGTGCCGCTCCAACAGGGTGTAGGACAGCGCCGCGTCGCGCAAGGGGCTGCCGTAGTCGCCCCACCAGTGGCCGTTGCTGCGCGGCTTCTTCACGCCTTCGCTGAGTGCGGTCTGGGCTCGGCCTTCATCGCCCATCAGCTTCAGCGCCAGACCCAGGTGGATCAGGGCCAGGCCGGAGTGGGCCTGCGAGCGGACTTCGAACATCTGGCGCAGTGTCGATAGCGGTGCGCGCGATTCGCGCGCCAGCACATAGGCGCCGTAAGCCAGCACGCCGAAGCGGCCGGAACCACCGTAGCGGAAGTCCTGCCAGCCGTTTTCGTTGTAGACCAGCGCGCCCGCAGGCAATCCGGCCACACCTTCCTGCAGGTATTTCAAGAGGAACTGGGACGTATTCTTCTGCATCGCATCCGGCACCGTGAAGCCCTGTTCGCGCGCGTCCAGCAGGAAATTGCCGACATAGGCCGAGAGCCAATACTGGTGCTCGGAGACGTTGCCCCACAGGCTAAAGCCGCCATTGGGGGCTTGCATGGTGGACAGGCGCGCAATCGCCTTGTCCAGCATCTCGGCGCGCTGCGCCCGTGTATAGGGCTTGAGGCCAAACAGCCGCGCGCCTTCTTCGTCGACCAGCACATGCGGATAGGCGGTGCTGGTGGTCTGCTCGGTGCAGCCGTAGGGGTAGGTCAGCAGGCCTTGCACCGCATCGCGTACGTCGATCGGCGGTCGGTTGGAGACGACCACCTGGGCCTGCACGGTGTTGCGCAGCAGACCGGCCAGGTCGGCTTCGCGTATTTCCAGGGTCGCGCCCGGCTGGACCACAAAGCGCTTGAGCACATGCTGCTGCGGGGTTGCGGCCTGCACCTGCAGCGAGAAACGGCGCTCCATACTCACGCCAGCACTATCGGTAATTTGCGCCCGCACCTCACTCAGGCCGAGCGCGGTGCCGGCCTCGACGGCAAAGCGCAGGGTCTGCTTTTGCTGGTTCTTCAGGCTCAGCTCGCGCTCGGGGCCCTCGATCTTCAGTCCATCCGGGCTGAGCAGCTTCACCTTGTAGCGCTGGTCCGCACCCGACAGGTTGTTCAAGTCCAGGCCGACGGTGGCTTTGTCGCCGATGGTCAGGAAGCGCGGCGTCAGCAGTTCGGCCACCAGCGGCGCGGCCACGACGGTCTCGCCTTCTGCGTTGCCGAAACGGTCGGCGGTGGCCACCACCGCCATCAGACGCAGACTGCCGTTGAAGTCCGGCACATCGACAGGGATCTCGGCCTCGCCTTGCGCATTCAGGCGCACGGGGCCCGAGAAGATATCGACCAGCCGGACCTTGGGCGGCAGGCCGCGGGTGGCACTGGGCGTGGCATCGCCACCGTATTTGAGCTTGCCCTTGCGCCCACCCATCTTCTCAATCAGGCGGCCATAGACATCGTACTGGTCGGCCCCGTAGCGCAGCTTGCCAAAATAATGCCCATGCGGATCAGGCGTGGCAAAGCGGGTGATGTTGAGGATGCCCAGGTCCACCGCCGACAGCGTGACCTGCGCCGCTTGCCCCGACAGGCCCGCGACCTTGATCCGCACCTTGATGCGGCTGTCGGGCAGGCTGCGTTTGGGTGCCTCCAGTGTGACCGCCAGCTTGCGCTGCGCGCGCTGCAGCGGCAGATGGGTCAGGCCCAGTGCGCGGGCCGGCGTGACCTTTTCGCCGTCACTGCCCGGGCGCAACACAGCCACGCTGACATACAGGTCGTGGCGTTTCCAGGCCTTGTCGATCGGGATGTCCAGCGTGGTGCCAGCCTGCGCCACGTTCAGGCGCTTGACCCACAGGGCCTTGTCGCCTTCCACCGTGACGATGGCCTCGCCGCTGTGCGGCGGGGTGATGGTCAGGCGCGCGGTCTCACCTTCCGTATACGCTGGTTTGTCCAGCTTGAGCGCAACCCGGTCCGGGCGTTGACCCTGGGACTCGTCGCCGCGCGCACTCCAGCCAGCGTAGAAGCGGTACTTGCTGGTCAGCTTGGTTTGCGGGTCGAAGATCTCCAGCCGGTAACGGCCGTACTTCACCGGTAACGCCAGCTTGCCGCGGCCGCCGCCGCTTAGCCCGACACTGGAGGTCTCCACCAGTTCATCGGTTTCGCTGAAGCCCGAGTGCCAGCCGCGCTGGTCGTCAAACTGCCAGTAGTAGTCGCGGTTCTCGCGGTAGAGGCGCAGCGGCAGGGCACTGGCGCCATGGAGCTTTCCGGCCGCATCGGCCCGAATGATTTCGAACGGCGCCATGCTGCCTTCGCGTGCATAGTCGCCGCTGAACAGCGGGCGCACGCCAACCAGCACCTCGGCTGGCCAGACCACACGCTCGAAGTTGCGCACCACCGGGCGACCGCCACTTTCCAGCAGGCTCAGGGTCGCGCGCACCGTGTAGGGTGAGCGCTTGCCCTGGGCTGGTGCGAGGTCCACAGTCAGCACCCGTGCGCCCTTGTCATCGAGTTGGGTCTCGGCGATCTCCACTCGGCCGCGTTGGCTGTCCTCGTTGCTGTCGCCAAACTCGAAGCCCGGCAGCTTTTGCGCCAGCGGATTCTTCTGACGCTCGAACACGGCCACGCCCAGCAGCTTGTTGCCTGCGGCGGGCGCGCCGTAGAGGTAGCTGCCCTTGACGTCGATGCTCAGGGTATCGTCGGCGCTGAGCCGGGCCTGTTGGCTGGACAACTCCAGCTTCATGCGCTCGGGCAGGAACTCTTCGACACCCATTCGGTAAACCGTGGTCGGGCGTTTGTCGGCCGGATCGCTGCGCAGCTCAAGTGACCAGAAGCCGGTCGGCGCGTCGGCCGGCAGCGCGATGTGCTGCTGGTAGTAGCCGGCAAACTTGTCGCTGGGGCGCCAGGTCTGGGTGAACTCGTTCTTGCCGTCCGGGCGTTTGAGGATGGCCTCAATGGGCTGCGCCGCAATCGACTGTCCGTCGGCGTCACGCGCCAGCACCGAAATATCCAGACCCTCGCCTGGGCGGTACAGGTCGCGCCCGGAATAGGCGAACAGGCGCACGGCGCGGCCCGGCATGCCGCCCACGTCGAATTCGGACAGGTCCAGTGCCGGCTCCTTGAGCGCAATCAGGGAGACCTGCTGCCCCAACCGCGCCATCGCCACCTTGGCGCCGGGGGGGCGCTCGGCAAATACCGCGCGGCCGCTGGCGTCTGTGCTGGCGCGCGCCAGCACCTTGGCGTTTTCGTCCAGCCAAGACACTTCCACACCGGGCACGGCGTGGGCGCTTGAGAGCGAGCTGACATAGGCGTCGGCGCCGCTGGCATACAGGCGCAGGCTCAGCCCCAGGTCGCTGACGTAGAAGTAGGTGACCTGGTATTGGTAGCGAAAGCGGTTGGGCTGGCTCATCACCGCGACATAGATGCCGGGCTTGCGCAAGTCCATGATTTCTTCCACCGGGATGAAGGTGACGCTGCGCTTGTTGGCCTTCTTCTCCGTCAGGAAGCGGCCGGAGAACACGCTGTCGGTGAGCGCGTGCATACTGTCCAGCGACCAGTTGTTCACTGCACCCTTGAGGTCGGTGGCGCGCCAGTCACGGTCTTCGGCGTCATCAACGTCGTAATCGTCGCCGTTTTGCCGAGCCGCGCGGTTCTTTGGCTTCGGCGCACTGATGACCTTGTCCAGAAAACGTGGCAGTTGGTCCGCCTTGACCCTCAGGAACTGGATGTCGACCTCGGGCACGTTGACTGTGACCACGGGCAGGCCGCCGTTTTGCTTGGCCGGCAGCACCATGCCGCGGCTTGCAAAGTAGTAGGCCGGTGTCACCGCCCCGGTGAAGATGGAATAGTTGGCACCCCGGCCCAGGGCTTGGCCGTCGCCGGCCTTGAGCCCTGGCTTGATCTGCACGACATAGCGCGTCTGCGGCCGAATATTCGGGAAGTAAAGCAGCCGCGCATTGTCGCCCACAACCCAGGATCCCTTGACCGGTTTGCCGCCGTCCAGGGCCACATCCTTTGGGGCAGAGCTGACCGAGGCATCGCGGCTGACGGCGTTCTCCCTGTCCTCCTCCTCGTCGTCATGGTTGATGTCGCGCTTGGCCTTGGCGTCGCCGGCACGCGCGGGCATCTCCCAGACCTGGATGAATTCATTCACGCTGCGCCGCGCGTCCAGCGGCAGCGAAAGGGTCAGCGCCAGTGCCGGTGCCCCTTCGAAATCACGCCCGGCAAACTCGACAATCTTGAAGCCGACGCTCGCCGCCGTGCTGGCCGCAGCCTTGGGTTTCGGTGTTGCCGCAGGCGCTACCGACACCGTCAGGCCCAGTGCACAGGCCAGCAAGACGGCGCTGCGGCACCGATGGAAGAAGGGACTCGTCATGGGCAGCTCCGTGGCCTTGGGGTGGGGTCGCAGGAATGTAGCGCACTCTGGCGAGGGCACCATCCATCTGTAGTCATTGGGACGGCGCGACACGCATGGCCTGGGCAACCCAGGGCTCCAGGCGCTGGCCGAAGTGGACGTCGATCACATAGCGCAGCGGCGCTGGGCCGTCGCGACCCATGGCGGCGACTTCCAAAACGCGCCGCCATTCCAGCGGCAGGTTCAAGCGGGTGCTGCTGACGCCACTGATGAACCCGGCGGGCGCTACGGCGTCCTTTTCGCGACTCCAATTCGGGCGCACCTGGCCGCGCACGATGGCGTAGCGGCTGCGATCTGGGTGCCGGATGCGCAGTGCCGCAACATCCAGTCCGGCATCGACCACAAACCGCCGGCTGTTGTTCTCCTGCTCGTGCTTGAGCACCACGCCGGCCGGCGTGGCTTCCTGTGCAGCCGCCGTCTGGCTGTGTTGCACGGCGCGTGCCAGCGCCGTTTGATACGCCGCGCCGTCGAGTTCAAGCACCAACAAGACATCGCGCGCCAGCCCCTGCCGGGTACGCGCTGCCCCGTCGGCGCGCTGGCTGAGCACGGACATGTCAAAGCCCAAGGCCCGCATCTTGGCCTGATCGAGCCATTCGGGAGCGCCCCCAGCCAAGGCATTGGCCCCGGAATACCTTTTCGAGTCGGACGATGCCGCTGGCAACACCCGCCAATTCAGCATCAGGGGAAGTCCGCTGTTCTCCTTGTTGCCGTACCCGCGCATGGGTGCAACCAGTTCACGCTCGCTCAAGCGCAACGCGCTTTCGGGCTCACCACTGCGGTTGTAGGCCACGCCGCCCAGCACGATGGCGTTCACCACCACGATCAAGCCAAGCCCGGCGATGAGGCTGTGTTTGGGCGACCAGTTCATGCTTTGACCTCCGCGCCGGCGCGCGTCACGCCGAGCAAGCGCAAGCGCCGAAACACCGACAACAGCAGCAGCGCAATCAGTCCCAGCATCAGGAAGAAGAGGTATTTCGGCATCTCGTCCCACCACCAGGAAAACAACTTGGTGTATAGGAAGACGACGAACAACGTGACGCCCGTGTTCACCACTTCGTTCCACTGCTTGCGCACGCCATAGGCAACGAGCAGCGCGCTGCCGGCAAAGCCCAGCACCTGGTACAGGCGCTCCACCGTCTGCGCTTCCAAGGGAAGGTAGCTGCCCCCGCCCCAATGCGCCAATACCAGCATCGGCAGAAACAGCGTCAGCGGTGCGAGCACGCGATAGGTCTGGGCGAAACCGGCGAAGCGCCGCTGATCGATCCACAGCGGCAGCAGGAACAGCGCCACGGCGGCGGGGAAGAAGTTCTCCGGTCGCTGGCCAAAATGAATCCAGTACATGCCGCCCCACACCCCCACGCGCGCCGCCAGGAAGGCAATCAGGCACAGCAGGCCGGCCACCAGCAGCAGCCGAAGATCCAGCGCATAGGCCAGCAGCAGCGCCAGCGCCGCCCACGGCAGCAAGGCTTTGTCGGATGGGCTGATGTTGAATATCTGGCCCAGCATGAGCAGGTTCAGCACAAAGCAGGCAAACGTCACCATGGCCGCGAGCTTGGCGAAATAGCCGCTGCTGTCCTTGCGCTCAATCCACAGCGTTGCCACCAAGGCCGCCAACGGCGCGCTGATCAGCACGGCGACTTGCGCCAGCGTCGAGAGCCAGCCCCAGAACTGATAGAACAAAAAGAACACGCTGGCGGCGAGGGCCAGCGCGCCCAGAAACGATGCGATGCGCATGCCCAGCGAAAGCTGCCTGGACTGGGCGTCGCGATCGATGTCAAAGTCAAGCGCCAGCTTGCTCAGCAGCGCCTGGTGGTGCGCCCGGATAGCCGCCTGTTGCGCCGCCTCCAGGCGCAGCACGCCATCGGCTTCGAGGCGCTCCAGCTCCTCGCTGAAGCTGCGGATGGCGTCGGCACGCTGTTGCGCTTCGTTGCGGTTGGAGCTGCTCATAGCGTTCATTTTGGCATATCGATCACAAGCCATGGCAGGGTGAATTACGCCGGCGTCAACTCCAGCGCAAGTCCGCGCGGCTCAGCGGCAGTTGGCGCACGCGCTGGCCCGTGGCGGCGAAGATGGCGTTGCACACGGCCGGCGCCAGGGGCGGCAGCGCGGGCTCGCCCAGGCCGGTCACGGGCTCATTCGTTTTGAGAAAGTGCACGTCGATGCGCGTTGGCGCGTCCGTGATGCCGAGCATCGGGTAGTCGGTGAAGTTGCGCTGCACGATGCGCCCGCGCTGGATGTCGAGCTCGGCGAACATCAGCGTTCCCAGGCCGTCGATAACCGAGCCCTGGACCTGGTTTTCGGCGCCGCTCAGGTTGACAATTTGCGCGCCGATGTCGGACACCACCACCACGCGATCCACCTTCAACTCACCCGCTTTCGAGACCGTGACTTCGGCCACCTCGGCGATGTAGCCACGGTGGCTGAAGTGAAACGCCATGCCCTGGCCCTGGCCGCGCGGCCACTTCTTGCGGCCCCACTCGGCCTTGAGCGCGACCTCTTGCAATACCTTGCGCATGCGCGCCACGTTGTAGGGCACGCCGCGCTCGCCGCTGCCGGGCACGATGTCCTTGTGGCCCAGTAACTCAAGCCGAAATTCCAGCGGGTCGCGTGCGGCCGCGTGTGCCAGTTCGTCGATGAAACTGTGGAACACCCAGGCAAACACATTGCTGCCGGGCGCGCGCCAAGGGCCCATCGGAATGCCGCATTCCATCGGTGTCTGCTCCAGCAGGCAGTTCGCCACCCAGCGCCCGGGAAACTCGTCGCCCGAGAGGCTGGCGCCGCTGCCCGGCTGCAACACCGATTGGCCATCGCGTTGCACGCGGTTGGCAAAGGTGACGAAGTGGTTGTGCCAGGCCGTGAGCCGGCCCTGGCCATCGAGCGCGCCGCGCAAAAAGTGAAAGCCGCCGGCGCGGTAGTGGTCGTGGCGCAGGTCATCTTCGCGTGACCAGGTGAGCTTGACCGGAGCGGCCACGCGCTGCGCGATGGCGGCGGCTTCGACGATGTAGTCGGCGCTCAGGCGGCGCCCAAAACCGCCGCCGCTGCGCGTGATGTGCAGCGTGATCTTCTCCTTGGCCAGACCCAGCGTGCTGGCCACCAGGTTCTGCCCCGCCGCCGGATTTTGCGTTGGCGCCCAAATCTCCATGGCGCCGTCCTTGAACCAGGCGGTGCAGTTTTGCGGCTCGATGCTGGCGTGCGAAATGAAGGGGTAGCTGTAGGCCGCGTCCAGCGTTTTGGCTGCGGCGGCAAAGGCTGCGGCCGGGTCGCCGTCTTTGCGCAGCGCGACGCTGCCGGGCTTTTTGGAGAGCGCCTGTGCCTGCGCCACAAAGCCGTCCCAGCTTTCGTTGGCCACCGCGCCTTCGTCCCAAGTCACCTTGAGCTGGCGGCGCGCGCTGAACGCGGCCCAGGTGGACTCGGCCACGATCGCCACGCCCGGCATGAGCCCGTTGAGGTGGCTCGTGCCCTCGATCACGAAGGCATCGACCACGCCCGCCAGCGCCTTCACGGCGGCCAGATTGGCGCTGCGGACTTTGCCGCCGAAGGCCGGGCATTTCTCGTACACCGCGTACAACATGCCGGGCAAGCGCACATCGATGCCGAACAGCGGCGCTCCGGTGACGAGCGCCAGGTTGTCCACACCGCCGATGCGTTGCCCCAGCAACTGGTAGTCCTTGGCGTCCTTGAGTTGGACCTGGGCCTCGGGCGGAATGTCCAGCGTTGCCGCCTTCGCCGCCAGCTCGCCATAGCTCAGACGGCGCTGGCTGGGTCGGTGGTGCACGGCCGAATGCGCGGCCACGCATTCCGCCAGCGGCAGGTTCCAGGTCTGCGCCGCCGCCTGGACCAGCATGGTGCGCGCCGTCGCGCCGAGCCGCAGAAAGTGGTTGTAGTTGTTCGGTGTCGAAGTGGAGCCGCCGGCGCTTTGCCCGCCATAGGCCGGGTTCAGGTCGCCCTGCACGATGCGCACGTCCTTCCAGTCCACCTCCAGTTCTTCGGCAATCACCATCGGCAGCGAGGTCTTGATGCCCTGGCCGATTTCCGGCTGCTTGGAGATGAGCGTGACCACGCCATCGGGCGAAATGGTGATGAACGCGTTCGGTCGAAAGTCGCTGCCCGAGGTGCGCGCGCGACCGGGCCTGGCGATCATTTCCTGCGCCGTGGCGCCGTCCAGGTAAAAGCCGAGCACCAGGCCGCCGCCGCCCAGCGCGGTCTGGCGCAGGAAGTTGCGGCGATCGGGGCGGCTCACTGGCAGGGTTTCATCGAAGTTTTTCATGCGGCCCCCTTCTTTTGCGCGGCGATCTCGGCCGCGCGGTGGATGCCGGCGCGGATGCGCAGATAGGTGGCACAACGGCACAGGTTGCTGGCCATGGCGCTGTCGATCTCGGCGTCGCTGGGGTGCGGATTTTCCTTGAGCAGCGCCGCCGCCGTCATGATCTGCCCGCTCTGGCAGTAGCCGCATTGCGGCACATCGAGTTCCTGCCACGCGGTCTGCAAGGGATGGTCGCCGTGCGGGCTCAGCCCTTCAATCGTGAGCACCGGCTTGCGCCCGACCGTGGAAATGGGCGTCATGCACGAGCGCGTGGGCACGCCGCCCAACTGCACCGTGCACGCGCCACAACTGCCCACGCCGCAGCCGTACTTGGTGCCGGGCAGATTCAGGCTGTCGCGCAACACCCATAGCAGCGGCGTGTCCGCCGCGGCCTCCACCTGGCGCGTCGCGCCGTTGATGCTGATCGAATAGTGACTCATGACTGGGCATCCTCCATGTGCGAAATCGACCGCAACTGAGCGTGCGGGGTATGAACATCGTACCAATTCGAGCAACCAAGGCAAAGCGCACCGTGGCGGGGCGACCGCAGCGTTGCAGCGCGAATAGCCGGGGCCCGCCATGCGGTGCGCTATTTCTTGCAGTCGTTGAGGTTGGCCACCGCGAGCGGCGAATCGTTGGGCGTCATCGACGGGTCGAGCGGTGGTGGTGCTCCGCCGATGGCCTGGCCACCGGTAGGTTTCGATTTGGGCCTGCACGATTCTTTCTTGAAGGCGGCGAGCCTGGCTTCGCTCTGCTCCAGCAGGCTCGGCAGCGCCGCGCTGGCGATTACCCCGGCAAATTGGTCCGCTTTCAACGGCTCAATTTCGTCCAGGCGGCCCGCATTCTTCGCCATCTCGCGAAACGTTCCGCGCTGTGCGTCGGCGATCGCCCGCTGCATGGTCTTTGCATCCAGGCGCAAGGCTTGCTCCATTCGAACCGGCGCGCTCGCTGCCTCAACGGCTGCAGGCGCGCTCAACAGCGCCGCCGCATTCGAGACCTCACTGCCATAGACCGGCTCGGGTGCCGCGATGGCGTGCGTGCGATCCGCGGGCATTGACCGGTCTTCGAGCCGAGGCTCATTGCGCCGGGGCTTGGTCGCAGCGGGCGCATAAGGCTCCAACAGAAAGACAATGCTTTGAGAGCGATCCGTTCGCGCCACTTTGCTGCTGGGCCGATTCGGCAGCGGCTGATGCAGTGCTTGCCACAACAGTCCCAGCAGCAGCGCGTGGATCGCCGCGACCAGCAGCACGATCGGCACGCGGTGTAGGCTCATTCCACTGGCGGGTTGGTTCGGTTCTTCCAACGGTCCATTTGCAGTCAAGACATCACGCTTGGGGCGTCAGGGTCTTGGTGACATGCGACTCGCCCTTTTCGCCGGCGCCCGAGCCCGACGATTTGGCTTCCTTGCGCACCGTGATCAGGCGCTGACCGACCACGCTGTACACGCTTTGCTCGTCGTTGTTGGACTCGAAGCTGATCACCACAAAGGCGCGCCCCGAGACCTTGTCCTTGCTGTGACTGGCCAAGGGCGTGCCATCGGCCGCAATCCAGATCGCCAGACTGCCCTCGTATTGTTTGATGTACTTGCGGTCTTTTTCCGGGAGGCTCTCCAGCGGGAATTCAAACCACAGCAACCGGGCCGGCTTGCCCGCGTAGGCTTGCACTTCTTCGCGTTTGAACACCGCTTTTTCCATGCGCCGCGCCAAGGTTCCCGCTGCCAGAATCATCGGGCGCAGCTCGCCGGCGCCGATATCGCCCATCGCCGACAGCGTCGGCGTCTTGGCCTTGGCGTCCTTTTCCTTGGCGTTTTCTTCCGCCTCGACGCGGGCCAACAAGTCCTTGCCATACAGCACCTGCAGGCCACGCGCGCCGTCCTCCAGTGTGACCGTCGCCTTGCTCAGGCTCTCTTCCAATTCTTTGCCTTCGCCCTGGCGGGAACTGCGACTGATCTCCAGCACCGCCTTGAGCGGCGTTTGGCCCTGCAGCCGCGAAAGCGCCGCTTTCAAATCGGTCAGGCCATCCGCATGCGCCACCGTGCAAGCGCAGACCCATCCCGCAATGGCAAGCGCGAAGCGCAGCGTATTCGATAAATGCCGCATGCTGATTCCTTAATCGGAGGATTGATGATCAATTGCAGAAGAAAGTCCCGGAGCATAAGCCCTCATGTTGCGAGGCACCCGCGCCAATGCGGCAAGAATGAACGCGGACTTGGCGTCGGTACCGGCCTTCGAACCGCTGCCAGCAGCGACTCTCGATCATTCATTGGATCAGGACGCAAGCGGCACAGTCGCTGGGTTTCGTTTCACATCCCGCCCAGCGCCTTGCGCAGCAACACCCAGTCGTCGAGCTCGGCTTGGCGGGCCTGCAACAGGGCCACCTCGGCATTGCGCGTACTGTTCTGTTCGTTCAGCACGTCGCTGCGCGCTTTGGCGCCCACGTCCAGACGCACGCGCATCATGTTCTCGGTGCGGCGGGCCTTCTCCAATGAGCGTTCGGCGCGTTCCGTGCTGCGGGCGTTGTCAGGCTGTTTGGCCAGCGCCAACTCAACCTCGCCCAGCGCCGCGTACAGCTTGTCGCGAAAGTCCGCCACCGCCAGATCGACGTCGATCTTTCGCTGGTCGCGTGCGTTCGCCAGCCTTTGCGCATCCAGCAACGGCAGCGCCAGATTCCAGCCCAGACTGCCCGCAGGGTTGGACAAAATATCCTTCAGGGCTTGCGAGCTGGTGTTGACACCGGCCGAAAGACTGAGCGTCGGATAGCGCGCGGCCTCGGCGATATTGAGTTGCTGCAACGTGGCGTTCAGTCGCAGACGCTTGGCGCGCATATCTGGGCGCCGGTCCAGCAGCTCTGCGGGGAGGCCTGCGGCGACAGCGGGCAAGGGGCGCGCGGGCATTGCGGCGTCGACCAAGGCAAACTCTTCGGGCGTGCCGCCCAGCAGCAGCGCCAGCGCGCTCTGCTCGCTGCGGCGGTCCGTTCGAAGACCTTCGGTCGCGGCCACGGCTTGGCGTTGCGCATCCTCCTGCGCCATCACTTCTTCGACTGTGGCCTTGCCCGCGCTGCGGCGCGCAGCAAGGATGCGCAACAGTTCGTCGCTTGCGTCCAGCGTGGCGCGGCGCAAAGGGCGTTGACGATCCAAGGCCGCGATCTTCCAGTAGTGACGTGCGACGGCCATCGAACCCAGGAAGCGCGCGTAATCCAAATCCGATTGCGCTGCAGATTGCTGGTCACGTGCCGCAGATCGCGACGCGGCGATACGCGACCAAAGATCGGCCTCGTAACTCAGTTGGACGCCCGCGCCATAGGAGCGCGAGATCGTCGGATTGCTCGGAAAGCTGTACGTGACGCCGCCGATCTGCACCGGCGATTGCGCTGGCACCGAGCCCAGAGGACGACTCGCATTGCCACTCAATCCGCCGCTCGCCGTGGGCCACTGGTCGCGGTCGGCCAGCGCAGTTTGCAGCCGTGCCTGCTCCAGCCGAAGTGCAGCCTGCACGACGTCGAAGTTGGCGACACGGGCCCGTTGCATCAGCGCATTCAACTGCGCGTCGGCAAACACTTCCCACCAGGCTTCGGCCGCAGTTCCGGGGACTGCAGCGCCCTGCTGCCATTGTGTGGGCAGGGTCGGAAGAGCGGGAGACGGGTGCTCGACCATGGAGCCGCAGCCGACCAGTTGCCAGATCGCAAGAATTGACAGAGAGATTTTTTTCATGGTGTGTTCACTCCCGCGCCAGGGCCACGACCGGGTCCAGGCGCGCCGCACGCCGCGCCGGCAACCAGCCAAAAATAACGCCGATGGCGCTGCAGGTGCCGAAGGCGGCGAGCACCGAGGCCAGCGAGATCGCGGGCTGAATCTTGTCGGTGGCGAGCGACACGCCAAAACACAGCAGCGCGGCCAGCGACAGACCGATGACACCGCCCACCACGCACAGCGTCACCGCTTCGATCAGGAACTGGCGCGCGATGTCGGCCGGGCGTGCACCCACCGCCACGCGGATACCGATCTCCTGTGTGCGCTCGGCCACCGCCACCAGCATGATGTTCATGACGCCCACGCCACCGACGAACAGCGAGATCGCAGCGATCAGGCCCATGACCATGGAAAAGACCAGCGTCACGTTGGAAAACTCCTGCCATTGGCTGGCATTGTTCTGGACATTGAAATCCTTCTTGCCGTGGGTTCGCTCCAACAATTCGGTGACGCGCTTTTCCGCCACCGCAGGAGGCACATCGGACGTCAAGTGCACGTGCAGACCGTCGAAATAGTCGCGACCCAGAATGCGGGTCAACGCGGTGGTATAGGGAATCCAGACGGTTTCGCCGCCGTCCCAGTTAAAGCGAATCCCGCCACCGGTCAGTTTGGCAGAGACGCCGACGATGACAAAGGGCACTTCCCCCAACAGAATCTGCTGACCCAGCGGCTCTTCTCCTTCTTCGAACAGCTTGCTGCGCAAGCCGTCGCTGATCACCACCACCTGGCGCGATTCCACAATGTCGTCACGGGTCAGGTCGCGCCCCGCGCCCAAGAGCACCGAGTTGATGACCACACCATTGGCCCCCGCCCCAATGGCTTGCCCCTTCACATCCTTGTGGCGGTGCCGCACGCGCATATCGGTGGTGGCCTGCGGACTGACACCGGTGACAAAGGGCAATTGCGTTAGCGTCTGAATATCTCGGGCCGTGAGTGTCGTGATGGACCCGGCCAGGTCATCCCCCCAGCCTTTGCCGCGCCAGACATCCACCGAATTCGCGACCAGTTTGCCCACGCTCTTCTCGATCGAGGCGCGCGCCCCTTGTGTCACCGCCATGATGGTGACGACGGACGCGGTGCCGATGATCACGCCCAGCATGGTCAGTGCGCTGCGCATCCGGTTGCCCAGCACCGACTTGAGGGCAAGCGTGAACGCTTCCCTGAATTCACCGGCGAAGCGACCCAGTGAGGGTGCGCGCTGAGGACGCAGTGGCGGCTCTTCCAAGGCGCCTTCGCCTGCCTCGCGCTGCAGTCGGCCCGTGTCCTTGACGATGATGCCGTCGTGAAACTCGATCGTGCGGTCGGCCACCGACGCGACGTTGTGGTCGTGCGTGACCACGATCACGGTGTGGCCCTGTTGGTTCAGTTCCCGCAGCAACACCAGCAGGGCCTTGCCGCTCTCGCTGTCCAGCGCGCCGGTGGGTTCGTCCGCCAAGATGACGTCGGCGCCGTTCATCAAAGAGCGCGCCACACTGACGCGCTGCTGCTGTCCGCCCGACAGTTGCGATGGCCGGTGCGACAGACGCTGCGCCATCCCTAAGCGCGTGAGCAGCGCCGTGGCCCGCTCCTTGCGCTCCTTGGCCGGCAGACCCGCGTAGATGCCCGGTACTTCGACGTTGTCCAACGCGTCGAGTTGCGGCAGCAGGTGGTAGCGCTGAAACACGAAACCGAAGTGTTCTCGCCGCAACGCCGCCAAGGCTTCGGCGTCCAGCGTGGAGGTGTCGCGACCACCTACCTTGTAGCTGCCCGCGCTGGGCCGGTCCAGGCAACCCAGCAGATTGAGCAGGGTCGATTTGCCGCAACCCGAGGGGCCGACGATGGCGACGAATTCACCCGCCTCGATGCTGAGATCGATACCGCGCAACGCGGCGATGGAAGCGTCTCCGGTCTGGAATTGCCGGACGACGCCGCGAAGCTCGAGCAAGGCCACTACGGATTCCCGCCGTCAGTGGTGGACGTGATGACGAGCTTCTCGCCCTCTTTCAATCCGTCCTTGATTTCGGTGTGGACATGGTCGTCCAGGCCGGTGCTGACCTTGCGTTCGGCCACCGTGCCATCGGCATTCGCCACCGACACCAGGTAGTGGCCTTCGGACTCACGCTTGCCTAAAGCGGCCACGGGCACACTCAAAACATGCTTGTGTTCTTCCAGCACAAAGGCCACCTGGACCGTCATGTCCGACCACAATTCGCCGCCCTTGTTGGGCACTTCGAACAAGGCGTTGTAGAACAAGGCTTCGCGGATGCGTTCGGGCGTGGGCTGTACCGTGCGCACCGTGCCGTAGAAGCGCTTCTTCGAGTCGCCCAAGGTGGTGAAGTACACCTTCTGTCCCTTGCGAATGCGGTTCACGTCGGCTTCAGCCACACGCGCCCGCACCGTCATGGTTTCAAGTTGCGCCAGTGTCAGGATGGTCGGCACCTGCTGGCTGGCGTTCACGGTCTGCCCTTCCTGCACCGGCAGGCTGATGACATCGCCTTCGATGGGCGCTACGATGCGCGTGTATTCGAGTTTGGCGCGCGCCGTATCCGCCTGGCTGCGCGACTGGCGTATGGCCGCCGTCAAGCCGCGAATGTCGGCCTGGAGCTTGCCCACCGCGATGTCGGCCTTTTCAAGCTCGCTCGCCGTGGTGGCGTCCGCCGCCAGCATCGTCTTCTGACGTGCCAGTTCGCGCTCGGCTGCGGCCAGATCGATCTTGCGCGCATCAAGCGTGGCATTTTGCTGCTCGAGGGCCGCGTCCTGTCCCAGCAACTCGTTCTTCGCGAGTGTGGGATCAATGCTGGCGAGCAGATCGCCCTTGCGCACGTGCTGACCCAGTTCCACGTTCAGGCTCTGCAGTTGCCCGCTGACCTGAGCGCCGACGTCCACCTTGCGAAAGGGCAATAGCGTGCCGGTTGCCTGAACCGAACTCTCCAGGTCGGCGTACTCCACCGCCACGGTTTGCGTGGGTGGCGGCGTGCCTTTTCTCAGCACGAAATAGCCCAGCACGGCAGCCGCGACGGCGATGCCAAGCACGATCAAAATGACGCGCCGTCTCTTTATCCAAAAAGCTCTCATGCCGACTCTTCCTTATTTTCGTTATGAGCCGGCTTAGCTTTCGCGTCCACGGATAGCTCTTGTATTTCAATTTTGAATCGGCGGCCATGCAACTCGAATTGCGAAGCAGCTTTTCACACTGTTCTGTTCACGCCCAGCGCAGCTTGAGCCGGGCGTTGGTTCGCTACGCTGGCACCCACGCGAACTCGATGAGGTCCTGGACGGCGCCGTCACGCTAAACCACTTGACCCAAACTGAGTTTGACATTGTCTAAGTGAAAACACGTAGCGCTCCGCCTGCACCTGCACCCTAGAATTGGTAACGGTTCCAGTTATTGTATGCCTCGGTCCAAGGCGGGCGCTGACTCCTGGAACATGGCCGACGTTCCGATCACACCAAGCTCCGCTCATTTTCAAATCTTCTTGGATGGATATGTCAAACAGTCGCGCAGTCAAACTGGCCTGTGGTTTGCTATTTTGGACGGCTTGCGCTTTTGCGCAAGCGGGGCTCAAGCTTGGCGACCCGGTGCCTGTGGGACCCCAGGTACAGGTCGGTCATCTGGACAACGGCCTGACCTACTACATCCAGAAGAACACCCGCCCCGAAAAGCGCCTGGAACTTCGGCTCGTGGTGAAGGCGGGCTCGGTGCTGGAGGACGACGACCAGCGCGGCCTGGCTCACTTCGTCGAGCACATGGCCTTCAATGGCTCCACCCACTTCAAAAAACACGAGCTGATTTCTTACCTGCAATCCATCGGGCTGAAGTTTGGCGCTGACCTGAACGCCTACACCAGCTTCAACGAAACCGTCTACATCCTGCCGCTGCCGACGGATAAGCGCGAGGCTGTGGAGAAGGGCTTTCTGGTGCTGGCCGACTGGGCCGGCGGCCTGAGTTTTCAGGACCCGGATATCGATTCGGAGCGCTCCATCGTGCTGGAGGAGTTGCGCCTGGGAAAAGGCGCGCAGGACCGCATGAACAAGGTCTTGTTCCCGAAGATCTTCAGCGGTTCCAAGTACGCGGATCGGCTGCCCATCGGCAGCGAGGACATCCTCAAGAATTTCAAGCATGACGCCGCAAAGCGCTTCTACCGCGACTGGTACCGTCCCGACCTGATGGCGGTGGTGGTGGTCGGTGATATTGAACCGGCAGATGCAAAGGCGCTGATCCAGGCCAATTTCTCCCAGTTGCAAAACCCGCCTTCCGAGCGGCCCCGCACCTACCCCGAATTGCCGGTGCGCACGGTTTCTGAAGCCGTGGTGGTCACCGACAAGGAAGCCACCAACAATGTGATCCAGCTGAAGTTCCCTGTGATGGTGGACAAGCCCGAACTCACGCTGGCCGACGTCCGGCAAAAAATGGTCGAGCGGCTGTTTGGCATGATGCTGGGCCAGCGCATGCAGGAGTTGACGCAGCAAGCCAACCCGCCCTTCGTGGGCGGTGGCAGCGCGCTGTCGGCGGCGGCGCCGGGTTACCGCTGGTTCGGGTCGAGCGCGTTGCTGGGGCGCCAGGGTTCCGAGCCCGCGATTGCGGCGCTGGTGCAGGAAAACGAACGTGCGCGCCAGTTCGGTTTCGCCCCGGAGGAGCTGGAGCGCAGCAAGAAGAACCTGCTGCGCCGCTACGAACAGGGCGTGGCCGAACTGGGCAAGACCAACTCGGACAGCTGCGCTGCGGAGTACATCCGCAACTTCCTGGTCAAGGAGTCCATTCCCGGCATCGCCAACGAACTGGCTTACGCGCAGCAGATGCTGCCGGGCATCAGCCGGGACGAGGTGAATGCCTTTGCCCGCAGCGTGATCCCGGACAAGGCCGCCAAACTGGTGGTCTATGCCGGCACCGACAACGCCGACTCGACCACACCCAAGGACGCGCAACTGTTGAGCGCGGTGCAGCAGGCCGAGCAAACGGTGGTGCTGGCCAAGGTCGAGAAGGCGCTTGCCAAGAGCCTGATGAGTGAGTTGCCCAAGCCGGGCCGGATCGTGGCGGAGCGCCGCAGCGAAGCCATGGACTTCACCGAGCTGGAACTGTCCAACGGCGTGAAGGTGATCCTGAAGACCACCGACTTCAAGAACGACGAGATCCTGATTGGCGCAGGCCGCTTTGGTGGGCAGTCGCTGTATCCGATCGCGGACAAGTACAACGCCGCTTACGCTACCGCCGTGGTCAACGCCATGGGCACGGCCAACTTTGCGCCCATCGAGCTGCAAAAGATGTTGACGGGCAAAGTGCTCAACATGTCTGCCAACCTGGACGCCGAGAAGGAGTGGGTGGGTGGTTCCAGCAGCAACGCCGATCTGGAGTCGATGCTGCAACTGATCCACCTGAAGTTTGGCGCAACCCGCCGGGATGCAGATCTGTTTCAGTCGTTTGTCAGCCGCTCGCGTGATGCCAGCAAGAACGCCCTGGTGAGCCCGCAAGCCATCTTTAACGATGCGCTGCAGAGCACGCTGTACAACGGCCATCCCCGCGTCTTTTTGACGGCGCGGCCCGAAAACTTCGAGGGCCTGCAACTCGAGCGCATCCAGACCATCTACGAGCAGCGCTTTGCCAGCGCCAAGGGTTTTACGTTTATTTTGGTGGGCAGCTTCAAGCCCGAGCTGGTCAAGCCCTTGCTCGCCACCTATCTGGCCAGCCTGCCCGTGGGCGACCTGCCGACCCAGTATGTGGACCTGGGCGTGCGGCCCGTGACGGGCGTGGTGAAGAAGGAAGTGCACGCCGGCACCGAAGCCAAGGCCACGGTATCCATCACTTTCGCCGGCCCTGCGACCGACACGCCCGACGAGCGCATGCGTGCGAGTGCGATGGTGGACGTGCTCAACATCAAAATCGTCGACGTGCTGCGCGAGAAGCTCACGCTGATCTACGGGGGCGGCATGGGCGGGGGCATCAGCGACGTGCCGTACCAGAAATACCAGTTCAGGTTGTGGCTGCCGTGTGGGCCGCAGAGTGTGGACAAGGTCATCGCCGCAGCCATGGGCGAAATTCAAAAGCTGCAAGACGCCGGCCCCGACGCCGGCGATCTGGACAAGGTCAAGCAGAACTGGCTGATTGCGCAGCGCAAGTCGTTGCGCGAAAACGGCTACTGGCTGGACAAGTTGCACCAGTCCGTGCTGTACGGCAGGGACCTGGCCAAAGTGCTGAGTTATGAGAAGGATGTGGCGGCCTTGACGGTGGGCGATGTGCAAACGGCCGCCAAGCGCTACTTGCGCCAGGATAACTATGTGCAGGTCGTTCTGCTACCCCAGCCGTAAGTGATCAAGCTCCGGTTCTTGTCTTCTCAAAGCGGGGGCTCTGTGCCCCTATTCGGCCAAAGTCCGGCACTGCGCTTTCCCCTTCAACGTTCTGGGTTCTTCACGCAAAAAAACACTCTCTTCGCTGGCTCGCTGCTGTTGCTGATCGCGCCCGCCACGATGGCGCAGGAAATCGACTTTGTGGGCCAATTGGCCGGCGGCGGCATCGGCGTCGTGGTGATTGCGGCGCTGTCGCTGTTGATGGTGGCCGTCGCCTTGGAACGCTTCGCGCACTTTCGTAAAAGCCGCATCACGCCAGCAGGTCTGGTCGAGTCGATGTTGCCGCTGTGGCAGAGCAAACATTACACACTCATGCAACAGGTCTTGCAAAAGAGCGACAGCACCCTGGCACGGGTGATCAGCTATCTGATCACGCAACGCGGGCAGGACGCCCGCACGCTGGGTGAAGGCGCGGCCGACCTGGCCTCGCTGGAGTTGCGCACGCACCAGCAAAAGGCGTATCCGCTGGCGGTGGTGGCGACCGTGGCGCCGATCGTGGGCTTGCTTGGCACAGTGATCGGCATGATCGAGGCGTTTCACGTGATTGCGTTTTCCGGTGCCATGGGCGACCCGGCCTTGCTGGCGGGAGGCATTTCCAAGGCGCTGATCAATACCGCCGCAGGCTTGTCCGTGGCCTTGCCGGCGCTGGGCTTGCACCACTATTTCAAGAACCGTCAGCTCATGTTTGGCTTGTCGCTTGAGCGGCACATCCATGCGTTGATTCAGGAATGGTTCTTGCAGGCTCCTGTGGCTCAGGACGAGGCCGCAGCAGTCACCCAAATCACTCAGGCAGCCTGAGGTGCGCATTCATCTGGGCGAGGAAGAGCAACCAGAGATCGGTCTGATCGCGCTGATCGACTGCATCTTTTTCTTGCTGATGTTCTTCATGGTGGCGACATCGTTCAAGCAACAAACTGAAAACGAAAAGCGCAAGGAACTGCCGGTGGTGCTGCCCAGCGCATCGGCGTCTCTTGTTGCCACGCGAGCCAGTGCTGCGCCGCTGATCATTGGCGTGGACAAAGGGGGAAAGTTCTATGTGGATGGCGAACAAATCGGCACGCTGGAACTGCATGAGCGGCTGCGCAAGGAAGCGGCGGCCGACGTGAACCGCAGCGTGCGCGTCGACGGGGATCAGGCGACGGCCTACCAGCACATCGTGCATGTGCTGGACCTGTGCCAGCTCGCCGGTCTCACGCATATCGCTATGCACACGCGCAAGTAGGCGTGGACGTCAAAGCGCCGAGCGACCGCCATGTTTGAGACACCTTCACCAGGGACGGCGTACGGGACTCGACCGCCGCCGCTGTCGCGCCTTGTGCAGCGGCGTCGGTTCATCCTGGGTTCTCTGGCGCTGCATGCAGGCTTGCTGTGGGCCATTTCGCAATGGCACAACCACGCCCTGGCGGACGCCGCCGTGCGCGCCAATGGCCCGCAGGTTGAGGCGTCTACCCAAGCGGCAGAACGCCACGGCATGCGCCGCCATGTCGATAGCCTCAAGGCCATGAAGGAGTTGATGGAACGCATCGATCGGGCGCAACAGCCGCCCGATCCTTCCAAGAAAGACCCGGCTGGCGATGTCTCCGAACATGAGAAGAAGGCTGCGGCACCAATATCGCAAGGCGGCAAAAAGCCGCCCGTCGTCCAGACCCCTCAGGAAATGCTGGCCCAGGCGCGAGCGTTGCGCGACAGCATCCAAAAAATCGAACAAGCGGCGCGTGCCAAGGAAATGGCCAAGCTGCTGAAGATGTCCCCGCAACAGGCGCTCGAAAAAGTTCAGCAACAGGCACAGGAGAAAGCGAAGGCCGAACCCGCGATGGACCCGACGCAGGTGCAGACCAATGAACAGGTGGCGCAGGCCCTGGAGCGCTATGAGCAGCAGGCCCGCGAAGCGGTGCAGAGCCGGCAACAATTGTCCGAGCACCAAGCCGACGGCACACCGTTGACCCAGGCCGGGACGCCAGCTTCTGCGGCGCAGGCCGGGCAGGGTCCGAAGGCCGCTGGAAAACCCGCAACTCATGGCAGTACAGGAAGCAGCGCGGGCCGCAGCGACGGCAGCGTAAGGCGCAGCCAGATTGCCGTGGGCGCTCAGTCAGACCATCGGCACTCGGATGTGAGCGACCTCAACCTGCGGCGCTATGACGCGCCGCTCAAGCCGATACCGATAGAAGTCGCCAACTTGCGCCTGGGTTACGGCAATGTGCTGGGCAGCGGCGCTGCCTTTGCCAACCGCGTGTTCGTGGACCACTGGTATGTCATCGGACCGTTCGCCGCGCCAGATCCCGGCAGCATGAAAAAGGTCTACCCGCCGGAATTACTGGTCGACCTGGATGCGGTCTACCTTGGCAAAGCCGGCCGCTTCTTGCGCTGGCAGTATGTCAGTTCCACACCCTACCCGCTGATCCCTCCCGACGCGGCCGAGCAAGCCATGTACTACGGCTACACCGAGCTCAACTCAGACAAGGAGCGCGACGTCTGGATGGCCTTTGGTGCTGACGATGATGCCAAGGCATGGGTTAACGACGAACTGGTCTGGACCAGCGGAAATCAAGCCAAGCGCTGGTACACGCCCGGCGGCTTCAGGAGCCTGAAACAGGACGTTCAAAATGCCAATCTGATTGAGGAACGGCGTCTGGTGCATTTGCACAAGGGTCGCAACACCATCTTGTTCAAGTTGTACAACAACCCACTGGATGTCTTCTTTTCTTTGGTGCTTGAACCTGGGCCAGAACCTGGTTGAAGCTGTTGTCGAACGGCTGCTTGCGATTTCGGCCTGGGCCGTAGGCGTCCGGTTTCAGGAAAATCCAAAGCCAACGGGAAGATCGTCGCGAGTGATGCGGCAGAGCGCGGCTGATCGAACGCGCTATTCAGATCAGACCCACGCGCAAACAAAAACGCGGTGGTAGTCCTTGAAGACCACCACCGTCAGCGGTTTAGTTCAACTTCATAGTAGATGGCGATTCAGGCATGGGGAACGATGATCCCAGACCCCACTGTCAGATCGGAATGGTCCGAGCGTTAGAGCACCTTGACCGAACGCATCACACGGTTTTTGATCCATAATGGACGGCAGTTAAATCCGAATTAGACGATTCATTATTCCGAAATAGACGGGGGTTGATTCCGGTGAACCATCTTCCTGCTGGTGGGCTATATCCCCGCCACCTTGATGCGCTAGTGCGCGAATCCCTCGCGGACACGCCAGCCGTGCTGATCAACGGTCCGCGGCAGTGCGGTAAAACCACGCTCGTGCGCCAATACGAAGGCGAGATGGCGTATTACTCGCTGGACGATCCAGCGCTGCTTGGCGCTGTTCGGGCCGACCCATTGGGGTTTGTCAGACGCTTGGATCGCGCCATCATCGACGAAGTACAGCGCGCACCCGATCTGCTGCTGGCCCTCAAACTGGTGATCGACCAAGACCGTCGGCCTGGGCGGTTCCTGATCACCGGTTCGGCCAACCTGATGGCGTTACCGCAGATTGCGGACAGTTTGGCTGGGCGTGTCGATGTCCTCACGCTGCTTCCTTTGTCTCATTGCGAATTGGCGCGTCGGCCCAATGACTTTCTAAGTCATGCCACTGCGCAGAGTTGGCCGATGGGTGCATCCACGGCACACAGACAGGCGGACATCACACAGCAGGTTCTTGTCGGCGGCTACCCGGAAATGCTGCTGCGAACGACCCCGGCGCGACGTCAGGCGTGGGCTCGCGCGTATATGACCACTTTGGTCGAACGCGACATTCAGGACATCGCCCAGATCGATCAGCTCAGCCAAGTGCCACAGTTGTTGAGCATCGCTGCGGAGCTCAGCGGGCAGTTGCTGAACTTGAGCCAGGTCGGCGGGCAAATCGGTTTGAACAGCAAGACGGTTGACAAATACATTGGCATCCTGGAAAAATTATTTCTTGTGCGCCGCCTGCCTGCTTGGAGTCGCAACGAACTGAGCCGATTGATCAAGACGCCCAAGATTCACTTTCTGGATTCCGGCCTGCAATCCACCTTGACGCGCCTAACGTCCGAGCTGGTATTGACCCAGCGCGAACGCTTTGGTGCAACGCTGGAATCCTGGGTCTTCGGCGAGTTGCTGAAAATTCTGAGTCTGACGCCAGAGTCATGGTTTCTATCGCATTTTCGGGACAAAGACCAAGTCGAAGTCGACTTCGTGCTGGAGTCCCCCATGCGCAAAGTGATTGGCATCGAAGTCAAGGCTGCTGCCAGTGTGCAGATGAGCGACTTCAAAGGACTGCGCAAGCTGCGTGAAATCACCGGTTCGCAATTCCTGACCGGACTCGTTCTCTATAACGGAACACAGGCTTTGTCCTTTGGCGCTGGCCTGTGGGCCATTCCGCTGGATCGACTCTAGTACTCCAACCCAGAAATATCGAAACATGAAAGCGCGCCTTCGCACCCATGCCGTTGTTGCAAATGCTCGCCATAGCCACCGCTATGTCTGCGCTTTGCGCCTAGGCCTGAGCGCG
>CAIMSP010000180.1 GCA_903844215.1 uncultured beta proteobacterium | reverse complement strand
GCCTTGACCTGGCCGACGTACTCCTGCAGCCCCTTGGGCCGCAACGCGCGCTCGATCGCCTCTTCATTGGGCGACGCCGCAGCCGCGCTGACCACGCGGCGCGCCGGGGCGAAGTCATCGGTCTGTATGCTCATGCGCGCCACGTCTGCTGAAATGACTCAGGCCAGGCGCCATTGGTCGCCTGGCCTGAGGGGATATCGCTTAGTGCAGGTACGTCGCCGACCAAGCGCTCAGCGGCTGGTGCGTGATGCCCAGGTTGTCGAGTTCGGCGATGAAGTCCGACGAGTACGCGGCAGCGAGTGCGTCCTTTGACACGACCATGCCGCCCGCGCCCGACAACACCGTGTACGGGTACAAGGCAACGAGGTTGGCCTCTGCCCGTGCCCAGACCAGTTGTATGTACGCAATTGTGTTGGCCTGACCCTGAATCGCCGTGTACGTCGCCGGGTGGTTCAACCGCGCCGCCTTCAGGTAGGCGAGCGTGTAGAGCATGAAGTCCACCTGGCCGCCAGCATTCACATCGGCCTTGACCCCCTGCGGCATGAGTGGCGAGTACGTCGCGCTCGACAGCAGGTCAAGCTCGAACTCGGCGGCGCCCGTGTATGCGTTCAGCTCGTCGAGCATGATCGCGAAATCATTCCCCGGCACCGTGGCGGACCGCGTGATGTAGTAGTAACGGAGCGCCGTTTTCAGGCTCGCAGGAATCGTCTCGTCGGCGATTGAGTAGTTCGCCGTCAAAAGCTGGCCGCTGATCAGGTCTGTCTGGATGACAGCGCCGTCAAGCAGCAACCGTGCCTTGTGGTCTGAGTTGCACGTATTGCGCATTGCTCTATCGAACTCATGATTCGTCTCGTGGACTGCCGAGCCGATCGACGCGATGTCCAGCGGGCCGGCTTGTGAGCGGACCCACCACATCACCGTCGATGGCAGGCGAGCAAACAGTTGGTAGCCATGGTTCGGGCTGGTGGCTTGCAGGATGTCAGCGACCTGCTGCATGTCGGCGCCGCTGATCGACAGCGAGGCGACGGCCTGGGCTTGCGAAAGCAGGCGCGAGCAGTCCGCAGCCACGATGACCGGATTCGACCCAGCCGCGGCCACGGTTGCGGTTGCGAAGGAACTGAGACTCACAGTCGATGTGTTCGGCGTCGCGTTGTGCGTAAAGGTGAGTGAGGCACTTGCCGCACCTAGCGCTGCAGGGCTGAACGTGATGATGACCGTGCAACTCGAACCGGCGGCAATCGCAACTCCAGCCGCGCAAGTGCCGCCAGTGACCGCGAACAGTGCATTGTTGAGAGCGACCGAAGACACGACCAGGCCAGCGGTACCCGAGCTCTTCAGCGTGACGACCTGCGCCGGGCTGGTGCTTCCGAGGGGCGTCGAGGCGATCGTCACTTGCGCGGATACCGTCGCCAGTGGGCTTCCCGTCGCGCTGCCGGTTCCAGACAAACTGATCGTCGACGTGCCAGGCACTGCATCGTGGCCGAAGGTCAGTGTGCCGCTCGTCGTGCCGCCGCTCGTCGGGCTGAATGCAACTGCAACCGTGCAGGAACTGCCAGCTGCCACGGCTTGGCCGACGACGCACGTACCGCCGATCAGCTTGAAGGCGGTGTTGCTGCTGGTGATCGAGGACAACGTCAGGGGTGCTGTACCTGTGTTACTCAGCGCGAACGCTTGGCCGGTGCTCGTGTTCCCCACGGATGTTGAGGGAAAGGCGAACGAAGACACAGTCAGAGTTGCCTCGGGGGCTAGTGTCGGGGCCGCACTGCCGGTTCCGGAAAGGCTAACCGCCGAAGTATTCGGCGTCGCGTTGTGCGTAAATGTGAGCGAAGCACTTGCCGCGCCTGGAACCGTTGGGCTGTAGGTGAGAAGAACGCTGCAACTCGATCCGGCCGGAATCGACGTTCCTGCCGAGCAGGTCCCACCGGCGATCCTAAAGGCGGTATCGCTGGTCACGACGGAAGACAGCACGAGTGCCGCAGTACCCGAGTTCGTGAGTGTGGCGCTCTGCGCGGTGCTTGTGCTTCCGATAGCCGTCGACGCGAACGCCACTGCCGCCGACACTCCCGCCAAGGGTCCCGTGACTGCGCTGCCGGTTCCGGAAAGGCTAACAGTCGAAGTGTCCGGCGTCGCGTTGTGGCTGAAGGTGAGCGAAGCGCCGGCCGCACCGACTGCTACTGGGTTGAACCTGACGGTGACCGTACAACTTGAAGCTGCGGCAATCGGAGCCCCGGCCGAACAAGTGCCCCCCGCGATCTGGAACGCAGCGTCGCTGGTCGCAAGCGCCGTCAGCCGGAGCGGCGCGCTCCCAACGTTCGAGAGCGTTGCAGTCTGGAGCGGGCTGGCACCTCCGACCGCTGTTGCTGCGAAGGCCAGTGGAGCCGAAACGGCCGCAACGGGAGCGCTCGATGCGTCCGCTGGCGGCGTACCCGAGCCGCCCCCTCCGCCACCGCAACCGGCAATGGTGCCGACTAGCGCGAAGGAGGCAAGCAACCGTGCCAGCACCCGTGACAAGCGTGCGGCGGATGGAGTCCTGTCCATTGTGGTGGCTTTCGACGAGGGTGGAATTCAACTGACGTGAGCAGGGATTGTCCGGCTCTGTTCTCAGTATCGCATTTCGAGGGATGGTATCCGTGCCTCTCGCCGCGAAACTAGCGCGCCAACGCTTTCAATGCGAGCTTGATGCCATCGCTCACACCGGACTCCGCCGGCAGCGCCTTGCACGCCGCCGCTGCTTCGCGGTCGCTGTAGCCCAGCGCCACCAGCGCTTGCAGGATGTCCGCCTGCGCGGCGCCGACGGGCGAGGCCTGCTGCGCGAGGTCGGCGCCGAGCTTGCCCTTGAGTTCGAGCAGGAGGCGCTCGGCG
>CAIMSP010000179.1 GCA_903844215.1 uncultured beta proteobacterium | reverse complement strand
AGCCTCTCGGGCGGGCAAAAGCAGCGCGTGCTGCTGGCGCGGGCCTTGTACAAGAAGCCCAAGGTGCTGGCGCTGGACGAGGCCACGAGCCATCTGGACATCGCCAACGAGCAGCGTGTGACGCAGGCCCTGGCGCAGATGAGCCTGACGCGCATCATCGTGGCGCACCGGCCCGAGACGATCGCCGGGGCGCAGCGCGTGGTGACGATGGAGCGGGGGAAGATGCTGGAGGTGGGGCGCGGAACGACCGGTGAGGTTGCCCGCGTGTCGCCTGGTGCAATGCAAGCGTCGGTCGTAGATCTCGAATGACGAACCCCTCCGATAGACCGGATCAGTGGCCTGACTTTGCGCTATAGCGCGGCGCCTTGGGCCGCGCGCTGGCTGTTGTTGGCGGCCCAGGTCCAGGCCTGATCCGAGAGTTCGAGCGCCCGTGAAGGCCCACCGAAGGGTTCCAGCCCCGGGCTGGATTCGAGCTCCGAAGGATTCTCCATTGCGCTCGCCATTCTGAGATAGTCGTACCAGGGCCCGGTTTGTTCCAACAGCGCCTGGCGCGCAGGCTCCGGCAAATTCAGGGCCGAGATGATCTCGGTCGGACTGGTTTTGAGCAGCAAGCCCAGCATCGAAGCCAGACCCAAGGTGAACATCTGGCCGGCGGCGGGGTCGCCCTTTTCCTGGGCCAGCAACTCCATCAACCGGGACCGCCACAAGGCGATTTCCTGCAGCGCAAAAGAGGTCTTGCGTTGGCCCGCGAACTGGATCAGCAACATCGAAAACCAGCGGTACAGCTCGTTGCGCCCCAGCATCATGGCCGCCTGTTCGATCGTGGCGCTCGCTCCCAGTTGCGCGAAACTTGCCGAGTTGATGCGACGCAGCAGCCGGTAGGACAGTCCCACATCGCCTTTGATCTTCGCGACGATGTCCATGATTTCTGCGCCGGTGACCAATTGGTGCAGCAGCTGGCCGATGCGCTGGACCTCCGGCGGCACCGGCAGGTTCTTGTCGGAATCGGCGGTGTGGCTGCGCGCAGTCGGTGCGCCACAGCCCCAGCGGATGCCTTGCTGCAGGGCCAACTCAAGATCGTCCAAGTTGGCGATATCGGTCAGCAAAACGGGAGCCGCAGCCCAGGCCGCAGGCCGCAGTGGGATGCTTTGGAGCAGCTCCGCCATGGACAGGGTTCGCTGGTGCAGCATGAGGAAATCCGGCGCGGATTCGAGCCGGGTCTGCGTTGTCCAGCCGACCTTGGCGCCTGCGTCTCGAAGACGACGCACGGCCTGTTCCGTGTCGTGCAGCACCTGCGCCGTCTGCTCGGAGTCGCCGTCCTGTTCCAGTCCGACCATCATCTCGGGTCCGGCCTGAACTTGGGTCGCCTGCAACAGCCAGGAAGCAGGCACTCTGGCAAAGCCGATCTTGCCGGATTGACCCATCAGCCGTGCTGCGGTCAGCACCGCCGACGCATGTGCAGCCTGCCCATGGCGGTCTGCTCGCTGCGCCAGCCGATCAAATGTGTGCTCGCCAACCTGGAACTCAAAACCGACGATGTCCCCATCCGACGAAATGAGCGGTCGCCGCGCACCCAGCGACTGCAACGTGGGCAGCCCCGGGGCGACAGCGGCAGGTTCAGCCGCCTGGGCGCGGGCTGGAGCCGGCAGGATGGCCTTCTTCGGGTGACCGAAGACGCGCTGCAGCAGGCTCAGTAGAGGCGATGTCATGGTGCGAGAGTATGCCGATAGATTGAATCAGCTCCGTTCCAGCAAATGCGCGATCGAGTTGGCGTAATAGGCCAGCACCGGCAACTCGTGCAGGGAGGCGCGGTACAGGCCGTCCTGCTGCTGCACCAGGCGGCGCAGCAGCAGCATGCGCAGGCCCACGGTGATGGCGTAGTCGCGGTCACTGCGCGGCACATAGACATGCGCGCCCATGGCTTCGATGCGGCTCATCAGCGCCTGCACCTCGGACTTGAGTTCCAGCTCGGACAGCGCGCGCTCGGGGTCGCGCAGCAGCACGCTGGCCACCAGCGGCACGGGCAGGGCCGGGATGATGAGGCCGATCTGTTGCATCAGCGTCTCGCCCAGCGTGGTGACGACGGCGCGCCGCGCCGCGTCGTCCAGACGGCGCAGGTTCAGGTCGTGGGTCTGCACGTAGTCGCGCATGGACAAGGGCTTGCCGAAGTTGACGCAGGCATAGCCATGGCGGTAGCGCCGCCCCAGCAGGCCCAGGCGCATCTGCTTGAACAGCTGGCCGCTGGTGATGCGCAGCGTCTGCCATGCGGATGAGCGGCGCGCGTGGGGGTCGAGTTTGCGCAGCAGGCTGCGGTCCTCGATCACGCGGTCGTAGTTGATGCCCACGGGGATGAACACCAGATCGCGCTCTGCCGCCGGGTCGAAGTTCTTCAGCATGTAGTCGAGCAGGCCGAGCTTGGGTGCGCGCAGACGGCCGTCGGTGGTGAGGCCGCCTTCGGGGTACATGGCCTGCGGCACGCCGGCCTCGGTGGCCATCTGCACATAGCGCTGCAGCACCATGCGGTACAGCGGGTCGCCCGAGTCGCGGCGCACAAAATAGGCGCCCATGGCGCGGATCAATCCCTGGATCGGCCAGATGCGCGCCCACTCGCCCACGGCGTAGCTCAGCGCCACCTTTTCCGCCGCCAGGAACGACACCAGGATGTAGTCCATGTTGGAGCGGTGGTTCATCACGAACACCACGGTGGACTTGGGGTTGATGGCCGCCAGCGCCGTGCTGTCGGTGTAGCCCAGGCGCACGCGGTAGTTGATGCGGGCAAAGGTCTTGGACAACCAGTAGCCCAGGCGAAAGTAAACGTAGGCGTTGAAGGCGGGAACGATTTCGCGCGCATAGCGCTGCACGCGCTGCATCGCCACGTCGGCCGGCATGTGCTGGGCAGCGGCGTAGGCGTCGGCGGCCGCCAGCACCTTGGGGTCCAGCAGCAGCCGGTCGATCAGCGCCTGGCGCCGGGTGAGCTTGAATTGCGGAATGTCGATGTTCAGGCGCACGCTGATTTCGTCGATGACGCCGCGCACCTTGCGCCGCAGGTACCAGCGCACGCTGGGCAGGAGCAGCCATTCCAGCGCGGCGAGCAGGGCCAGCGCCGCCAGCAGGCCAAAAGCCCACAGCGGCACGATAACGGATTGGCTCAATCACTTCTCCCGATGGTGAGGTCCCAGCCTAACCGTTGTGCCCCTGCCCGAACAGGGTGTTTTCCCAAGGGCGAGAATGGGGCTTGTAAGAACCAAGCGCGCGCGCGACTCATGCCATGAACCCATCTATAGAAACCATCACCCTGGGCGGAGGCTGCTTCTGGTGCCTTGACGCCGTGTTCGTCTGCGTCAAGGGCATCAGCGCCATCCAGAGCGGCTACTGCAATGGCCAGATCCAGGCGCCGAGCTACGAGCAGGTCTGCACCGGCCAGACCGGGCACAACGAAGTCGTCCAACTCCGCTTCGACCCAGCGCAGATCAGCCTGCGCGAGATCCTGGAGATCTTCTTCACCATCCACGATCCGACCACCCTGAACCGCCAAGGCAACGATGTCGGCACGCAGTACCGCAGCGGTATCTATTTCTCCCAGCCCGAACACGAGGCCGTGGCGCGCAGTGTGCTGGCCGAACTGCAAAGTGACCCGGACTGCACGCGTGCCGTCGTGACCGAACTGCTGCCCTTGAGCAACTACTGGCCGGCCGAGGCCTACCACCAGGACTTCTTCGCGAAGAACCCGCACCAGGGCTACTGCATGGCCGTGGCCGGACCCAAGGTGGCGAAGTTTCGCAAGACCTTTTCGCGCCTGGCGAAATAGCACCGTCCAGCTCGCGCCGACCCGCCCCGGCAGGCGGCTTGCGCCAGATCAAGCGCGCCAAGCAAGCCGCGTCCTAAAGTGGTGGCGACGGTTTTGCTGGGCGTTGGAGCCCGGCGATGGCGGCGTGGGAGGACGGCATGGCTGAGCCAGAGCGCACGGCGGTATTTGTGGCACGGGGACTGACCAAGGACTACGGTCAGGGCCCGACGGCGGTGCACGCCTTGCGCGGCGTGGACCTGGACATCTACCCCGGCGAGTTCATCGTGTTGCTGGGCGCCTCGGGCAGTGGCAAATCGACCTTGCTGAATATTCTGGGCGGCCTGGACAGTGCGACCGCAGGCGTGGCGCGCTGGCGCGAGCATGAACTCACGCAGGCAGGCGATGCCGACCTGACGCGCTACCGGCGCGAGCACGTGGGCTTTGTGTTCCAGTTCTACAACCTGATTCCCAGCCTGACCGCGCGTGAAAACGTGGCCTTGGTGACGGATCTGGCGGCCCATCCCATGAGCCCGCAGGAGGCGCTGGAACTGGTCGGTCTGGGCCAGCGCCTGGATCACTTCATTTCGCAGCTGTCGGGCGGCGAGCAGCAGCGCGTGGCCATCGCCCGCGCCATCGCCAAGCGCCCGGACGTGCTCTTGTGCGACGAGCCCACGGGCGCGCTCGATTGCGCCACCGGCATTCTGGTGTTGCAGGCGATCGAGAAGGTGAACCGCGAACTGGGCACCACGGTGGTGGTCATCACGCACAACGTTCCGATCAGCCTGATGGCCGACCGCGTGCTGCGCCTGGCCGATGGGCGCATCGCGCAGACCCAGGTGAACACCCAGAAACAGGAGGCCGCCACCTTGGCGTGGTGAGTGCCGCCGCATGCTCAAGGCGCTGCACATCAAGCTCTGGCGCGACCTCTGGCAGCTGCGTGCCCAGGCCCTGACGATTGCCGTGGTGGTGGCCTGCGGTGTGGCCGGGTTCGTGGGCGAGTTCTCCACGCACGAGTCGCTCAAGGGCTCACGCGACGCCTATTACCTGGCGAGCCGCTTCGCCGACGTATTTGCCAGCGTGCGCCGGGCGCCGCTGACGCTGCGGGAAAAGGTGGCGGCGCTGGACGGGGTGGCGCAATTGCAGTTGAGCACGGCCTTCGACGTCCAGCTTGATCTGCCCGAGGTGCTGCAGTCGGTGACGGCGCGCTTCATTTCGCTCGAGCTTCGGGCGCAGTCCATGCACAGCGCCTCAGCCCCTGAACCGCGCCAAAGCCTGAATGTGCTGACGCTGCGCAGCGGTCGCTGGCCGCAACGGGTGGCGCCGCTGGAGGCGGTGGTGAGCGAGCGCTTTGCCCAGGTGCGCGGCTTGCACGCCGGCAGCACGCTGGTGGCGCTGCTCAATGGTCGGCGCGAGCGCGTGCACATCGTGGGCACGGTGCTCTCGCCCGAGTACGTCTATGCGACGCGTGGTGGCGCCCCCGATGACCAATGGTTTGGCGTTTTCTGGGTCGATGGCGAGCGCCTGGCCACGGCCTTCGACATGGACGGCGCCTTCAACCAGCTGGCGCTGAGCCTGGACGCCAGCGCCAACGAGAGCGCCGTCATCGCGGCCCTGGACCGGCTGCTGGAGCCCTATGGCGGGGTTGGCGCGGTGAACCGCGACAAGCAGTTGTCCAACGCCATCGTGAAGAACGAGCTGGCCGAGCAGCGCGTTCTGGGCACCGTGCTGCCCGGCATCTTTCTGACGGTGGCGGTGTTCATCCTGAACGTGGTGCTGAGTCGCCAGGTGGTGACGCAGCGTGCGCAGATCGCCACGCTCAAGGCGCTGGGCTACACCGATGCGCAGATTGCCGCCCACTACATCGCGCTGGCGGTGCTGCTGTCAACGCTGGGAACGCTGGCGGGCCTGCTGCTCAGTCTGTGGCTGGGCCAGGTGCTGCTGCAGATGTACGCCCAGGTGTTTCGCTTCACGCAGCTGGAGTACCACAGCGTTCCCTGGGTTGTGGTCGTGTCGGTGCTGCTGGTGACACTGGGCGCGGCGCTGGGTGCCTTTAGCGCCATCCGCTCGGTCGTGCGCCTGTCGCCGGCGCAGGCCATGCAGCCGCCCGCGCCGCCGCTGTTCAAGCCCACGCTGCTGGAACGCCTGGGCCTGGCGCGGCGCTGGGATGCGTCCACACTGATGGTGGTGCGCAACATCGAGCGCCGCCCCATGCGCGCCGCCATGACGGTGCTGGGCATCGCAGCGGCGGTGGCTCTGCAGATTTCCGGGGCGTTCTGGCTGGACGCGATTGCCCACATCGTTGACGTGCAGTTTCGTCTGGTGCAGCAAGGCGACGTGCTGCTCAACTTCAACCGGCCGGTCAAGCTCACGGCGGCGCAACACCTGCAGCGCCTGCCCGGCGTGTTGGACGCCGAGCTGCAGCGCAACGAACCGGTGCGCTGCAGCGCCCATGGCCGCACCGTGGACACGGTGCTGAGCGGCTACGCGCTGCAGCCCGCCTTGCTGCGCGTGATCGACGAAGACCGCGGCGCCTTGCCCATGCCCGAGCACGGCGTGATGATCAACGCCTTGCTGGCGCGCGAGCTGGGGCTGCAGGTCGGGGAACGCGTGCAGATCGAGTTCAGGCTGTGGCACCGAAGGCAGGCCAGCCTGGTCGTGACCGAGGTGGTGCGCACGATGTTTGGCAAGCAGGTGTTCATGGAGCTGGGTGCGATGAACCGGCTCGCGGGCGACGATGCCGGTGCCACCGATGCCGCGCTGCGCATCGACCCGACCCAGCTGGAAGGTTTCTACACGGCGATCAAGTCAGCGCCCGCTATCGCGGCAGTGGCCGACAAGGCCAGCCTGCTGCGCAGCTTCAACGAGACCACGGCGCGCAATCTGGGCTTCTTCACCACCGTGTTGACGCTGTTTGCCGTGGCCATGGCCGTGGGCATCACCTACAACTCGGCGCGCATCGCCCTGTCCGAGCGCGCCTGGGAATTGGCCAGCCTGCGCGTGCTGGGCATGACGCGCGCCGAGGTCTCGGTGCTGCTGCTGTCCGAGCTGGCGCTGGAGCTGCTGACGGCCCTGCCGCTGGGTGGCGTGCTGGGCTACGGACTGGCGGCGGGCCTGATGCAGCTGATGGCTTCCGAGAACATCGACTTCCCGGTGGTGATCGCGCCCAGCACCTACGGCTGGGCCGCGCTGTGTGTGCTCGCTGCAGGTGTGGCCAGCGCTTTGGTGGTGCGCCGCCACATCGACCGGCTGGACCTGGTGGCCGTGCTCAAGCTGCGCGAATAACTCAAAGGAGCGGTATGCAGATCAACGCCATTCAAAAATACGCGGGCTGGAGCCTGTTGGCCGTGCTGGCTGCAGGCGCTCTGGTGTGGGCCTTCAGGCCGCGCCCGTTGGCCGTGGATGCGGGCACGGTGAGCCTCGCCCGTTTCGAGCAGACGATAGAGCAGGACGGGCGCTTGCGCGCGCAGAACCGCTACACCATCACCGCCCCCAGCGCCGCCGAACTGGAGCGCCCGGCGCTCAAGGTGGGCGACACGGTGAGCGCCGCTCAGGTGGTGGCCACGCTCACGCCGGTGGCGCCGCAGATGCTGGATGCGCGCACCCGCAGCGTGTTGCTCGAACGCCTGGGCAGTGCGCAGGCCGCGCGCTCGTCGGCGCTGGCGCAGTTGCAGCGCCAGCAGGCGGCGCTGGCGCGGGCCCAACTCGATTTCGAGCGAGCGCAAAAACTGGCCAGTGAAAACTTCGTCTCGGCTTCGGCTCGCGATCAGGCGGCGCTGAACTTACAGGAACAGCAAAAGGCGCTGGAAGCGGCGCAGGCGCAGGCGCATGTGGCCGAACACGCGCTCAACGAGGCGAGTGCCGCACTGGCCGCCAGCCAGGGGCGCAATGATCAAGCAGACCTTGTCGCAGGGCGCTGGAAATTGAAGTCGCCGATCAGCGGGCGCGTTATCAAAGTCCATCTGGAAAGTGGCGGCCCCGTCAACGTCGGGCAGCCGCTGCTGGAAATAGCCGACACCGGTCAGGTCGATGCGGTGATTGATGTGCTCTCGGGTGACGCCACGCGCGTTCAGGTCGGCGCTCTGGTGCGGCTGTCCCTGGGCCCGGGCGTGGCGCCGCTGCAAGGGCATGTGACGCGCATCGAACCCGTGGCTTTCACCGGCTCTATGCCGTTTAGTGTGGAACTTGACATCACAGGCACCGGTGGATTAGCACACCGGCTTGAGGCAAGGCCGGCAGCAATGGGTTGGAAGGCAAATGCTTGAGCTTGGACATACGCAAATACGCGATGGCGATGAAGT
>CAIMSP010000178.1 GCA_903844215.1 uncultured beta proteobacterium | reverse complement strand
TAATCCGGTCAAGCCCGCAGGAAGAAGTTCTCCTCTGCACCGTGCTTCAGGCTCATACCTGGATTGGAAAATACTAGAGCGGGCCCGGAGGGGTCAAAAAAGCCACCTAGAATGGAACGATGATGTTTGACAATCGGTGTCAAACCGCGAACCTGGATTGGCGGGGCCTTCTCCGCCACCAGGGCGTCACTCGAAAGGATCTTCTGTGAACTTGAAATTCCTCGCCACTTTGCTCATGGCCGCAGGCCTTGCCGCCTGCAGCACCACCAAACTCGACACGCCGCCGGTGAGCGATGCCGCCGTCGTGCCGGTGACGGCGCCGGCCGCGACCACCCCGCCGGCCGAGCAGCCAGCGCCACAGACCACCGTCAAGTCCGTCGTGCTGCATCCGCTGGACGACCCGAAGTCCGGCTTGGCCAAGCGCAGCGTCTTCTTTGAATACGACAGCTATGAGATTGCGCCGACCGGACGCGTGCTGGTCGAGGAGCACAGCAAGTACCTGCTGGGCCACGCCAGTGCCAGCGTGCGCCTCGAAGGCAATGCCGACGAGCGCGGCGGCCGGGAATACAACCTGGCCCTGGGGCAAAAGCGCGCCGATGCCGTGCGTCAGGCGATGAAATTGCTCGGCGTGCCCGAGAAGCAGATGGAGTCGGTCAGCCTGGGCAAGGAAAAGCCGCTGGCGACCGGTCACGACGAAGAGTCCTGGGCCAGGAACCGCCGCGTCGATGTGAACTACCAGACGCGCTGACCTTCATGCATCGGCGGCGCCGCGCCCCGAGGCATGAAAGTTAGTTCTCTCACGTCACGCTCACCATCATCACCATGCTTGCAGCGCCTGCCACTTGGGTCCACCTGGACTGGGTGTTGCTGGTGGTGCTGTCCTGGCTGCTGATCGGCCTGCTGGGCGTGTTGCGGCTGCGCCGTTTGCGCTTCGTCGCGGTCGTGCTGTTTCCCCTGGGCGGGGCGTTTTCGCTGCTGCTGCTGGGCGTGGGTTTGAGCGCTGCGTTCAGCGCACCCGAGGTCGCCGTGCTGCCCATCGGTCTGCCGCAATTGCCGTTTCATTTGCGCCTGGACAGCCTCTCGGCCTTTTTCCTGATCGTCATCGGCGGCGTTGCGGCCGGCGTCTCGGCCTTTGCCGCAGGCTATTTTCGCAAGGGTGAAGGCACGCCACCCGGCCTGATCTGCTTCGAATACCACGTGTTTTTGGCCAGCATCGCCATGGTGGTACTGGCCGATGACGCCTACGCCTTCATGGTGGTGTGGGAGACGATGGCGTTTTCGTCCTTCTTTCTGGTGATGGCGAACCACCGTATCCCCGAAATCCGCCGCGCCGGCTTCCTCTACATGCTGGTGGCGCACATCGGCGCGCTGGGCATCCTGCTGTGCTTTGGCGTGCTCCAGGCGAACACCGGCGACTACACCTTTGCCAACATGCGCGCCCAGCAGTTGTCGCCGTTCTGGAGTTCGGTGGCCTTCGTGCTGGCGCTGTTCGGCTTTGGCGCCAAGGCCGGCATCCTGCCGCTGCACGCCTGGCTGCCCGAAGCGCATCCGGCCGCGCCCTCGCCATTTTCCGCCCTCATGAGCGGCGTGATGCTGAAGATCGCGCTCTATGGCCTGCTGCGCGTGGCCTTTGATCTGCTGCAGACGCGCCTCTGGTGGTGGGGCGTGCTGCTCATGGCCGTGGGCCTGGCCAGTGCCCTGTTTGGCGTGGTCTTCTCCACCGTGCAGGTGGAGATGAAGCGCCTGCTGGCCTATTCATCGATCGAGAACGTGGGCCTGATGTGCGTGGGCTTTGGCCTGTCGCTGCTGTTCTCGGCCTACGCCATGCACGCCTTGTCGGCGCTGGCGCTGACGGCCGCGCTGTACCACCTGCTGAGCCACGCCTTCTTCAAGAGCCTGCTGTTTTGCAGCACCGGCGCGGTGCTGCACGCCACCGGTGAGCGCAGCCTGGGCAAGCTCGGAGGCCTCATCAGGTATATGCCCTGGGTCACCTGGCCCACGCTCATCGGCGTGCTGGCCTGCGCCGGCCTGCCGCCGCTGGGCGGCTTCGTGGCCGAGTGGCTGTTGCTGCAAAGCTTTTTGTTCACCACCGGCTTGCCGAGCTCATTTTTGAACATGCTGGTGCCGGTGGTGGGGGCGCTGATTGCGCTCATCGCTGCGCTCTCGGGCTACACCATGGTCAAGTACTTTGGCGTGATTTTTCTGGGTCAGCCGCGCGAAGAAAAACTGGCGCAGGCGCGCGACGCCGGCCCCTGGGAGCGCATCGGCATGCTGTGGCTGGCGCTGGGCTGCGTGCTGCTCGGGCTGCTGCCGAACCAGGTCATCGCGCTCATCGACCCGGTCACGCATTTGCTCGTGGCCGACGGTCTGGCCAAGACCGTGGCGAGCAGCGGCTGGCTGCTGGTGCCGGTGAGCCTGGAGCGCGCCAGCTACGCGCCGGCGATCTTCCTGCTGGGCGTGCTGGCCTGCTTTGCGCTGGCCTACTTGCTGGTGCGCCTGCTGTACCACGGCCGCACCCGGCGCGCTGCGCCCTGGGACTGCGGCTACCCCTGGCAGACGGCGCGCATGCAGGACACGGCCGAAGGTTTTGGCCAACCGATACGCCAGATCTTCGAGCCCATGTTTCGCATCACACGCGAGCTGCCCACGCCCTTCGATGAGCAACCGCGCTACCACGTCAAGCTGGAGGACCCGCTGTGGCACTGGCTTTACCTGCCGGTCGCCAGCGGCGTCGAGCGCCTGTCCAAGCTGATCGGGCTGATGCAGCAGGGACGCATCTCGGTGTACCTGATGTACAGCTTTGTGACGCTGATCCTGGTCCTGTTATGGGTGAAGGCATGAGCTACCTGGCGAGGGGCCCCGGCACAGCCGGGGATCGACAGCAAAGCGAAGGCCTTCGGGGGCGCCGACGCTTGACGCGCACGCGTGGTGCAAGGTGCTTGGAGGCGCCGGGATGAGCTTTCTCGGCTTGATTTCGCAACTGCTGGAGATCGTCTCGGCACTGCTGCTCGCGCCGCTCATGACGGGCTGGGTGAGCCAGTGGCGCGCGCGGCTGCAGAACAAGTCGGCGCCGCCGCTGCTGCAGCCGTACCGCGTGCTGCACAAGCTGTTCCACAAGGAGTCGGTGCTGGCCGAGCACGCTTCGACGCTGTTTCGCATGGTCCCCTACATCGTCTTTGGCTGCATGTTGCTGGCCTGCGCCATCATCCCCACGCTGTCCACGGAGCTGCCGCTGTCGCCCGTCGCCGATGCGATCGCGCTGGTGGGACTGTTCGCGCTGGCCCGGGTGTTCATCTCGTTGGCGGCGATGGACGTGGGCACGGCCTTTGGCGCCATGGGCGCAAGGCGCGAGATGCTGGTCGGTTTTCTGGCCGAGCCGGCGCTCTTGATGGTGCTGTTTTGCGCCTCGATGATTTCGCGCTCCACGTCCTTGACCACCATCGTGGCGACGCTGGCGCACCGCGAGCTGGCGATCTACCCCAGCCTGCTGGTCGCGGGCGTGGCCTTCACCATGGTGTCGCTGGCGGAGAACGCGCGCGTGCCGGTGGACAACCCCGAGACGCATTTGGAACTCACCATGATCCACGAGGCGCTGATCCTGGAGTATTCGGGGCGGCATCTGGCGCTGCTGGAGTGGGCCGCGAGCCTGAAACTGTTTGCCTATTCCTGCATCGGGCTGGCGCTGTTCTTTCCCTGGGGCGTGGCCCAGGCCGGCTCACCGCTGGCGCTGCTGCTGGCGCTGCCGATGCTGATTTTCAAGTTGGCGCTGGGCGGCATCGTGATGGCCTTCATCGAGACCGTGAGCGCCAAGATGCGCATCTTTCGCGTCCCTGAATTCTTGGCCACGGCGTTTTTGTTGGCGGTGATCGGCCTGCTGGTCAACATTCTGCTGGGGGTTGCATGAGCCGCCGGGCCGCTCCCAAGGCTCATAGCACCGCAGCGTTCAGCGCGGAGGTTTCCAAATGAGCCGCCGGGCCGCTCCCAAGGCTCATAGCACCGCAGCGTTCAGCGCGGAGGTTTCCGAATGATCAGGTACGTGCCGCAGTTGATCAACCTGTTTGCCACGCTGATCCTGATGCTGTCGTTTGCCATGATC
>CAIMSP010000177.1 GCA_903844215.1 uncultured beta proteobacterium | reverse complement strand
TAGCTGATGCGATTGCGCGGCGAGAGGTAGCTCAACGCCGCTTGCGGCAAGTGCACGGGCTTGAGACTGCGCTTGATGCCGCACTCGGGTTGCTGTTCCAGGTTGAGCAGCAAAGCGTCGTCCCGGGGGGTCTGGGGGTCGTACACGATGACCTGGGGCCGCAAAGGGCGCGTCGAATTCACCGACATCACCAGGGCGAAGCGGTCATCCACCAGTTGCACCACCGACCCCGGCGGATAGACCCCCATGAGACGAATGAAGGCGTTCAAACTCGCTGCATCAAAGCGCGTCTTGGTCTGGGAAAAGATCAACGCCAGCGCCTCGTGCGGCGTCAACGCCAAAGTCGGATTGGCCGGATTGCAAAGATTGTCGTAACGGTTCACGAGCGCCAGAATCCGCGCCGCCGGGCTCATCCCCTCGCCCTTGAGCCCGAGCGGAAAACCGCTGCCATCGACCATTTCGTGGTGCTGCGCGATGCCCAGCAGAATCGCCGCCTGCAGGCCCATGCGCTGGCCCGCCGTCACGCCCATGGCAACGTGTTCCTGATGAATCTTGTCCTCCATGGCGGTGAAGGTCGGTTCGCGCCACCGCACCCGCTGCGGCAATTGGGACTTGCCGATGTCGTGCAGCAGCGCGGCCATGCCCAGCACCTGCAACTGCGGCTCGTTCAAACCCATGGCCTTGCCCAACAACAAGCAGATGACGCTGACATTCACCGGATGCAGGGCCGCGCGCTCGCCCGATCCGTCCGACAGCAGGTGAATCATGGATTCACCTTCGGCCAACATTTGAGCGACGATCTCTGCGATCAATGCCTCACTGCGCTCCCGCGCCAGCTCAGGCTGCAGGCTGACGCAGTTCATGACTTGTGCGCAGGCCTGGGTGGCGCGCACAAACTGCTGTTCACAGGCGGCAAATCGAGCTCTTTGATCGACCAGGCATTCGCGTCGCTGCAGTGCCTGAAGCGCCTGGGCTTGCGCCGCCTCGGTCACTTCAGCCGCAGTCGGCGTCACCGGGGTCGCCACGGCAAGGTCGCCGACCTCTGGCGCGTGAGCGCTTTTTTCCGCGCTGTAGCGAACCCGCGTCAGGTTCAACGAACGAATGGTCTCGAGTTGCTTTTCGTTGCCGATCTTGAAGCTGCTCGATGGAAAAGGATGGGACATCCACCCCAGGTCGAGGTAGACGAACATGCCCACGCGCAGTTCTTCAATGTCAATAAATTCGATCGTGCTGTCTGCCATAGGGGAGATGATGCCATGAGTTGCAAAGAAGCTGATGCCAGGCACCACGACTCATCGGGTAACAATTTGTTGGTGAATCAACCGAAGCGGGCGTCAAAGTCGCTGCAACTCGACGTCGCCCGTGCGCTGGCAGCGCTCCAACCACGCTTGAAATTCATCCGCCAACTGGCGGCTCGCGGCCATCGCGCCTTGCCAGGCCTTGACCCGACCCGCCAGATCGTTGCCGTAGTACGTGAAGTCCGCGCGGTCCGGCAGTTTCCCGTTGGGCAATGACTTGACCCAGTCGGCTTGTGGCACCAACAACACGGTGCTGTCCAGAAAGCTGGTAGCTCGGTGGCGCCAGGGCAGGCTCTTGTCCAGCCAACCCGGCACCACGGCGCGTTGAAAGTGCGGATACAAGACCAGCTTGCCCGCACGGGCAGCATCAGCGCCAACCCATGGCTCCGAATCCGTTGCGCCGGATTGATGGGCATAGTCCAGATGCAGGTGGTAGTCGGTGATGCCGCCATCCCAGTAGGCACCGTCGGGCGCGCCGGAAATGGCCGACACCGCGCGCAGCACGAAGGGGATCGAACAGCTCGCCTGCAGGGCCTGCAGAAAATTCGACTCCGTCAGTGCGCGCTGCACGCTGCGGTAGTCCTGCACGCCAAACGGCAGCGCGGCACAAGCCGACATGCCGGGTGGGGCCGAGGAAAACACCACGCGCTCCAGCCAGGCGCCCATGGCCCGGCGCGAAACCACATTCGTCAGGAAGGCCGCTAGGTAGCCCAGCGGCGTGCCCAAGGGATGTTCGCGCCGCAGCAACCGACGGCCGCGCGAGGTGACGACGTGCAGCCGATAGCGCGGATGCTCCAGCACCTCACGCACGTGGCCACCAAAGAAATCCTGCAGGCTCTGACCGAAGCGCTGGCTCACGAAATCGGCCGTGGGGCGCTTTTGACCGGGACGCAATTCGTAGTGCTGGTGCAGGTAATCGTGCTCGAGCCGCTCGAAGGCCGCGACCGGATCCTTGCGGCAGGCCGTGGCCATGCGCCAGGCGCCGATGGACGCGCCCACCAAATGCAGCTCGTGCTCAGAACTGGCCAGCCAGTCACCAAAGATGAAACGGTCCAACGCTCCGAGCATCAGGCCCTTGGGGCCACCGGCGGCACCGGCCATCACGCCCACGTCCTGCGGCCTCAAGCCCTGGCGTTGAATCTGCTCAAAGGCACGCGCTCCGGCATAGATGCTGAGGGCTTTCATGGTCGAATATCTGGCGCCAGGCTGGAACTATTTTTTCAGCGCTTGCAGCTTGGCAAAGGCAGATCCCATGGCGGATTGAACCACCACATCGGGTCCGCGCCTTGGCGTCTGGCCGCGGCCCGCGCCTTCGAAGCGATTCTCGCGTGGCCGCTTCGTGCCCGCCGCGCCAGCGTCCACATCGAGCTTCATCGACAGGCTGATGCGCTGGCGTTCCACGTCAACTTCGACCACCCTGACCTTGACGATGTCGCCGGTCTTGACCACTTCGCGCGCGTCGCTGACGAACTTGTTGCTGAGCTGGCTCATGTGCACCAGACCGTCCTGGTGCACGCCCAAATCGACAAAGGCGCCAAAGGCGGCGACGTTGCTGACCGTGCCTTCGAGCAGCATGCCCGGTCGCAGATCGCGGATGGCCTGCACGCCCTCGTTCAAGCGCGCCACCTTGAAGTCGGGGCGCGGGTCGCGGCTGGGCTTTTCCAGTTCACCCAGAATGTCCTTGACCGTGATCACCCCAAAGCGCTCGTTCGCAAACAGCTCGGGGCGCAAGGTCTTGAGCATGTCGGCGCGACCCATCAGCTCAGCGATCGGTCGCTGCGCCTGGCTCATGATCTTCTCCACCACGCTGTAGGCTTCGGGGTGGACGCCGGTCATGTCCAGCGGGTTGTCGCCACCGCGAATGCGCAAAAAGCCGGCGCATTGCTCAAAGGTCTTGGCGCCCAAGCCGGCCACGTCGAGCAGTTGTTGGCGATTCCTGAAGGCGCCGTGCGCCTCGCGCCAGCGCAGCACCGCCTTGGCCACGCTCGGGCTCACGCCCGAGACGCGGCTGAGCAGCGGCACGCTGGCCGTGTTCACGTCCACGCCGACCGAGTTCACGCAGTCTTCCACCACCGAGTTCAGGCTGCGCGCCAGTTCGCTCTGATTCACGTCGTGCTGGTACTGGCCCACACCGATCGCCTTCGGGTCGATCTTCACCAGCTCGGCCAGCGGGTCCTGCAGACGGCGCGCGATGCTGGCCGCGCCGCGCAGGCTCACGTCCACGTCGGGCATTTCCTGCGAAGCGAATTCGCTCGCCGAATAGACCGAAGCGCCGGCCTCGCTCACCACCACCTTGTCGATCTTGAGCTCCGACCCGGGCACGCCGGTTTTTGCCAGCATCGCCATCAACTCGCCGGCGAGCTTGTCGGTTTCGCGGCTCGCCGTGCCATTGCCGATGGCGATCAGGTTCACCCCATGCTGCTGGCACAGCCGTCGCAAGGTGTGCAACGCGCCGTCCCAGTCGCGGCGCGGCTCGTGCGGAAAAACGGTGGCGGTCTCGACCAGCTTGCCGGTGCCGTCCACCACCGCCACCTTGACGCCTGTGCGAATGCCCGGGTCCAGTCCGAGCACGACGCGCGGACCGGCGGGTGCGGCCAGCAGCAGATCCCGCAGGTTGTCGGCAAAGACTTTGATCGCCACCTTTTCGGCATCCTCGCGCAGCCGCGCGAACAGGTCGCGCTCGGTTGACAGGCTGAGTTTGACGCGCCAGGTCCAGGCCACGCATTTGCGCAGCAAATCGTCGCCCGCACGGCTCTGGTGACGCCATCCCAGGTGCAGGCCTATGCGCCCCTCCGC
>CAIMSP010000176.1 GCA_903844215.1 uncultured beta proteobacterium | reverse complement strand
CCTCATCGCCAGTCACCTCAACGCCCCCGTTGGCCCTATATTGCAGGAACAAGACATCCTTGAATCGCTGCGCGAGGGTCGTCTTTGCGCTCATTCGGATCAAGCGAATGAGCTGCTGAGTTATATGTTTGTTGAGATGGAACCTCGGTTGATTTTTCAGTGCGCGCGTGAGGCCGGCGCGTCCGCCTCTCGGGCAAATATGTTGTACCTCGATGCTGTCTCACAACACTCAACAAGGTGCCTGGACTGGGAGCGATCTTTGGAATTTTTCCTGTGAACATCTACTTCAGACATCCGTGCCCATAAGGCCAATAGAAAACCAAACAGGAAACCCATGACCACATTCATCGAAGCCGTTGACGCGCTGAACAAGGCTCAGCAACAATTTAACGTTGGAGAACTCTCACCTCTTGGCTTCAGCGGTGTGCGCGAAGCCGCTATTGTTACGTCCCACGATAGATTGGAGTCGGCCACCCACGCTATCCAGGGTTGAATTCGGTCCGGTGTCCCACGACATTTTTGAAGGTGCACGGGCCTCACTTTGAGCGGGACGGCGGCGGCGCTGGCACCAATAGCAACGCCGCCAGGGTTGAAGCCGGCGGCGTTGAGGTTTGGGCGCTGGGCCGTCTCAGAACGGTGAGTCCCCCAGGTCCAGTGCTGGGTCATGGGCCTGCTCGTGCAGACTCTGATAGAAGTGATCGATCTGGTCACCGTAGTGTTCCTCGAAGAGATCGAGCGCCTGATGAAGGAGGTCCTGGATTTCTATGACCGCCTCGTCGCTCAGTCTGGGCATCGTCAGGACCACCTGGCTGCGACGCAGGATCGTTGCGAATGGGTGTTTCATTGCAGCTCCGCGATGGCTTGTTGCAGAAGTTCGTCGGGCAGGTGGTTCAACCCCTTGGGCACGGCCAGTCGCATGGCGGTGCACAGGACGCGCCCGGCTTGGCGGGGTAGACCCTTGCTGGCTTGCCGCAAGACTTCCATTCCCGACTCGGACAGCAAGGTGTGCTGGCACCCGGCGCTCTTCAAGGCATGCGCGATGAGCAGGGAGAAGCGCTCGCGCTCCACCACCGGTTTGAGCTGCACGCGGACCTGGATGCGGCTGGACAGCGCCGCATACGGAGCTCGCTCCAGCGTCTGCGCCAGGACGGGGTGGCCCACCAGCCAAACGCTCATCAGGTCGCGCGAATCAAACGCAAAGTTCAGGAACGAGGGGAAGTCACGGAAGAACTCGGGCGGCAAGTTCTGCGCTTCATCGATGATCCACAAGGGCGTGACCTGCTTGCTGTCGACCATCTCGTGCACGCGCTGCTTGATGTCGCGCCAAAGTTGAGCGCGCCGGTAGCTGGGCTCCAGCCCCAGAGCGCGCGCCAAGCCGCGGTACAGGTCAATGCGGCCGAAGTCGGTCTCGGCCTGATACAGCACCTGGTAGCGGTGCGGGTTCAGCGTGTGGGTCAGGCTGCGTAGCGCGGCGGTCTTGCCCACGCCGGGCTCGCCGGTGATCAGGCCGATGCCGGGCGACTGGAGTAACCAGTTGAAGCGCTCGGCCAACTTGACCAGAGGGCCGTCATCCCAGGGCTCGGTGAGGTCCTTGCCCAAGGGGGCGTGACGCAGGCCAAAGTGTTGCAGGTACATGGCTCACCCCGCTTTCTTCGAGCCGGGATTGGTGCCGTGGTGGCCATGGTATTGCGCATGCGCCAACTCCACCAGGTTCGGGCCAGAGTGCGGCGCCATCGCTGCTGGCGTTGGATCGGGTTTGCGTCGCACACGTTGGATGTTGGCCAGTTGGTCCAGGGGCGTGGCCGCACCCAGCGATGCGCCGGCTTCATCCTCCACGCCCACGACACGCTGTGCGTGGGGATCGACCACCAAGCGCACGGTCTTGCCCGACAGTTCATAGGGCACTTCAAAGCGTTGCCCCAGGTACGACACCGTGCCGTCCTTCCTCACGAAGCGCTGGACCCGGTGCAGGAACAACGCATCGATTTGAGATGCCTTCGCCCCCAGGCTACGGATTCTTGGCAGGTCGCGCTGGTAGCGCGCCAGCGGCGTCAGGCCCGCCAGCCCGGCGTGAGGCGTCTGGTGGTAGACCTGCTCCAGCCAGGCCCACAGCCGCGCGTTCAGATCGTCCAGGTCGTTGATGCGGCGCTCGTCGAGTTCGCTCAAGAACTGGTCGCGTAGCGTGCGGTGCCAACGTTCCAACTTTCCCTTGCCCTCGGGTGCGTAGGGGCGGCAGAAGATCAGGTGGATGCCCAGGCGCACGCACAAGCCCTGCAAGGTGGTGGCCCGGTAGGCCGCGCCATTGTCAACAATGATTTTGATGGGAACCCCACGGCGTAAGAGAGCCTGCTTGAGCACGCCTTCAATATCCAGCGCCGTCTCGCCCAGACAGAACGCGCTGTGCGCCACAAGGCGCGAGGCGTCGTCGATGAGCGAGACCAGGTAGGTCTTGCGTAACTGTCCTTTGACGGCCACGCGCGGCCCGTGCATCACGTCGCCGTACCAGATGGAGCCCGCAAACTCGGCGCCAAAGCTGCGCTTTTCTTCGGGGAGACTGCTTGAACCCGTGAGTTGGGACAGGCCGTTTTGTTGCAGCAGTCGGTGCACGCTTGATCGCGACAGGCTCTGATCGGCGACCAGTCCGGCGGCCATGAGCAGGCGCGATATCTGGTTGATGGAGCGCCGTGGGTTCTCGCGCTTGGCTGCCAGCACCGCCTCCTGGATCGCGGGTGAGATCTTGGACTGCCCGCGGTCCACGCGGACCTTGGGCGTGAGGCCCGAGATGCCGTCTCTTCGCCATGCGTAATACCAAGCCTGGACGGTCTTCTCGCCAAGCAGTCGTCGCTGCGAGCCGGGAATGGCGTACTCGCGCTGTGCCGCCTCGCGCATCAGTTGCTGCAACTCGCCGCGCAGCAGTCGCTCGCGGCTGACGATAGGCCCCAGCACCGACAGCCGGAACAAGGCCACGGGATCGATCTCTTTCATGCAAACACCTCCTGTTAAAGAAGTGCCGATGAGAATCCCCAAGCGCCTTTTCTGTAAGGGGCCAAAGTGTGTGGGTTCCCCGCCCGGGCGGGGAACAGACCGTTTGCCTGCGGCTCAGGTGCTGTTCATCACGGGACGACCAGGTGCCGATCCAGGCAAGCCATGGCCACACCCAAAGACATGCCCTCGATCACGTGGCGCCAGAACGCGTCGCGTTCAGCATGGCGCCCCAGTTCGGCAAATCGACTGCGCAGGTAGAAACAGAACTCTTCGCTGCGCGACTGCAACCAGTCACGCCAGCGCCGCACCGTCGAGCGAGCCCGGCCAGTGCAGTTGCAACAGTGGTGCACGGAACAACCGGCCAGCAGCAACGCCAACACCACCTGCTGCACAGCCCAGTCGTACCAGCGCCGCGGCGCGATGCACAACGGCAGGCGTGAACAGGTGCGCTCACATGCCGGGCACAGGTAGCGCAGTACCACCACCGGATTGAGTGACTCGCTGGCATTGGTATCGCGATCGGCCTTGCGGTAGTAGCAGCCGTGGCGCCACAGGCCGCCCACCCCGCAGTACGGACAGGCCAACGGCCGGTAAATGTCGCTGTCGCCCGAGACCGCGATCAAATGTTGCTCAAGGGTGGTGACGCTCGATAGAATCCTGTGCATAGG
>CAIMSP010000175.1 GCA_903844215.1 uncultured beta proteobacterium | reverse complement strand
CCCCTTCTTGATTGAAAAATTCCCTGGAGTTCCAAAACCAAAATCGACTACGATTCGTGCGCATTCCCGTGCGTACTCAACCGGCTGTGTGTCCACTTATCTTTCGGGAAATGCTGTACAGACCAACCGAGCCACTTCTCTTGATCCAGCGGCAGGAACGGCGTCGTTTCTCATCGCCGCGATGCACCGGATGTTTAAGGACGCAGGTAACAACAATGCGGTAAAGGAGGATATCCGCAAGAATCGACTCCACGGAATAGAACTTCAGGATAAATTGTTTGCCATCGGTACCACGAACATGATCCTGCGCGGCGACGGCAAGGCAAACTTCCGTCGCGACTCGATTTTCGAGGCACCACTCCATGAGATGCGGGGAGACAAACAGGATGCCAGTGGCAACTGGGAGTCTGGACACGGCTTCACGAAGGTACTGCTGAATCCGCCGTACTCGCAGGCAAAGGAAAAGACGACACGCCACCTATCTGAGCTGGCCTTCATCGAGAAGGCGCTGGAGTTTCTAAACCCTGGTGGTCGTCTCGCAGCAATTGTTCCGCAATCGGCAATGGTTGGGAAGACTAAGGAGGATAAGGACAGAAAAGTCTCTCTCTTGAAGAAGCACACGCTCGATGCGGTGATCACAATGAACAGTGAAACGTTTGCCGACTCTGGCGTCGGGGTGCATCCGGTGATCGTACTATTCACGGCGGGGCGACCGCATCCGTCAGACGCTAAGGTGAAGTTCATAAACTTTCAGCACGACGGGTACAAGGTGCAGATGCATCGAGGGCTCACGGACGACGGCACTGCGGTTTCGCGTCGTAAGCATCTACTTGAGGTGCTACGAGGTGATGCAGTGGACAACACCCGCTTTATCGTGCGGTCAGAGATCGCGGCGGCGGATGAGTGGCAGCATTCGTACTTTTACTTCAATGACCAGCCACCGACTGTCGCGGACTTCATGACCACTGTCGCGGACTACCTCGCGTGGCAGGTCGATATGCACGCCCACGGCAACGGCGATCTAATCACGCCAACTGAGGAAGAAACCTTGGAATGGAGAGAAGGGGCATGATTACATTGGATGACATGACCTTCGCTCCCGTGTACGTGACCGACGTTGAGGGGCGTCAAACTGGGCTATTCCGCGCTCACAAGGGAAAGCGGTTGATCGCGGCTCATAGAAAGCCTGGGACGATTCCGTTCGTCGGCGCGTCAAGAGTGAACAACAGCATTACCGATTTCGCTGATACTCCTGTACTGTTTCCCGGTGGCTGGGTGACATTGATCTACAACGGCGACGGCGGAACTGGCTACGCAAAGTATCAACCAGCTCCGTTCAGCGCGTCGGATGATGTTATCGCGCTCGAACCACTTTCGGATCAAGCCTCCGAACCAGCCTTGTTGTTGATCGCAAGCATGATCACACAGCAATGTGTCCCAAAGTTCGGGTTTGGCTACAAGCTGAAATTGGATCGGCTTGGACGCCAAAAAATTGTGGTACCAGTGACGACCAATGCTGATGGAGAACAGATAGTCGATTGGGAATCAATGACGCGTCTCGGAAATGAGTTGCTTCGCGTTGCAAAGGAACGAATGGTTGGGGTTCTAGTGTCGTCACCAGATGATGATGACGTGCTACCAAGTTTCATTTTCGAACCAATGCAAATCACCGACCTCTTCACCCCGCATAGTGGGTCTGGAGCGCCAAAGAACGAAAGTGGTGCATTCCCGTATGTAGCGGCATCGTTCCAAAACAACGGTGTCGTCGGGTATGTCGATTCAGCCAAATACCCAGGTGGATGGCTTTCTCTGGTGAAAGACGGCGATGGTGGAGCTGGGAAATGTTTCTATCAGCCAGTTCCATTCTGGCCATCAAATCATGTTCTGGCTCTTGAGCCGAAAGTCCTTGGTCGTACTGCTGATTCTTTGATATATGTTGCGGCACTGATAACACACCAGTGCTTCCCGAAGTACAGCCGTGGATACGCGGTGAATGAATTCAGGCTATTGCGGCAAAAAATCATGGTGCCGGTGATTAATGGTGCCAATGGAGAACAGGTCGTCGATTGGGATGGGATGCATCGCTATGTGCGTGTGCTACGCGGTAGGGCGGAACGTTCGATGAATGTCGCGTTGGAAGCCGGCGTACACCCCCAGTCATGACCGACCTTTAACCGTTCAAAACCTCGCTATCGGGATTCATGAGGCTTCGGCGGCACGTGATGATCAAGGAGGCCGAGACAAAGTGCAGAAGTTCACGAAACCAGATTCCAGCGGCGTGGATTCGGTCAGGCGGTTCTCACTTCGCTGAGTAGATCTGGATGACGCTCAAGCACTTTAAGCAGCTTCACTAAGGCCAGCGGCGGTTTGGTCTTGCCGTTCTCGTACCGAGAGAAGGCATTGATGCCGCCGCCGAAGATTTCGGCCGCTTCGCGCTGGCCGAGATCGAGTTTCTTGCGCACGCTGACGATGAATCCGGGATCAACGATGGCCGCATTCACCTGCTTGTTGAAAGCTTTCATTTCGCGCATAACGCGCTCGGTCTCGACCATGTCGGTGATGGACTCATCACACGCCGGGCAAAAGTCAGCCGTCACCGCAGGAATGGTGGTGGCTTCGCCCTTGTATGTGTAGGGCAGGTCGCGAGTGTCGTGGATCAGTTCCGCCGCGCCGCAAACAGGGCATTTCATGTTCATAGCTCCTTGAAGGACACGATCAGTACATCATCAATGACCGTCAGTTTCAGATACACATCACCCGCCTGCGTGCTGGGGCGGTACACGTCTTGCCAGATCGTGTGATCAGCATGCGTGGTCATGCTCTTATAGAAATCCGTGGCCGTGAGTGCCGTTATCACAGCCAACATGTCTGAGAGGTCAAACCCCAAACCCGTGGCTCCGAGCCTGGCTGAACGAGTTGCGCGCACTTTGCCCGCCGCTACCAAGGCCTTAACCTCTTTCAGGTGGCAATGCTGGGTTCGTTTCTCCATAGGTCAATACTAACCTACTTGCCACGTAATGGCAAGTAGGTTAGTCGGCTTTACTGCCATATTTTTGGTTTTTACTTCTGATCGTCAAGTTGTGCGAAAAACTCTTGAGACATCCATGCCTCTGCCAACACCTTTGCGGAACGGCTAGGCCACGTGCCCGGTTTTTTTCGCCCCAAGGCCTCAGTCTTGGCGCAACTGGCGCAGTTTGATGAAGGCCAGCGCCGCCATCACGGCGTCGTTCAAGGCGTCGTGCGCTTCGCGCAACGGCAGCCCCAGGTCGGCCATGATCCTGGCAAAGTGCAGGTCGATCTCGGCATTCGCCTGCTGCCGGTAAGGCGGCAACTGGCGAAACTTGTAGTCGTAGTAAAGCGCCGACACTTCGATCTGCGGCTGCGGCAGCCCCTGACCCAGGATCGGCCAGATCGCCCGGTGCAGCATGGCCACGTCGAACTCCAGGTAGTAGCCCACCAGGGGGCGGCTGCCGATGAAGCGCATGAGCTGCTTCACCGCTTCATCGGCGGGCAAACCCTGTTCCAGATCGCGGTCGCGCAGGCGGTGAATCACCACGCTGTCGGCGGAGACGCCGCGCTCGGGCCGCACCAGCAACTCCAGGCGCTCGCTCGTCATGATGCGGTTGCCCACGATGCGCACCGCGCCGATGGAGATGATTTCGTCGCTGCGCACATTCAGACCCGTGGTCTCGCAGTCGATGGCCACCCATTCGTTGAGCGGGGGCGGCTCGAACATGAAGCGGAACTCGGGGTCGCCCAGGTGGTACAGCAGCCACTCCCGCTTGAGCGCGCGCCACCAGCGTTGCGGCAAATTCAGCTGATTCATCACAGGGCGTCGAGTTTGAAGCGGTAACGCAGCACCGCCTTGAAGCGCTTCACCACGCCCAGCGCGTCCTTGAGCAGGTCGCGGTCCAGGCTGGAGAGTTTGGCCAATTCCACGCCGCCCGAGACCGCGCGCCCGGTCTCCAGTTCAGCCAGCCCCGCCTTGAGGCGCAGGCCCATCAAAAACTGCAGGCTCTCGCTCAGCTCCGAGCCCATCTCGGCGCCCAGCGCGCCCAGCGCCACCAGCGCGGCGATGCGATCCATGGTGCTGGTGGCGCTCAGGTGTTTCTCCAGCGCCATGCTGCGCACGCCGTGCACCAGCGGGAAGATGCCTTCCTTCTTCAGATTCAGGATGTTGGCGCCGTCGCCCAGACCCAGCAGCCGGTTCCACCAGCCGTGGCTGTTGCCGAAGGCCTCGATGGCTGCGGCAAAGCGCGCCAGCATGGCATCGTTGTCGGTGGCCAGTTGCATGATGCCGGCGCGCAGTTGCGCCAGCAGTTGCGCGTCGCCGCACACGGCGTGGGCATCCATGAATATCGCCAGGTTCATCAGGCTGTCGGGATCGGGAAACAGCAGCCACTCGCGCGTCATCTGGCCGAACTCGTCCACCGGTTTGCGCCAGTGCGGGTTGCTCAGCATGATGCCGCCAGGGCACAGCGGGTAGCCAAAGTCGGCCAAGGCATGGGAGAAGCGCTGGCAGATGTCGTCCAGGTCATTCGGTGGCGTGTAGCCGTCGCGCAGGATCAGGGCATTGTCCTGATCGGTCTTGAGCAACTGTTCGCCCCGCCCCTCGCTGCCCATCACGAACAAACAACTGTTGCGCACCAGATCGGCCGGCGCAATCAGCTGCCAGGCGCGCTCAAACAAGCGCGCATTGAGCTCCTGCACCAGGCGTGCAATCAGCAGCACGCGCGAGCCACTGCGAAACATCAGCGACATCATGCGGGTGATCTTCGAGGCGGCCTGCGTCAGCGTCGCCAGGTCGGTGGCATTCTCGATCTGCACCGTGATCATGTGCGAGTGATTCGACAAAAAGCTGAACAGATCCAGCGCCTCCAGCACACCCAGCACCTCCTCGCCCTCGGTCACCACGAGACGGTGCACGCGATGGCGCAGCAGCATCGCCAAGGCGTCGCCCACCTGCTCGGACGGGCGCACCGTGATGAGCGAAAAGTTCGCCAGTTCGCCCACCGTCAACTGGTTCAGCGCCCGGCCGTCCAGCAGCGCGCGCTGCAATCCGGTGGCAGTGAAGATACCCAGGCGCGCCGGCTGCGCGCTGGCGTCGCGCACCAGCACGGTGGAGGTGCGCTGCGATTGGAACAGCTTGACCACGCTCAGGATGTCGGTGCTGGCGTCAACGAAATGCGCGGGCCGCAGGAAGGTCTCGTCCACCCGTGACAGCGTGAGCGACTGCATCTCGTGCTGGCTTTGGCGCTGCGACAAGGCGCTGAGTTTCTTGCTCAGATCGGAAAACAGCAAGGCGCCAAAGGTGGCGTTGGTGGCGATCAGATCGCGCACCGCCTGGCGCGCCAACTGGTAGGCGACCACTTCCTCGGCCGCGACAAAGCGGCTGCTGGTCTTGCCCGCCACCAGGCCGCGGCCATCGAAGGTGTCCTCGGGTCCATAGGTGGTGATGAGCTCGTCGCCGTCATATTGCGTGACGTAGCCCTTGATGATGACAAACAGATGGGTCGGCGCGACGCCGAGCTCAAGAATGGTCTCGCCCTCGCGGAAGTACGCCACATCCACGCTGTCGCGCACCAGGCGCTGCTCACTCTGATTCAGGCAATCGAAGGGCGAGGCGGAAAAGTTGAAGGCATTGGGCATGAGGACGCGTTCACTCCGATTTCAACGAATCAGGGATTGGACACCGCCTGTCTTGCGCCGCGCTTGCGCCCCGGCCTCAGCGCTGAATGCCGCTGCGCACGCCCTGCGCGGCGTTCCATTCCTGGTCATCGAAGCCGGCGCTGCCGCGCAAATAGTCCGACAGCATGGGCAAGGCGTCATAGCCCCAGAACAGCCGGCCGTCCACTTCAAAGGCCGGCACGCCGAACACGCCGGCGGCAATCGCCTCCTCGGTGTGGGTCTTGAGCTGGCTCTTGACGCTGGCATCCGCCGGGTCGCGCGCCGGTTGCAACTGCGCGCTCAGCGCGCTCATGCGCTGCGCGTCGGTCGGGTCGGCGCCGCCGCACCAGACATGGCGAAACAGCGTCTCGCACTGGTAGCGATTCGGCTCACCGGCGGCGTCGCAGGCCAGCGCCAGGCGCAGCAGACCCAGCGGGGCAAAGGGATGGACCGACGGCATGGTCAAGTCAACGCCGTCACGCCGCGCCAGCCACAGCACATGGCGGTAGGTCCAGTCGCGCTTGGCCGGGATCTCTGCCGGCCCCAACTGGCCGTGGTGCTTGAGCAGCGCGCCCAGCAGCACCGGTTTGTAGCTCACGCGGTAGCTCAGTCCGAGCAGACTTTGCGGCAGCTTTTGAAACGCCAGCCAGGCGTAGGGTGAAATAAAATCGAGATAAAAAGTGATGTGCTTCACGCATTGACTCCTTGACTTCGTTGCGCCAGATCGGCCCAGACTTGGCGCTTCTTCGCGTCCTGCATTTGCGCCCAATTCACGATCTCGTCGAGCGTGCGCCAGCAGCCCTCGCACAGTCCGTCGCACGCGCGCATGCGGCACACCGAGATGCAAGGCGATGGCACAGCGTGCGGCACGGCCAGCGCGTCGGCCGCGCGCTGCGGCATCGACTTCATGGCGCCGCGGCCAATGCCGCCTCCACCACATCGGCCACGCAAGCGCCGGTGAGGCGCTGCAGATCCTGCGGCTGCAACTTGAACACCGCGTGCGGATGGCCGGCCGCCGCCCAGACTTCGGTGAAGCGAAACAGCTCACGGTCGATCAGCGTCACCGGCTCGCTCGCATGCGCCAACGGCGCCACGCCGCCGATGCTGAAACCGGTCTGCGCCTTGACGAAGGCGGCGTCGGCGCGACCCAGGCGCTGGCCGCTGGCGCACACCAGGGCCTGCACCTTGGCTTCGTCCACGCGCCGGTCGCCGGAGGTGATCACCAGCACGGCCAGCCCCTCGGGCTTGCGTTTGAAGATGATGCTCTTGGCGATCTGGCCCAGGGACACACCGAGCGCGTCGGCCGCCTGCTGGGCCGTGCGCGCGGCGTCGTCGAGCAACACCGGCGCGTGCGGATGCGCCAGTTCACGCAAGGCGGCAGCCACGCGCTGCACGCCTTCGGGCAGGCTTGAAAGAGTCGGCTCCATCGTCATGCGCTGCGCCGCGCCAGCAAGGCCTTGCCGACGCGCGAGAGCGAGGGGCGCTGCAGGAAGTCGCTGATGAACTGCCCGGCGTCGATCAAGCGATCCAGATCGATGCCGGTGGCGATGCCCATGCCGTGCAGCAAATAGACCACGTCCTCGGAGGCCACATTGCCGGTGGCGCCCTTGGCATAGGGGCAGCCGCCCAGGCCGGCGACCGAGGTGTCGAACTGCCACACGCCCATCTGCAGCGCGATCAGGGTGTTCGCCAGCGCCTGGCCGTAGGTGTCGTGAAAGTGCCCCGACAGGTCCTTCAACTCGTACACCTTGAGCGCGGCTTCGATGGCGCGCTGCGCCTTGAGCGGCGTGCCCACGCCGATGGTGTCGGCCACGCCAATGTGCTGCACGCCGATGTCCTTCATGAGCCGCGCCACGCGCTCGACCTGCGACGGAGCGACCTCGCCTTCGTAGGGGCAGCCCAGGGCGCAGGAGATGGCGCCACGCACGTAAATCCCGGCCGCGCGCGCCGCCGCCACCACCGGGGCAAAGCGCTCCATGCTCTCCTGCACCGAGCAGTTGATGTTGCGCTGGCTGAAGGCTTCGGAGGCGGCGCCGAAGACGACGATCTCGTCGGGCTTGGACTTGAGCGCGGCCTCGAAGCCCTGCAGATTGGGTGTGAGCACCGAGTAGCGCACACCGGGCTGGCGCTCGATGCCGGCCATCACCTGCGCGTTGTCGGCCATCTGCGGCACCCACTTGGGGCTGACAAAACTGGTGACCTCGATCTCCTTCAGGCCGGCCTGCTGCAGGCGCTGCACCAGCTCGATCTTGACCGCCGCAGGCACGGGCAGTTTTTCGTTTTGCAGGCCGTCGCGCGGCCCCACGTCCACGAGTTTGACGAAACTGGGAAGGCTCATTTCAATATCCTTGCGTGAGATTCACGAGACCGGCGACGCCCTCTGCGCGCTCCAGGGCCTGGAGCTTTTGCGCGATCTGCGCCACGCTCTCCTGGCGCAGCGTGCGCGCCGAGATATGCGGCGTCACGCGGATTTTCGGGTGCGTCCAAAAAGCGTGCTCGGGCGGCAGCGGCTCGGTGCGGAACACGTCGAGTGTGGCGCCGGCCAGATGACCGCTGTCGAGCAGCGCGATCAGGTCCGCGTCCACCAGGTGCGCGCCGCGCGCGACGTTGATCACATAGGCGCCCGAGCGCAGCCGCGACAGCGTCTCGTGGCTCAGAATGCCCTGGGTCTGCGGGGTGAGCGGCAGCAGGCACACCAGGATGCGCGTGGCGGCCAGAAATTCCTGCAACTGCTCCGCACCGGCATGGCCCTGCACACCCTGCAGAACTTTCGCCGTGCGGCTCCAGCCATGGACCGGAAAGCCCCACTGCGCCATGGTCTGCGCCACCCGGGCGCCGAGCACGCCCAGGCCCAGCACGCCCACGGGAAAGTCCGCGTGGCGCTGCACCCGACGCTGCAGCCACTCGCCGCTGCGCGCCTGATCCTCGTAGGCATCGAACTCGCGAAAGTGGCGCAGCACGGCGCAGCTCACGTACTCGGCCATCTGCCGCGCCATGCCCGCATCCTCGAGCCGCACCAGCGCGGCCTGCGCCGGCAACTGCAATTTCAACAAGCCGTCCACGCCGGCGCCGATGGTGAAGATCGCCTTGAGCTGGGCTTGTTCGTCAAAGAAGCGCTGCGGCGGCGCCCACACCACGGCGTAGTCGGCCGCGGCGGCGCCCGGCGACCAGAGTTCCACCTGGGCCTGCGGCAGCGCCGCGCGCAGCGCTTGGAGCCAGGGTTCTGGTGGGGTGCCGGTGCAGCAAAAGGAGATTTTCAATGTGCTGCTTCCAACGGCGTCGGGCCGACCACATACCGGGAAACCCCCTCAATGAAGGCACGCAGGCTGGGTGATCTCGGCGCATTCAAGTCAACATGCGGCATGATTGCTTTCGCCCACTCACGTTTGTCCGAACGGTTGAAGTCGCGTTTTCGACCTAGCGCCTCAGCCAAACGCTCGGACGCCCCGATCACGCTATCGGGAACAACCGCCGAGATTTTTTGAGTTTTAGCTTTCGGGTACGCAGCCCGTACGGCAAACAAGTCGGCAATCAGCCATGATTCAGATTCTTCAACTGCGATGCGGAATAGAACCTTTCCTGGTTTTTTTGGTAACCCGACATACATGTTCAACAACCGCGCCTTTAGTTCAATACAGTCGTCCTGGTCAGCATCCACGAGCACGACGACAACATGATCGGTCGGCAAACTGGCCCACGCCCGCAGCTTTGCCGGCAGTACATCCAGCAGGCCACGCCGTTGTGGTTCTGGCGGATTGTTAGGATAGATTGGCAACTGCCCTTTGCCCTCGTGCGGATGGATCTGAAAATTGATTTTTTCGACCAACCCAAAGCGTCTACACAATATTTCATGCACGATGGGAACATCCGCATGTCCCTCAACCAGTACGCGAAAATAGGTCACGGATTTCCTCGCCCGAAGTGATTGCTAAACCACATACTGCCCAGCATAATTCCTTCGTCGTACATGGCCTGGATGGTGGGAATATCCGCCGCCCGCACCACTGAACTGAAACCATCCTCACCTTTTTCCAGGATCCAGACCTCAGACGGAGTCAACTCGTCGACAAAGTACGGGGCATGAGTCGTAACCAACACCTGCGGCCCGCCAGCCTGGTTGGCGTACTTCCTGAACTCTTGCGCCAACGGCCCCAGCAATTGGTGGTGCAAACCATTTTCCGGCTCCTCAATACCAATGAATGGTGCAGACTCAGGATCCTCCATCAACAATAGATAGGCAAACATCTTTAACGTCCCGTCGGACATGTCCTGCTGGTAAAACGGGTCCACGTAGCCACGATCATTGAACTGCAGCAACAAACGTCCATCCTTTTGCGGCTCGTGTTTGATGCTCACAATACCTGGTATCTTTTGAGCTATCCGGCTGAGAACCTCATCAAACCGCCGAGGGTGTTGCCGCTGCAAAAACTGCACATAATTTGCGAGGTTATCCCCCTCCCGGTTCAAATGCTTTTGGGCTCCAGCCATGGGCATGTCACGAGCCCGATTGGGTACAAAGTACGACAGATACCACCCTTTTAGAAACGTGCTGAATGCCACCACGCGCGGCTGGTCTGCAACGTTGTCGTAGGAAGTAATCCCTAGGCGCTGGCGATCCGCTAGTCTAAACAAGATCTTTCGACCGCCCTCCTCAAGTTCAGTCGCTTCCCCTGCCCATACAAAGCCCGTGCCATCCGAAATTTCGAGAAATGAGTACGGCTGACCCGCCGACTGCCCACGTCGACGTTGCCGCAAACGCTCATGACTGACGAATGGCAAGCCGTCGCTACCTATATCGATTTGCAGCGAGTAACTGATGGGGCGTGAATCACTATTCTCGCGGTAGTACAGCTCAAACTTAATGGGTTCCGAGACGCCGCGCGTGCGCAGCCGATCAAATCCTCCCCGATGTGGCATGTCACACGCCACCTCAACCCCGGAAGTGAGGCAATCTCCCAAAAAGCCCAACGCGTCCATCAAGCTGGATTTGCCACATCCGTTAGGCCCAATGATGGCCATCAATTTCGGCAGTGGCGTGCCTGTTCGATGCTCGAACGTTTTGCCCAACGTGACATCCCGCAACGCGCGGTAATTTTGAATGCGAATACCTTCGAGTCTGGCCACAATCAGCCCTCCAAAATTTGGTTTACGGGTGCCCGGGCTCTGGCCTCCAGGCCGTCAACCAACACCGGCATATTTTGATGCAGAAAGGACCTCCTTTAGATCAGTGCCTGTAAGCCACCTAGACTAACTCGCAAGTTTGAGCAACTCCGCGCCTTCTGCCACCTGGTCGCCCACCGCGTACAGCAGCTCCAGCACCACGCCGTCAGCGGGCGCGGCGATGGTGTGTTCCATCTTCATGGCGTCCATCACGGCCAGCGTCTGGCCGCGCACCACCTTGTCACCCACCTGCACCGCGAACGACACCAGCTTGCCCGGCATGGGGGCGGTCAAGCGCCCCACGTCGGCGGCGGCTTCGCCGGCATGCGCCAGCAGATCGATCTCCAGGATCTGGGTCGCACCGGCGGCGCCGAACACATGCATTGTTTCACCGCGTCGATAGACCTTGAGCAACTGCCGTTGGCCAGCAAAGCGCAAATCCAGGCCCTCTTGCGAGGCGGAAAATTCCAGCGCTCCCGATGCCGCACCGACCTCCAGCGCCAGGCTGCCGTCATGGCCGACGCTCAGCGTGGCGCGCGCGCCCTCACCGTGGAACACAAACTCGAACGGCCGCGCGCTCGCGCCGTGCGTCTGCCAATGATCGCGGCGGCTGAAGGGGTCGGCGCCTGCCAGCGCGCGCTCTTCGATCAGGGTCTGCGCCACCGCCGCCGCGGCGGCCAGGGCCAGGCCCAGCGGCTCGCGCTGAAACAGCGTGGCGGCTTCGCGCGGGATCAGTGCCGTGTCGAGCTCGGCTTGGGTGAACGACGCCGTGCGCGCCACGTAGCGCAGGAACTGCACGTTGGTGGCCAGGCCCACGATGTGGGTCTGCGCCAACGCCACATCCAACCGCGCCAGCGCCTGCGCGCGCGTGTCGCCGTGCACGATCAGCTTGGCCACCATCGAGTCGTAAAACGGCGAGATCACATCGCCCTCGCGCACCCCCGCGTCGATGCGCACCGCTGCGGCCTGATGGAAGGCTTCGCCATCGGCGTTGCGGCTGAATTCCACATGCTGCGGCCAGCGCGCCACTTCCAGGCAGCCCGTGGCCGGCAGGAATTGGTTGTCCGGGCTCTCGGCACAGATGCGCGCCTCAATCGCGTGTCCGGTGATGCGCAGCTCGTCCTGCTTGAGCGGCAACGGCTCGCCGCAGGCCACGCGCAACTGCCACGCCACCAGGTCCTGGCCGGTGATGGCCTCGGTCACCGGATGCTCGACCTGCAGCCGCGTATTCATCTCCATGAAGAAGAAGCTCATGCTGCCATTGGGCTTCTGCTCCACGATGAACTCCACCGTGCCCGCGCCGACGTAGTTCACGGCGCGCGCGGCGGCCACCGCGGCGGCGCCCATTTGCGCGCGCAGTTCCTCGGTCATGCCCGGCGCCGGCGCCTCCTCCAGCACCTTCTGATGGCGCCGCTGCACCGAGCAATCGCGCTCGAACAGATAGACGTAGTTGCCCAGCGTGTCGCCAAACACCTGGAACTCGATGTGGCGCGGGCGCTGCACGTATTTCTCGATCAGCACGGCGTCGTTGCTGAAGCTGTTCTTGGCTTCGCGCTGGCACGAGGCCAGAGCGGCGGCGAAGTCGGCGCTGCTCTCCACGATGCGCATGCCCTTGCCACCGCCGCCGGCGCTGGCCTTGATCAGCACCGGATAGCCGATGGCGTCGGCCTCGCGCTGCAGCCGCGCGCCGTCCTGATCCGCGCCGTGGTAGCCCGGCACCAGCGGCACACCGGCGGCGCCCATGAGTTGCTTGGACTCGGCCTTCAAGCCCATGGCCTTGATCGCAGAAGCAGGCGGGCCGATGAACACCAGACCCGCGTCGGTGCAGGCGCGGGCAAAGTCCTCGTTCTCGCTCAGGAAGCCATAGCCCGGATGGATCGCCTGCGCGCCCGTGGCCTGGGCGGCAGCGATGATTTTTTCCCAGCACAGGTAGCTGTCACGGGGCGCACTGCCGCCGATGTGGACCGCCTCGTCGCACACGCTCACGTGCTTGGCGCTGGCGTCGGCGTCCGAATAAACGGCCACGGTTTGGATGGCCATGCGCTTTGCAGTGGCCGCCACGCGGCAGGCGATCTCCCCCCGGTTTGCGATAAGAATTTTTTTGAACATTTTGTTTCCCGCGGTTTCAGCTAAGCCAATTGGGTTTGCGTTTCTCCAGGAAGGACTGCACACCTTCCCTGCCTTGAGCACTGCTGCGAATGTCGGCGATCTGTTCCACCGTGCCTGCGATCAAGTCTTCATCGATCTCGCGCTGCGCCACGTCCTGCACCAGCCGCTTGCAGGCACGCACGGCGTGCGGGCTGGCCGAGCACAGTGCGCGGCTCAACTCCTCCACCTTGGCGTCGAGCTGCTCCGCGCTGACCACTTCATGCACGAAGCCGATGCGCTGTGCCTCGGCCGCAGAGAAGCGCTCCGCCGTCAAGAAGTAGCGATGTGCGGCGCGCGCGCCCATGGCGCGAATGACATAGGGGCTGATGGTGGCGGGAATCAATCCGAGCTTGACTTCGCTCAGGCAGAAGTTCGCCGTGTCCACGCTCACGGCAATGTCGCAGGCCGCCACCAGGCCCATGCCGCCGGCGATGGCGTCGCCCTGAATGCGCGCAATGGTCGGTTTGGGGCAGGCGTAGATCACGCGCAGCATCTCTGCCAGTTGGCCGGCATCGGCCAGGTTCTCGGCGCGCGAGTAGCCCGCCATGCGCCGCATCCAGTTCAGGTCGGCGCCAGCGCAAAAGGCCGTTCCCGCTGCGCCCAGCACGATGGCGCGCACGTCATCGCGCGCGCCCAGTTCCGTGAACGCCTGCGCCAGCTCATGGATGACTTCATCATTGAAGGCATTGCGCACATCGGGGCGGTTCAGCGTCACCGTCGCCACTGCTCCCTGCTGTGTCACAGTCAAGAATTCCATCGCATCACATCCTGAACAGACCGAACTGCGTCTCGCCAATCGGCGCGTTCTGGCTCGCGCTCAAGCCCAGGGCCAGCACGCGGCGCGTGTCGGCCGGGTCGATGATGCCGTCGTCCCAGATGCGCGCGCTGGCGTAGTAGGGATGGCCCTGCTCCTCGTACTGGCGGCGCAGCGGCGCCTTGAAGGCTTCCTCGTCTTCCATGCTCCAGGCGGCGCCCTTGGCTTCAAAGCCGTCGCGCCGCACCGTGGCCAACACGCTGGCGGCCTGCTCGCCACCCATCACGCTGATGCGCGCGTTCGGCCACATCCACAAGAAGCGCGGACTGAAGGCGCGCCCGCACATGCCGTAGTTGCCCGCGCCAAAGCTGCCGCCCAGGATGATCGTGAACTTGGGCACCTGGGCCGTGGCCACGGCCGTCACCATCTTCGCGCCGTGGCGCGCAATGCCTTCGTTCTCGACCTTGCGCCCGACCATGAAGCCGGTGATGTTCTGCAGGAACACCAGCGGGATCTTGCGCTGGCAGCACAGCTCGATGAAGTGCGCGCCCTTTTGTGCCGACTCGGAAAACAAGATGCCATTGTTCGCGATCAGTCCCACCGCCATGCCTTCGATGCGGGCAAAGCCGCACACCAGCGTGGTGCCAAAGCGCGACTTGAACTCGTCGAACTCCGAGCCATCCACGATGCGGGCGATGATCTCGCGCACATCAAAGGGCTTGCGCGTGTCGGTCGGGATCACGCCGTAGAGTTCGTCGGCCGGGTACTTGGGCGCGAGCGGTGCCGCATTGCCGGGAAACGCGGGTTTGCTTCGGTTCAGGTTCTTGATCGCGGTGCGCGCCAGCTTGAGCGCGTGCAGGTCGTTTTGCGCCAGGTGATCGGCCACGCCCGACAAGCGGGTGTGCACGTCGCCCCCGCCCAGGTCTTCCGCCGAGACCACCTCGCCGGTGGCGGCCTTGACCAAGGGCGGGCCGCCCAGAAAGATCGTGCCCTGGTTCTTCACGATGATGGCCTCGTCGCTCATGGCCGGCACGTAGGCACCACCCGCCGTGCAACTGCCCATGACGACGGCAACCTGGGCAATCCCCAGCGCGCTCATATTTGCCTGGTTAAAGAAGATGCGGCCGAAATGCTCGCGATCCGGGAACACCTCGTCCTGGGTGGGCAGGTTCGCGCCACCGGAATCGACCAGATAAATGCAGGGAAGGCGATTTTGCTGCGCCACCTCCTGGGCCCGCAAATGCTTCTTCACGGTGAGCGGAAAGTAGCTGCCGCCTTTGACCGTGGCGTCGTTGCACACGATCATGCAGTCCACGCCGCTGACGCGGCCGATGCCGGCGATGAGGCCTGCGCCCGGCGCGCTGTCGCTGCCGTCACGGTCCGGGTACATGGCCAGAGCGGCCAGCGGTGCCAGTTCCAGGAAGGGCGTGCCCGGATCAAGCAGCATCTGCACGCGCTCACGCGGCAGCAGTTTGCCGCGCGCCGTGTGCTTCGCACGCGCGCCCGCGCCGCCGCCCAAAGCGACCTGCGCCAGCTTGGCGTTCAGGTCCGTCACCAAGGCGCGCATGGCGGCGGCGTTATGGCCGAACTCCGCAGAGCGGGCGTTGAGTTGTGTCTCCAGAACAGGCATGGTGCTGCTTTCAGGATGGGCTTGAACCCTGCATTCAGGGCCAATCCCGGGTTGCCGTCGAGTTGACGTTTACGTAAACGTCAATTGTGGCATGTTTTGGCGCTGGCCCGGCAAAACCCCGGGTCGGCCGCGCAGCAGCGTCTAAGATGGCGCCATGAAATTCAAATCCCGCTTCTGGGCCGACCTCACGACGCGCGACTTCGCGCTCGCGCTGGGCTCCGGCCTGGCCGAACAGACCGTGGCCGTGCTGCCGCTGGCCGCCACCGAACAGCACGGTCCGCACCTGCCGCTGAGCGTGGACGCGGACCTGGTGGACGGCGTGATCGCGGCCGCCTTGGGTCACCTACCGCAGAACCTGCCGGTGCTGTTCTTGCCGACCCAGCAGATTGGCAGAAGCGCCGAGCACGAGCGCTTTGCCGGCACGCTGAGCTTGAGCGCAGAGACCACGATGCGTGTCTGGATTGAGCTGGGCGCGTGCGTGGCGCGCGCCGGCGTGAAGAAGCTACTGCTGTTCAACGCCCATGGCGGCCAGGTCAGCCTGATGGACATCGTGGCGCGCGATCTGCGCTGCCAGCACGATCTCATCGTCTACAGCAGCAGTTGGTTCAGCCTGCCGATCGAGCCAGCAGCCGACGGGCTGTTCAGCGCGCAGGAACAGCGTTTTGGCATGCACGCCGGCGAGGTCGAAACCTCGATGATGCTGGCGCTGCGCCCGCAGTGGGTGGACATGGCGCAGGCGCGTGATTTCCACTCCACGTCGCAGGACCGTGCCGCGCACTATCCGATTCTGGGCAACGGCCGCAGCGCCAAGCTGGGCTGGCAGATGCAGGACTACAACGCCGCCGGCGCGGCCGGCAATGCGGCCGCTGCGACCGCAGACAAGGGCCAGGCCTTGATCGACGCCGCAGGCCAGCAACTGGCGCTGCTGTTGCAGGAACTGGCCCGGCTGCCGCTCTCCACTCTGGTCGATCGACCCGAACTTGGCTGACTTGCCCCCTCACCCCAGCCCCCTCCCGCGAGCGGGCGAGGGCGTGAAGAGCGCAGACAGTCACCCTGCCCCTGCGGGGAGAAGGCTGGGGTGAGGGACGCGCCTCTCACATGCCGCTGCGGGCACGAATGGTGGCGTTCGTTCCCGATGTTTGGCGCTTGTCGCATGGCGATGGCGGCGCCACAAAGGTCTCACTACAGTGCACCCACCTCACCACCTGGAGCACCAAAATGAAGTTCAAAGCACTTCAAGCTGATGTAGTTGGCCACTGAGTACTGATGGAAAACCTGCTGACACCCCGTTGTCGGTAGCCCTGGCCCAGCATCAGGGCTTCTCTTATCCGTTGACGACAGACCGGGCTCGCCGTGCCTAGGCTGAAGTTCTTCCGTAAAAAAAGCGAGTTTCCCCTCTGAAGCGGTCCGTATTTCAGGTTCCGCGTTCTGTCTACATTTTGATCTGAGCGATTAATTCGAGGGCGTGCTTTT
>CAIMSP010000174.1 GCA_903844215.1 uncultured beta proteobacterium | reverse complement strand
TCAAGCCATCAGCTCAACTGCGAATCAGCTCCCTCAGGCTCATTTCTGGTTGGAAATACGTGCCCCCGTCAGGCTCATACCACGTTGGACAAGGCTTGGCCCTGCGGGGGCAGCGCTTTTGGGCTAAAGTGGCGCGCCACCCGCTCAGGGCCGAACACAAGCGGGCTGGCGCCATCCCCCTTTCTTCCATCCGTGAAACCAAGGAGTCCCACATGAAACGCAATTTGTTGTCTGCAACCATCGCCGCCGGCGCCCTCGCGCTGCTGCTGGGAAACACCGCTTCGGCGGCGATCCGGGAACAAGCCATCAGCTACAAGGACGGTGACACCGTCATGCAGGGCTTCATCGTGTACGACGACGCCAGCAGCGCCAAGCGCCCCGGCGTCGTCGTGGTGCACGAATGGTGGGGCGTGACCCAACACATCCACGCCGTGGCCCGCCAACTGGCCAGCGAGGGCTATACCGCCTTCATCGCCGACATGTTCGGCGACGGCAAGACCGCAGACAACCCCAAGGACGCCGGTGCGCTGGCCGGTTCCGTGCGCGGCAAGCCGGCGGTGATGCTGTCGCGCTTCAGCGCCGCGAAGGACACGCTGGCGCAGCACGCCACGACCGACGCCGCAAAGATCAGCGCCATGGGCTATTGCTTTGGCGGCGCGGTGGTGCTGGACATGGCGCGCGCCGGCCTGGACCTGAAGGGCGTGGCCGCGTTTCACGCCGCGCTGGAAGCTGCGGTCGCGCCGGCCGCGCCGGGCAAGGTCAAGGCCAAGATCCTGGTGCAAAACGGCGGCGCCGACCCGTTCATCAAGCCCGAGTCCATCGTCGCCTTCAAGGACGAAATGACGGCCGCCAACGTGGACTACCGCTACCTCGTTTACCCCGGTGCGGTCCATGCCTTCACCAATCCCGAGGCCACCGAGAAGGGCCGCCAGTTCAAGCTGCCACTGGCCTATGACGCCCAGGCCGATCATCAATCCGCGATCGAAGCCGCCGCGTTTTTGCGCAGCGTGATGTAGTGCGGCAGCCGACCTGCTGGGCGAGGCCAACCAAGGCTTGCCGGCCTTGGTCTTGGGCGACGAACACCCGGCTCCCTCGGACGCCAGGGAATTTGCCGATCTGCGCTTCGTTGACAATGTGGAGCGCATCGCCCAGCTACTGTCGCAACGCCACGGCTTGTTTCGCCTGTGATGGGCGAGCGTATTGACCGCATTTGATCGTCCATCCCTTCAACGAAAGACTTGCTCCATGGATCTGTCACGCTTTCCCCGTCGTCGCTACAGCGTCGGCCCCACACCGCTGGAATTTTTACCGCGCTTCACGCAGGCCCTGGCGGCCCTGACACCCGGGGGACGCGGCCCCAACATCTGGATCAAGCGCGACGACATGCTGGGACTTTTTCCCGGCGGCAACAAGACGCGCAAGCTGGAATTTCTCGTGGCCGATGCGCTGGCCCAGGGCGCCGACACGCTCATCACCTGTGGCGCACCGCAGTCGAATCACTGCCGCATCACCCTGGCCGCCGCCGTCAAGGAAGGCTTGAAATGCCGCTTCGTGCTCGAAGAGCGCGTGCCCGGCAGTTTTCACGAAGAGGCCAGCGGCAACCATTTCCTGTTTCGTCTGATGGGCGTGGAGGCGATCACCGTCGTGCCTGGCGGCTCCAACGTGGCCCAGGCCATGCAGCAGGTGGCCGATGAACTCGCGGCGGCGGGCCGCAAGGGCTACATCGTCCCCGGCGGCGGCTCCAACGCGTTGGGCGGCCTGGGCTATGTGGCCTGCGCGCAAGAGTTGCAGCAGCAGTTCTTCGAGCAGGGCGTGCAGATCGACCGCGTCGTTCTGGGCTCGGGCAGCTCCGGCACGCACGGCGGCTTGCTCGCCGGCTTTCTGGGCAACCGCATCGCGATCCCGATCCTGGGCATCGGCGTGAGCCGCGACCCGGCCGATCAGGAGCCGCTGGTGCACAAGGAGGCGCAGGCCGTGGCCGATCTGCTCGGGCTCGATCTCATCGTGCCGCGCGACAGCGTGGTCACGGTGGGCGGCTACTGGCAGCCGAAGTATTCGGTGCCGAATGCGCGCATGGTCGAAGCCGTGCAATTGCTGGCGCGCACGGAGGGCATCCTGCTGGACCCGGTGTACACCGGCAAGGCCATGGCCGGGCTCATCGGCCTGGCGCGCCAGGGCGAATTCAAACCCGACGAAAACCTGCTCTTCCTGCACACCGGCGGCCTGCCCGCGCTGCATCAGTACGAGCGCGATCTGCTGGGTCAGGTCGATCTGCCGGCCTGACTTTCAGGCCGGGCTTCATGCCGTTCACGCTCTGACCAAAGCCGTGGGCATAGCAGCCGGTGCGTTCACCGACGCCGGTTGCGGCCCAGGTGCCGCCCAGCGGACGCCTGGCAATGACAACTCAAAATTGCACAAGAGCTCACGCTTGTGCAATTTTGAGCGTATGCCAAATCCATATGACTCGGTCGAAAGCCTTCCGATCTCTGCCCTTGACTCACTCTAGTACTCCGACACAGAAGTAAAGGAACAAAATGAAAGTGATGGATTCGCGCTCAGGCCTAGGCGCAAAGCGCAGACATAGCGGTGGCTATGGCGAGCATTTGCAACAACGGCATGGGTGCGAAGGCGCGCTTTCATGTT
>CAIMSP010000173.1 GCA_903844215.1 uncultured beta proteobacterium | reverse complement strand
CCGCGCAGCACACCCTTGACCGAGCGGCTGTGGTTGTCCTGCACAAACTGCACATCCAGCCCAGTGGCTTGGGCAAAGTCGCGCTGGTTAAAGCTTTCAAAAAAGAAGCCGCGGGCGTCGCCAAACACCTTGGGTTCGAGGATCAGCACCTCGGGCAGTGACGTGGGGGTTACGGTGTAAGGCATGGAATGATTAAATGGATCGCATCGTGATGAACATGGGCGACGGCTCAGGGTTCTTGTCCCCCTCAAGTAATGCGAAGCCAAGTTTTTGGTAAAAACCAACAGCGCCCGGGTCAGCATCCAGATAGAGGCCATAACAACCCATGCGAGAAGATGACTCTTTGGTGATCGCAAGCGCCTGTTTCATCAGCCTTGATCCGAGCTTTTGATGTTTGAAATTTTGATCCACGCCGAGCATGATCAAGCGGGCACAGGGAACCATTCGTGGCAAAGAGCCGAGCTGCAGCTTGGATAGCGACGATGCATCTATCGCGTGATGCGCCATGGTGAAAAAACCGACAAACCTGTCATTTTGATCTGACTCAGTCAGCACATAGGCCACGCTTAGCTGCCTCTTGACTTGCGACACCAAGCTGTCATGAACAAACTTGTTGATGACCGTGTGAGCACAATCGAATTGTTTTCGCCCACCATATGCTTTGGCCGGATCGAACAACGAAAACTCGATGCTCATGCTTTTCGTGCAGGAAAGTCAGGCAGGCGCATGAGTTTCTTCATGGCCTCAGTCGGCTTGGGTGGCTTAGCCAGCAAGCCAGCCAGCGTGGCCTGGCCACTCTTTGTTAACGCGATGATGGCGTGATCAGACAAAACTTTACGGGCCTTCTCAATCGCCGGGCCAAGCACAAAAGAGGTGAGGTCCATGCCGTCCAAAGCGGCCGCCCGATTAAGCAGCTCCTTGGCATCATAGGTCGTCTTTAGCTCCATACGGGCTGGTTTAAGTGGTGCTGTTTGCATGTTGATCTCCCAGGTGTGAGGCGTGGCAATGATACGGCCATCAACCGTATGATGTCAATCACTACAGCAACCCCAGCAAATATTGCCCGTAGCCATTCTTGGCCAGCGGTGCGGCCAGTTTCTGAATCTGCGCCGCATCAATCCAATGCTGGGCAAAGGCAATCTCTTCCGGGCAACTCACCTGCAGTCCCTGGCGCTTCTGCAGCGTGGCGATAAAGCTTGCGGCCTCCAGCAGACTGTCATGGGTGCCGGTGTCGAGCCAGGCGTAGCCCAGCTTGTTTGCGCTCTTGCTGAAGTTCTGCATCTTCAGCCACCCCTTCTCCACCAGCGCCTGCAGGCAGTAGTTGGCGCCTCCCAGGCTGATGCCGAGCTCCTTCGCCAACGCACGCTGCGTCATTCCGGGGTTGTCTTGCATCAGTTTGAGCACCCAGAAGTGGGTGTCGTCCTTGATGGTTTCGCGGCGGCTGGTCATGGAGTGGGCAGTATGACTGGCAACTTCTGGTGGATCTGTTCCATCACCGCCAGCAATTGGCCCGCCGCATCGGTGGCCGCCTGCAGGCGCTCGTAGCGCTGCGCGGCATCATCTGGATAGTCGTGGTTAAACTGATTGCGAATCTGCCGCAGCGTGCTCCACGACTCGGCATTGCCAAGCCACCCGAGTTGCTCCAGGCGTGCGAACCGGTCAATCGCCGACATGGAAGCCACATCCTCCCCCAGCGCCTTGAGGATCGCTGGCATGAGGCGGGCCCCCATATCGTCTTGCAGCCTCGTGTAACGGTAGGCGAACTGATCCAGCAAGCGCCGGTCTGCCTTCGAGAGCCGGTTGTAGTCGGTGACCGTCAGCGCTCGCACACCCATGTCCTGCAAGGCTTCGCTCAACGCGTCGGCATGCCCTTGGCACAGGGCATGGATTTGCTGAAGCGCCAACAACTCGGGCTTGACCGTCATTGGATTTGAACTCCTGTGGCGTGGGCAATGGCCACGATCGGCCGCGCGTCGTCGGGCGTTTCCACCACCAGGTCGATTTTGCGTTCGCCCAGCAGCCGCTCCAGCAGCGTCAGCATGCGGATTTTTCTTGTAAAGGGCTGGTCTGCGGCGGCGGGCCCGGGTCGAATCAGGAGGTCGATGTCTCCGCCCTTTTTACCGTCATCCACCCGTGAACCGAAGAGCCACACCATGACGCCAGTGCCAAACACCTCGGTTGCAGCCGAACGGATGGCGGCTTGTTGGTCTGCAGTCAGACGCATAGCAGCTTTCGGGCTTGGATGGTTTCGCGGCGGCTGGTCATGGGGAGACGGAAGAAAGTAGCAGAGAGAAAGGGAACAATAGTTCAAAGTTTGAACGGATTGTAGCCACCCTGCCCCGGCACCACAATTGCCCCAAGGTGCAAGATCAGTAAAAACGTGAAGTCTTTGCCAAAAAAAAGACGCCGGGGCCGGTTTTAGCGCAAAACGGGGACCCAAGCCGGCAAAAGCGCACGACTAAGCGGTAGCAGCCACGGAGCCACTCGCGAACGCAACGCTGCAGCGCACTCAAGCCAATTCAATCAGCAACTCGGGGTGACGACTGATCAGTTTGAGTAAGCTTTGCGCCGCACCACTGGGCACTTTGCGCCCCTGCTCCCACTCCTGCAACGTGCGCACAGACACGCCCGTGGCCCGCGCAAACTGCGATTGCGACAACCCAGAGTGCGACCGGGCGGCCATGAGCTGCCACTTCGCCCCCACAAGAACCTCTTGCTTGTGAATCCCGCCCCCCGCCAGCGTCACCGTGCGGCGAACGCTGCCATCGGGCAAGGTTTCAAAAAGAATGGTTCGCGCCGCCTTTCCTGCCTGCAGTTCCTGCACGGCTTGGAGCAGTTCAGCCCCAATGTCGCGTTTGGCGTCGCGCGCCCTGAGCGCCTCTTCAATCATCATGGTCAAGTGCCTCCTTCAACTGTCTGAGCAAGCCCGCTGGGAGGCTGGCACGCACGCTTTTTGCATAAATTACCAGCAATAAAATCTGTCCGGCCACATTGCGCGTGTAGTAGCAAACCCGCACGCCCCCCGACTTTCCCGCACCGGGTCGAGCCCATCGCACTTTACGCACTCCGCCAGAACCTTTGACAAGGTTTCCGGCTTCTGGATGCTCCAGCAAAAATTGCTGAAAGGCGGTGTAATCGTCTTCGCTCAAGTAGTCGTACACCATCTTGGCAAACGAACTGGACTCGATGAACTCGTGTCGTATGGGGTTGATTATCCGCTTAAAGCGTATAAAGGTATTCTCGTGCTTGCAGCGACTCTTGCATGATGGTCGTCAGTCTGCAATAATTACTCTAATTAGAGCGCTTGTATCCCTCAAGCGCTCGCTTGAGGGTGATTCACCATGGCTGCTGCGACTAACATCCCCGTTGACCGAGCTATCAAGGCGCTGGGGCAGAACATTGAACTCGCGCGCCGACGACGGGGTATGTCTCAAGCGGACTTGGCGTCCCGCATGGGCGTTTCGGTCAGCACGGTACGTCGGCTGGAGGACGGACTCTCTGGAACGGCGCTCGCCTACCTGGGCAGAGCTCTTCAGGTCTTTGGGGAACTGGAGAAGTTGCGCTTGCTTCTGGACACGCCGACTGATTCCGTGGGGCTCGCGCTGATGGATGCAGAACTACCCACTCGGGTCTACAGCCAACGCCGTAAGCTACCCAAGGCATTTTGAAGGGTTGGCACGATATGGCTACGCGAGCAGGGGCTGCGGCACAGAAGATGAAGACGGAACTGGATGTGTGCCTAGGAAAGGTAGGCACGTCCGTGGGCAAACTCGTGTTTGTGCGCAACGGGCCTCGAGTGTTCACACAGTTCGCCTACTTTCAGGATTGGCTGGACAACAAGGACACATTCAACGTATCACCGGACCTCACGGCCACGCCGGGGTACCAGACCCGCAAGGCCGCGACCAAGGAGGACTCGTTATTCTTTCTCGCGCTAGCAGACACCGAGCCGGATGGCTGGGGCCGCCGTGTCATCGCCCGCGCGCATGCCGCGCGCCGCGAGAATGACCCGACTCTGGGGGCGCTGACCGAGCTCGACTATCTTTGCGCGGTCGATGACTTCAGCCGCGTGGGCGCCTTGCGCTTGCGCCATGCGCATGGCGCTTATCTGGGGTCGGTACCTGCCGGTCGGCGTGCGACACCTCCATTGCTGGAGCTCGAGAAGATGCTTTCGGCTTCACGAGCGGTCGAACTGGGCAAGGAAACCGCCATGGATTTGGCCTATCTGCGAGGCAAGGGGACCTCACTCGGAGGGATGCGTCCGAAATGCAGCATCCTGGACGAGGATGGGCTCTTGGCCCTGGGTAAGTTCCCGAGCATCCAGGATGAGCGAAATGTGACGCGTGCTGAGGTCCTTGCGCTCAAACTGGGGGGCTTGGCGGGCATCAACGCGGCGCTCGCCCATGTGGTTGTGGTGCAAGGCACGCCTGTCGCTGTCATCCGCCGATTCGACCGCGCGAGCGGGGATGCGCGCATCCCCTACATGTCAGGCGCCACGCTGCTCCAGGCGAGCCGACAAGCTGACCACGCTTACACCGAGGTGCTCGCGGTGATGAAAGGAGTCTGCGCGAATTATGTGGACGACGCTCGCGAGCTGTGGCGCCGGCTGGTGTTTCACCATCTCATCACCAACGTCGACGACCACCTGCAAAACATCGGATTCATTTACATGGGCGCCAACCAATGGCAGTTGTCGCCGGCTTTCGACATCAATCCGATGCCGGACAAGGATCGCGAATCCAAGACCTGGTTAAGCGAAGACACGGGCCCCATCACAAGCATTGCCCAATTGATGGGGCAAGCCTCACAGTTCGCGCTGACTGCTGAACAGGCGTTGTCCGTCGTGCGCCAGGTCGTTCAAGCCGTGGGGCAGTGGCGCGCGGTGGGTCAGTCTGCGGAGGTCGGAATGACGACGCTCGAACTTGACGAGTTCAAGCTGGCGTTTGAGCATTCCGACTTGGCAGATGCAAAGAATTTGGTAGGCCTGTGACCGAACGTGGTTTCGATGGCGCCATCTTCAGACGCCCGAGATTTGCCCGAAACCGCCTACGAAATATCGCACGCCTTCGGCGTCGGCGCTGCGCGCCGCAAGCGCGTGCCCGTCATTCGACGGTCACGCTCTTGGCCAGGCTGCGCGCTTGTGGTTGCGGCACCGGCGCTTCGCGCCTTAACTTGGCCTTGCCAAGTTAGCCTGCACCGAAAACCCAGGAACCAGGCACGCCTTCGGCGTCGGCGCTGCGCGCCGCAAGCGCGTGCCCGTCATTCGACGGTCACGCTCTTGGCCAGGTTCCTGGGTTTGTCCACATCGGTGCCGCGGGCGCAGGCGGTGTGGTAGGCGAGCAGTTGCAGCGGCACGACGTGCAAGAGTGGCGACAAAGCGCCGTAGTGCTCGGGCATGCGGATCACGTGGATGCCTTCGGCTGATTCGATGTGGCTGTCGGCGTCGGCCAGCACGTAGAGCACGCCGCCGCGGGCGCGCACCTCTTGCAGGTTGCTCTTGAGTTTTTCCAGCAGCGCGTCGTTCGGCGCCACCGTCACCACCGGCATCTCGCTCGTCACCAGCGCCAGCGGGCCGTGCTTGAGTTCGCCTGCCGGGTAGGCCTCGGCGTGGATGTAGCTGATTTCCTTGAGCTTGAGCGCACCTTCGAGCGCGATCGGGTAGTGCATGCCACGGCCCAGAAAGAGCGCGTTTTCCTTGCGCGCAAAGTCCTCGGCCCAGGCCATGACCTGCGGCTCCAGCGCCAGCACGGCCTGCAGCGCGGCGGGCAGATGGCGCATGGCTTTGAGGTGCGCAGCTTCTTCGGCGTCCGACAGCCTTCCTTTGGCTTGGGCCAGCGCCAGCGTCAGCAGGAACAGGCCGGCCAGTTGCGCCGTGAACGCCTTGGTCGAGGCCACGCCGATTTCGATGCCGGCGCGCGTGATGTAGGCGAGTTCGCACTCGCGCACCATGGCCGAGGTGGCGACGTTGCAGATGGTCAGCGTGTGCGTCATGCCCAGGCCTTGGGCGTGGCGCAGCGCCGCCAGCGTGTCGGCCGTTTCGCCCGACTGGGTGATGGTGACGACCAGCGTTCGGGGGTTGGGCACGGAGTCGCGGTAGCGGTATTCGCTGGCCACCTCGACCTGGGTCGGTATCTTGGCGATGCTCTCCAGCCAGTACTTGGCGGTGCAGCCGCTGTAGTAGCTGGTGCCGCAGGCCAGGATCAGCACCGAGTCGATGTCCTTGAAGACGCGCCAGGCCGCAGCGCCCGAGTCACCCACGCCGTCGAACAACTCGGGCACGATGCCCGCCACGCCTTCGAGGGTGTCGGCGATGGCGCGCGGCTGCTCGAAGATTTCCTTTTGCATGTAGTGGCGATAGGGGCCGAGCTCCACGGCGCCGCTGTGCGCATGCACGGTCTTCACCGGGCGCTGCTCGGTGGTCAGGGCGTGGCCAGAGCGGTCCATCAGCCAGTAGCGGCCCAGTTGCAGATCCGCCATGTCGCCTTCTTCCAGATAAACGATCTGGTCCGTCACGCCGGCCAGCGCCATGGCGTCGCTGGCCAGAAAATGCTCGGCCCCGTCCACCGCGCCGCCGGGCCGCCCCAAGGCGCGGACGGCCCCCTCGGGGGGCAGCGAGGCGTGGGGGTCCACATGACCCACGCCCAGAATCAGCGGCGAACCCGCGCGCGCGCCCACCACGCGCTGCGGCTCGTCCTTGTGCATCACCGCCAGCGCGTAGGCGCCGTGCAGCTGGGGCAGCGCGGCCTTCACCGCCTCAAACAGATCGCCTTCATAGAGCGAGTCCACCAGGTGCGCAATCACTTCGGTGTCGGTCTGGCTGGAAAACACATAGCCCTTGGCTTGCAGGGCGGCGCGCAGCTGGTCGTGGTTTTCGATGATGCCGTTGTGCACCAGGGCCACGCGCGGCGCGCGCGCCTCGGCCGCTCCGGCGCCGTGGCTGAAATGCGGGTGCGCGTTGTGCACCGCCGGCGCCCCATGCGTGGCCCAGCGCGTGTGGGCGATGCCGGTCTGGGCTTCCAGCCGGTCCTGGGCCACCTGCTCCTGCAGCTCGGCCACGCGCGCCGTGCTGCGCGCCCGCGTCAGACCCGCCTGGGCGTGCACCGCCACGCCGCAAGAGTCATAGCCGCGATACTCCAGCCGCTGCAGCCCCTGGACCAGGATGGGAACGATATTGCGGTTGGAAACCGCGCCGACGATGCCGCACATAGATCAACTCCTGAATCAGAATGCCGCGATGCTAGTGCGATCAACTAGAAATATATCGTCTATTTTTTATCATTAGAAATAGATATATTTCATAAATTCGATGTGAACGCCAAATATTCCATATACTTATCAAGTATGGAATTATTCAACATGGATGAAGTCGATCTGCAACTGCTTGATCTGCTGCAAACCGATGCGGCGCGCAGCAATCAGGCGCTGGCCGAGCTGGCCCATATCTCGCCTCCCACCTGCTTGCGCCGCATCAAGCGGCTGCGCGATTCGGGCCTGATCGCGCGCCAGGTGGCGCTGCTCGACAGCGACAAGCTCGCCGCCGCCTTGGGCCATGGACTCAGCGCCATCGTGGAGGTGACGCTGGACCGCCAGGGCAACGAAGAATGCGAGTCCTTCGAGGCGCGCGTGGCCGCCGACGAGGCGGTGCAGCAGTGCTACCGCGTGAGCCCCGGCCCCGACTTCTGCCTGGTGGTGGTGGCACGCGACATGCCCGACTACTTGGCGCTGGCGCAGCGGCTGTTCACCAGCGACGCCAATGTGCGCAACGTCAAGGCCTTCTTCTCGATCAAACGCGCCAAGTTCGCGCCGCGCATCCGGCTCAAAGCCTGAGCCGCTGCGCTACCAGTGGCGCACGCGGCCGGTGTCGATGTGCACGAACTGCTCGCGCGCATAGAAACCCACGCCCCCGCCCTGCAGCGACTGCGCGGCGCGCTGCAGCTCGGTCAGTGGCACGCCGGCGATGCGGATGTCCATGGCCTGCCCCTGCATGTGCAGGCTCTTGCTGGCCACCCCACCAGCGCGGCTGCTGCGCAGGTGGGCGTTGGTGGCGGCGCTGCGATAGGCCGAGATCACCTGGAACGGCTGCGCCGCACCCAGCGTCTGCTGCACCCGAAACAGCAGATCCAGCAGTTGCGGATCAAGCACTCCGACCTCGCCCGAATAGTGGTCGCGCAGCAGCTGGTTCAGCCGCGTGAGCGCATCCGGCACGTAGGACTCGCCCACGGCGTACACCAGAGACAGCTTTTCGCCCGTGTGCAGGTGCTCGAAGGCCAGGCTGCGCGTGGGCGGCAGCGCGGCCCGCGCCGACGGCGCAAAGGCCAGCGGCAGCGCCGCAGCCAAGCCTGCGCTGTGGCGCAAGAAAAGGCGGCGTGAGGGCGGGGTCATGACGTGGCCGGGCGTTGCATTCGCAAAGTCTAACGCGCCCCGGCCTTCGGCGCTGGCTGCGGCTGAGCGGCGCGCTGCCTGAGGGCCTGGTCCAGCAGCCGGTCATGGCCGTAGAGGTCGCGCAAAAAGTGCGTCTTCCCTTGCTTCACGACGACCGTGCTGTAGGCGATCACCACCGGGATCGCGTCCTTCAATTTGAGCGTGGCCGAACGGCCTTGGCGCATGGCGTCCAGGATGCGCGACTCGTTCCAGTCGGGCTGGTCCTGCAGCACAAATTTCGCCAGCGCCAGCGGCTGCTCGACGCGGATGCAGCCGTGACTGAAATCGCGCCGGGCGCGGGCAAACAGCTCGGGCGCCGAGGTGTCGTGCAGGTAGATGTTGTCGTTGTTCGGGAACACGAACTTGATGGCGCCCAGGGCGTTCTTCGCGCCCGGGCGCTGGCGCAGGCGCAACTGGCCGCGCAGCACCGCCTCGAGCTGCGCGTCGGACAGGCCCGGACTCACCCGCCCGTCGCCCGTGACGAACTCGAAACCCTGGGCCACAAAGTAGGCCGGATCGCGCCGCAGCCGGGGCACCAGCTCCTTGCGCGCAATGGACGGGGGCACGTTCCAGTAGGGGCTGAATTCGATAAAGCGCAGTCGCTCGTCGAACAGCGGTGTTCCCGTCTTGAAGGCCGAACCGACGATGATTTTGGACTCCAGGCGCAGCTCGATGCGGCCCTCATGCACCTCGTAGGCGCGCAGCACGAACTCCGGCAGGTTCACCACGATCATGCGCGGCCCGGCCAACAGCGGCGTCCAGCGCAGGCGCTCCAGCGAGAGCTCGATCTGGCGCACCCGCTGCTCGGGCGTCACCGCCAGCTGCGCCCAGGTGTCCGCGCCGATGATGCCATCGGCCTCGAGGCCATGGCGCGTCTGAAACTGCTGCAGCGCCTGCACCAGTGCGCCCTCGTAGCGCTCGGGCAGCGCGGCCATGGGCGCATCGGGCGCCAAGTCGCCCAGCGCCTGCAGGCGCTGGCGCAGCATCGGCGTACCGGCCCAATCCTGAGCGGGCGCTAGCTTTTTGCGCGGCAAGGGCGCCAGTGGCCGTTGCCAGGCCTGCGACCGGGCCAGCGCACGGTACCAGGCCAGCGCGGCGCGCAGCTGGGCATAGGGCTGCAGCGCGGGCGCCGCCTCGCGCACCGCCTGCGCCAGGCGCTGACGCTGGACGGCTTCGCGCAGCACTGCGGCCGCGTCAAAACCGAGGGCGGGTGCGAGGTCAAAGTTCGCATGGATCTGGCGCGGATCGATGCGCCCGCCGTGCACATCGCCCAGCAGGCGCTGCAACGCCTGCGTGAGCCGGGCATCGAGCCGGCTCAGCGCCTCGCCTGAGAGCGGGGCCAGCGCGCCCTGCTGCACGGTCTGGGTCAACTGCTGCGTGTCGTAGTCGCGCGGGTCCAGGCCATCGGCGGGGGCTTGGGCCAGCAGTTCCAGCGCCTGCAGCGCCACGGGCCTGGGCCGTCCCTGCTCGAACCACAGGGATTCCTCGGCCGCCAGCACGGGTGCCAAACCCAGCACCAGCACGGCCGCCAGGACCCAGCGTGCCATCAAGGCTTGCTCTTTTGCGGCCGCTGCCAGTTGGCCACCGTGACCTGTTTGCCGCGCGCCACGCTCAGGGCGCCGGCCGGCGCGTCGCGGGTGATGGTGGAGCCGCCGCCGACGGTTGCGCCCGCGCCCAGCGTGACGGGCGCGACCAGCACGCAGTTGCTGCCCACATGCACGTCGGCCTCGATCACGGTGCGGTGCTTGTTGGCGCCGTCGTAATTCGCCGTGATGCTGCCGGCGCCAAAGTTCACGCGCTCACCCACGATGGCGTCGCCCAAATAGGCCAGATGGTTGGCCTTGGCACCGCGCGCCAGCGTGGCGTTCTTCACCTCGACGAAGTTGCCGATGTGCACCTCGGGCCCGAGCTGCGCGCCGGGGCGCAGCCGCGCGAAGGGGCCCACGAGCGCGCCCTCGCCCACGCTCACGCCGGCCTGCTCGCCGTCGATGTGGGTGAAGGGATGGATCACGGCGCCGGCGCCAATCGTGGCGTTGGCGACGATGCAGTTGGCGCCGATGCGCACGCCTTCGCCCAGCGACACGCGGCCCTCGAAGATGCAGTTCACGTCGATCGCCACGTCCTGCGCGCAGACCAGTTCGCCGCGCACGTCAAAGCGTGCCGGGTCGGCCAGGCGCACGCCTTGCTCCATGAATTTGGTCGCCTGGCGCAGTTGGTAGGCGCGCTCGAGTTCGGCCAGTTGCACCGGGCTGTTCACGCCGTCCACCTGCACCCGGTCGGCGGTCTTGCAGGCCACCACGGGCGCGCCATCGGCCACGGCAAATTTCACGATGTCGGTGAGGTAGAACTCGCCCTGCACGTTGTCGCTGCGCAGCCGCGCCAGCCAGCTCTTGAGCCGCGCCGTGGGCAAGGCCATGACGCCGGTGTAGATCTCGCGGATCTCGCGCTGCGCGGCCGTGGCGTCCTTGTGCTCGACGATGGCCTGCACCGCGTCGCCTGCGCGCAGGATGCGGCCGTAGCCGGTGGGGTCGGGCATGTCCACCGTGAGCAGCGCGAGCTTGTCACCGGCGCATTGCTGCAGCAGCTCATGGAGTGTCGCCGCCTCGATCAGCGGCACGTCGCCATTCAGGATCAGCGTCACGCCCTCATCGGGCAGCACCGGCACGGCCTGCTGCACGGCGTGCCCGGTGCCCAACTGCGGCTCCTGGCGCACGAATTTCAGATCGAAGTGGGTCTTGGCGCTGACTTGGCGCGTGCACGAGGCCTCCACTTGCGCGGCGCCGTGGCCGGTGATCACCACCATGCTGCGCACGCCCAGACCGCTCGCCGTGTCCATCACGTGCTGCAGCAAGGCGCGCCCGGCCAGAAGATGCAATACTTTGGGCAGCCGGCTCTTCATGCGCGTCCCCTTGCCGGCGGCCATGATGACCACATCCAGCGTTTCACGATTCAATGCCATGTTTTCTTTCCTCAGATCAAGTTCTCTTTGTTGCCGGATTATCGGCTGGCTGGGCGCAACCCTGGCCGCGCTGCTGCTGGGTGGGTGCAGCACCGTCAAGTTCGGCTACGGCCACGCGCCCGATCTGAGCTACTGGTGGCTGGACAGCTACTTGGAGCTGAGCGATGCGCAGTCGGCCAAAGTGCGCACCGAGCTGACGCAGCTCCTGGCCTGGCACCGCAGCAGCGAGTTGCCGCGCACGGCGCAACTGCTCAAGGAGCTGCAGGGCGCCGCCGCAGCGCCCATCAGCGCGCAGCGTGCCTGCGCCCTTGCAACGGAACTGCGCGCCCACCTGAATCCGCTCTTCACCAAGGCCGAGCCTGTGGCTGCGGAACTGGCGCTGAGCCTGAGCGCGGTCCAGATTCAGCACCTGGAGCGCCGGCTGAGCAAGAACAACGCCGAGTACCGCGAGAAGTGGGGCGATGGCAGCGCGCAAGAACGGCTGGAGCGGCGTCTCAAGGCCAGCGTCGGCGGCTACGAAAACCTCTACGGCAAGCTCGAGGCGGCGCAGTTGTCGGCGTTGCAGGCCAGCGTGGCCGGGTCAGACTACGACGTGGAACGCAGCCTGGCCGAGCGCCGTGCGCGTCAGCAGGATCTGCTGCAGACGCTGCGGCGCATCGCCAACGGCGGCACGCCGATGCCCGATGTTCGCGCCCAATTGCGCGCCGTGCTGGAGCGCAGCCTGGACCCGATGCACGCGAGTCACAGCGCCTACAGCATCAGGTTGGCGCAGCAGTCGTGCGAAACTTTTTCGGCCGTGCACAACGCCGCCACCACGCCCCAGCGCGAGCGCGCGGTGCGCCGCCTGGCGGCCTATGAGCGCGACGCGCGCGAACTGGCTGCGCCACCCTAGTACTCCGACACAGAAGTAAAGGAACAAAATGAAAGTGATGGATTCGCGCTCAGGCCTAGGCGCAAAGCGCAGACATAGCGGTGGCTATGGCGAGCATTTGCAACAACGGCATGGGTGCGAAGGCGCGCTTTCATGTT
>CAIMSP010000172.1 GCA_903844215.1 uncultured beta proteobacterium | reverse complement strand
GTGTCCGGGGCAGTCCACGTGCGCGTAGTGGCGGTTCGCGGTCTCGTACTCGACGTGCGCGGTGTTGATCGTGATGCCGCGCGCTTTTTCTTCGGGCGCTGCGTCGATCTGGTCATAGGCGCGAGCCTGGCCGCCGAACTTTGCCGCCAACACCGTGGTGATGGCCGCCGTCAGCGTGGTCTTGCCGTGGTCAACGTGACCAATCGTGCCAACATTGACGTGCGGCTTGGTGCGTGTGAACTTTTCTTTTCCCATTTTCAATTCTCCAAAGAGCAATACCCGTGGATTGGTTTAATGTTTGCATTTCGTCACTGAATCCCTTGCCACGGGCAGCAAGGGGTGCGAAATCGCAGACAGGTTCTTTGTTAGCGGGGGGACGCCCAAGGCGCCGTCCCCGCTGTGCTTACTTGGCGCGTGCCGCCATGATGGCTTCGGACACATTGCGCGGAGCTTCCGAGTAATGCTTGAATTCCATCGTGTACGTAGCGCGACCCTGAGACATGGAGCGCAGCGTGGTCGAATAACCAAACATCTCGGACAGCGGAACTTCGGCCTTGATCGCCTTGCCACCGCCGACCATGTCCTCCATGCCCTGGACCATGCCGCGGCGTGAGGACAGGTCGCCCATCACGTTGCCGGCGTAGTCTTCAGGCGTCTCGACTTCCACAGCCATCATGGGCTCCAGAATCACCGGACTGGCCTTGCGGCAACCTTCCTTGAAGCCAAAGATGGCGGCCATCTTGAACGCCAACTCGTTCGAGTCCACGTCGTGGTAGGAACCGAAGTGCAGCGTGACCTTCACGTCCACCACCGGGTAGCCGGCCAGCACGCCTTGCGTGACGGCTTCGTGGATGCCCTTTTCCACTGCGGGGATGTATTCGCGAGGAACCACACCGCCCTTGATCGCGTCAACAAACTCGATGCCCTTGCCTGGCTCATTCGGTTCAATCTTGAGCACGACGTGGCCATACTGGCCCTTGCCGCCGGACTGACGCACGAACTTGCCTTCAGCGTCCTCGATCGTCTTGCGGATGGTTTCGCGGTAGGCCACTTGGGGCTTGCCAACGTTGGCTTCAACGCCGAATTCGCGCTTCATCCGGTCCACAATGATTTCGAGGTGCAACTCGCCCATGCCGGCGATCAGGGTCTGACCCGATTCTTCGTCGGTCTTGACGCGGAAGGACGGATCCTCCTGTGCCAGGCGCTGCAGGGCGATGCCCATCTTTTCCTGGTCGACCTTGGTCTTGGGTTCCACGGCCTGCGTGATCACCGGCTCAGGGAAGACCATGCGCTCGAGCATGATGATGGCGCTGGGGTCGCACAGAGTTTCACCCGTAGTGACATCCTTCAAGCCGATGCAGGCGGCAATGTCGCCGGCAACGATTTCGCTCACTTCTTCGCGCTTGTTGGCGTGCATCTGCACGATCCGGCCGATGCGTTCCTTCTTGCCGCGAATCGGGTTGTACACCGTGTCGCCCTTGGTCAGCACGCCCGAGTAGACGCGAACGAAGGTGAGCTGGCCCACGAACGGATCGGTCATCAGCTTGAACGCCAGCGCGGAGAACTTCTCGCCGTCAGCCGCCTTGCGGGTGATGGGCGCCTCATCTTCGTCCATGCCCTTGACCGGGGGAATATCCACCGGAGACGGCATGAATTCGATCACCGCGTCGAGCATGCGCTGCACGCCCTTGTTCTTGAAGGCCGTGCCGCACAGCATGGGCTGGATTTCGCTGGCGATGGTGCGCGTGCGAATGCCCAGCTTGATTTCGTCTTCCGTCAAGTCACCTTCTTCGAGGTACTTGTTCATGAACTCTTCGGTGGCTTCGGCCGCAGCCTCGACCATCTTCTCGCGCCATTCCTTGGCCAACTCCAGCAGTTCAGCAGGAATTTCCTTGTATTCAAACTTCATGCCCTGGGACGCTTCATCCCAGATGATGGCCTTCATCTTGATCAGATCGACCACGCCGACGAAGTTTTCTTCTGCGCCGATCGGGATCACGATCGGCACCGGGTTCGCCTTCAAGCGCAACTTCATCTGGCTCACGACCTTGAAGAAGTCGGCGCCGGTGCGGTCCATCTTGTTGACAAAGGCCAGACGCGGCACCTTGTACTTGTTCGCCTGGCGCCAGACCGTTTCCGACTGCGGCTGCACGCCACCCACGGCGCAGTACACCATGCAGGCGCCGTCAAGCACGCGCATGGAACGCTCGACTTCAATCGTGAAGTCGACGTGGCCAGGGGTGTCGATGATGTTGATGCGGTGCTCTTCGAAATTCTTCTCCATGCCCTTCCAGAAGCAGGTCGTGGCAGCGGACGTGATCGTGATGCCACGTTCCTGCTCCTGCTCCATCCAGTCCATGGTGGCCGCGCCGTCGTGCACTTCACCAATCTTGTGGTTCACGCCGGTATAAAAAAGAATGCGCTCGGTCGCAGTGGTCTTGCCGGCGTCGATGTGAGCCGAAATGCCAATGTTGCGATAGCGCTCAATGGGGGTATGGCGAGCCATGATGGATCCTTGTTAATCTCTGTCTTCAAACCGCCCGCCGCACAACGCGGCGTAGCGAGCGGCCTTCAGACGAGGTGCGGGTGCGACCAACCAAAACGCACTCAAGGTACGTGAGGATTGGCCGACGGGGCCCGCAACGACGTAGGAAGGTCGCGCAGTAGCCGCTGTTAGAAGCGGAAGTGGGAGAAGGCCTTGTTGGCCTCCGCCATGCGGTGAACTTCGTCACGCTTTTTCATGGCACCGCCACGGCCTTCGGTGGCTTCCATCAACTCATTGGCCAGACGCAGTGCCATGGACTTTTCACCACGCTTGCGCGCGGCTTCCTTGATCCAGCGCATGGACAAAGCCAGGCGACGAACCGGGCGCACTTCAACCGGCACCTGGTAATTCGCGCCGCCGACACGGCGGGACTTCACCTCAACCATGGGCTTGACGTTGTTGATGGCCATGGTGAAGGCTTCCACCGGGTCTTTGCCGGGGTTCTTCTTCTCGATCTGCTCGAGCGCGCCGTAAATGATGCGCTCGGCGATGGCCTTCTTGCCACCTTCCATGATCACGTTCATGAACTTGGACAACTCGACATTGCCGAACTTGGGATCCGGCAGGATTTCACGTTTAGGGACTTCGCGACGACGTGGCATATTTTCACCTCTTGATTGCTTCAGTTGGCATCTTGCGACACCGCAAAAACCATTTGGTTTTTACTTACTCGACCCACAGCGGGTCACTACGTTGCCTCACCGCGCCACGCGGGAAACAACACCTTTTTTTCCGACAGAGTCGGGATTTACTTGGCCTTTGGCTTCTTCGCACCGTACTTGGAGCGCGACTGCTTGCGGTCTTTCACGCCTTGCAAGTCGAGCGAACCACGCACGATGTGGTAACGCACACCGGGCAAGTCCTTGACGCGACCACCACGCACCAGCACCACCGAGTGCTCCTGCAGGTTGTGGCCTTCGCCGCCGATGTAGGAAATGACCTCAAAACCGTTGGTCAGACGCACTTTGGCGACTTTACGCAGAGCGGAATTGGGCTTCTTTGGCGTCGTGGTGTAGACACGGGTGCAAACACCGCGGCGCTGTGGAGAATTTTGCATCGCGGGGCTTTTGGACTTGGTCGTTTCGACCTCGCGCCCCTGACGCACTAGCTGATTAATGGTTGGCATGAATAAAACGTCCCTCAACGTTTGAAAACTAAACGAAAACGTGAAATCCTCTCGGAAATTCCGAAAAGCCTTCAAGTATAGCGGCTTTTCATTTGATCCACAAACGAATCGCATCCCAAGCACGACCGAAGATGCCGGCCTGCTCCACGGCCTCCAGCGCCAACAGAGGCACATCAACCAAGGCTTGCCCGTTCAGACTGACCTTCAATGTGGCCACCGCCTGGCCCTTGGCAAACGGCGCCACCAGAGGGTCGGCGCGCGCGACCTGGGTTTTGATCTTGTCGGCGCTGCCCCGGGGAACGGCCACGACAATCGCGTCGGGCCGACCCAACTTGAGCGTGGCGGCCTTGCCTTTCCAGACGGCGGGCGTGGCGACCGCTTGATTGGCGTCGAACAGCTTGATCGCATCAAAGGCGGTAAAGCCCCAATTCAACAGCTTTTGCGATTCGTTGGCACGCGCGTTTTCACTGGCCGTGCCAAGCACGATCGACAACAACCGGCGCTGACCGGTGGCGCCTGCGGTCGCGCCCAGGTTGGAAAAGTCGCGTTTCGCCGTAGCGATGAGGCAAAAGCCCGCCGCATCCGTGTGCCCGGTCTTGAGGCCATCCACCGTTGGATCGCGGAACAGCAACAGATTGCGGTTGCTGTCGTTGGCCGCAGGCGTGCCCGGATAGCGGTATTTCTTGATGCTGTAGTAGGCGAACTCGTTCGGGAAGTCGCTGATCAGTCGCGTGGCCAGCACGCTCAGGTCGCGCGCCGTCGTGGTGTGGCCGGTCTCGGTCAGCCCCTCGGGGTTCTTGTAGCTGGTGGACTTCATGCCCAGGGCCTTGGCCTGCTCGTTCATCAACTGCACGAAATGTTCCACTGTGCCGCCGACGGCCTCGGCCAGCGCCACCGTGGCGTCATTGCCCGACTGCACGATCATGCCCTTGATCAGATCCTCGACCGGGACCTGCATCTTGGGGTCGATGAACATGCGCGAACCCGGCATTTTCCAGGCACGCTCGCTCACGCCGAAGGTCTGCAACAGGCCGATCTTCTTGGCTCGGATGGCGTCAAACACCACGTAGGCCGTCATCAGCTTGGTGAGCGACGCCGGTTCCACCGGCGCGTCGATGTCCTTCTCGACCAGAAACTGATTCGCCGTGATGTCGAGCAACAAGTAGGAGCGCGCCGCGATCTCGGGCGCTTGGGGGGCCTGGGCGCCGGCGCTGGAACAGGCGGCAAACAGCAGCGCCGCACACAGCGGCAAGAAGAAACGATTCATGGATGGATGGGGGTGGGTAAGGACGGCAGGGGATCGGAGAGTCGGTCGCGCCCCGCAAGAGCGCAAGGAACCGCAAATGGATCAGTGGCTCAGGTGGCGCAGCACCAAATTTTTCAACAACGGCAATTGTCCGTGAAAGAAGTGTTCCACGCCGGGCGCCACGAGCACCGGCAGCGCCTGGGGCCGCGCCCAGTCCAGCACGTCAGCCAAGGGCACGGTGTCGTCCTTTTCGCCGTGCAGCACCAGCGTCTGCAGGTGCAGTTCGGGCGGAATGGGTGCCACCTCGAAGCGCGAAGCGGCCACACCCACCAGCACCAGTTTCTCGATGGTGCGCGACGCCCAGAGACGCTGCACGGCCTGACTCACGACGAAGGAGCCAAAGGAGAAGCCGGCCAGCGCCAGTGCCGGGGTGCTGGCCGCCGGGGCGACCTGTTCGATCACCGCCAGCAGATCGTCAAGCTCACCGCGGCCTTCGTCATGGCTGCCTTGGCTGGCGCCAACGCCGCGAAAATTAAAGCGCACTGCGGTCCAACCGCATTGCACAAAGGCGCGCGCCAGGGTCTGAACCACCTTGTTCGTCATGCTCCCGCCAAACAGTGGGTGCGGATGCGTGATTACCACCACGCCCCGCGTCCCCGCGTCTGCAGCCAAGTCGCGCAGCGCTTCGATCTCCCCGGCCGCGCCGGACAGCATGATGCGTTGGGTATGCAGGTTCATGGGATCAGCAACCGCTGCACCACTTGCCCGCCCAACAGATGCGAGGCCACGATTTCGTCGATGTCATTCGCGTCCACATAGCTGTACCAGACGGCTTCCGGATAGACCACGGCCACCGGCCCGCTGGCGCAACGGTCCAGACAGCCGGCCTTGTTCACGCGCACCTGACCCGGCGCGCTCAGCCCGAGCGCCTTGACCTGGCTCTTGCAGCGCTCAAAACCGGCCTGGGCACCATGCTGGGCACAGCAGTCATCGCCGTTGCTGCGCTCGTTCAGGCAGAAAAAGATGTGGCGTTCGAAATAGGGTTTCGTTCCCGATGCCGCTGGGGAAGCGAGTGATTGGACTGACATGCGTCGATTCTAGTTTCTCGCGGCGGGCAAGGAGACGCGGCGCAACACATACAGCAGAGCGGCGTAGGGCCACAGCCACCCCAGCCACTGGCTGATGCCGTGAAAGCGGATGAAGCGGCCCTGCTCCCAGGTTTGCAGCGTCTGCGAAAAATACGATCCGACCGGAGCCTGATTGAGCAAGCTCAGGTGCAGGCCCAGCGCCAACAGCAGCCAGGCGGCGCAACTCCGCGTGGACAGCGGCAGCAGCAACAACGCCAGAATCAGCGCCAGCACCCACCCCGCTTGCACCGCAAGGCTGACCCAGGCCCAGGCGTGCCCAGGCCCAAAACTCAGGGCTGCCGAGAGCGCGGTCATGGCCACGCCGACGCCCAAGGTAAAGAAGAGAAACAGCGTGCGCCTGCGCAGCGAAGGCATCACAGAAAACCCGAGCAGGCAGGGAATCAAGGCCCCCAGCGCGACGCAAAGCACCATGGTGAGCGCATGCATCGGCTGCAGTTCGGCGTGCGGCAGCGCCAACCCGCTCGGCCAGGGAACGGCCGTGAGCACGGCCACCAGAGCGCGTTCACCGCGTTCCAAGACCTGCCCCAAGCCCAGCGGCACCGAGGCGGGAAACAACAAAGCCAGGGGCCACAACGCCAACAGCACCAAGGCCCAGCGCGCATCCGCGCTGAACCAGCGCCGCCGAAAGCGAATCCAGCGATCAATGGCGCCGAGTTTCTCCAGCACGCCGGCACTGACCGCGCCGAACGTGCCGCCAACGAAGTTCAGCGCCAGATCCAGGCTGTCTGCGACGCGCGTCGGAAGGTAGCTCTGCAGGGACTCCATGCACAGTGACAGCAGCCCGCACGCCAGGCTGGCGAGCCAGACCGCGCCCCGCGCACGGCCCGAGCGCAACGCGCCCAGCGCCAGCAAGAAACCCATGGGCATGTAGCCCAGCACATTGGAAACTGTGTCGAACCCAAACCAAGTCCAGTAACGCGACCAGGGCGCGCTGAGGAAGGCCCAGGGAACAATGCCTTGGTCACGCCATTCGGAAAAGGGATAGAGACTGGCGTAAACGATGAGCGCGCCGTAGGCCAGCGCCAGTGGCCAGGCCGAGGTCTTGTGCACCGGCCGCCTCGAATCAGAACGGTTTGACCACCACCAGCATGACCGCCGCGAGCAGCAGCAACACCGGGGCCTCGTTGTACCAGCGATACCACACATGGCTGTGGCGGTTGCCGTTGGCCTCGAACTTGCGCAGCAGTACGCCACAACTGTGGTGATAACCGATGACGACGAGGACGATGGCCAGCTTGGCGTGCATCCAGGCATTGCCCGGTCCCCAGCCGATGCCATAGCCCACCCAAAGCCAGGTGCCCAACGCCAGGGCCGGGACCGCGATCACGGTCGTGAAGCGAAACAGCTTGCGCGCCATGAGCAGCAAGCGAGCGCGCTCAGCCGCCGATTCGGCGGGCACCATGGCCAGATTCACCAGAATGCGCGGCAGGTAAAACAGGCCGGCAAACCAGCTGGCGACGAACACGATATGAAGGGCTTTGATCCAGAGCATGGCGCCAAGTGTAGCCCCTGCGCCTGCCGCTGTCGCGCGCTAAAGCAGATGCACGCAGGATGGCAAAGCGCCGAAAAAAACCCCGATCACGCGGTCGGGGTGACAAGCCCCTCTGCTGTCACACATCAAGGCACCCGCTCAGGGAGGAAGCGCGGGGGGTGGCGAAGCACCCGCAGCTAATTGAGCAAACTCAGGGCCTGGATTCAAGCCTTTTCGCAGCGCGGCGACCGGTTGGCCAGCACGGTTGGAGGCGCATTTCCCGACCCGCCGGCGCAAGGCTTTCCGGGCAGCGGCACAAATCGGGCACAATTTTGCCTATGACACACCATGCCCCCTACCCCCTTGGTCGGCCACGCCGACTGCGCCGCGACGAGTTCACACGCAATCTGGTGCGCGAAAACCTCGTCACGTCCCACGACCTGATCTACCCGGTGTTCGTGCTCGATGGCCAGGGCCGACGCGAGCCCGTGGCCTCGATGCCGGGCGTGGAACGCCTGAGCCTGGACCAGTTGCTGCCGGTGGCCGAGGAATGCGTGCGCCTGGAAATCCCGGTGCTCGCCTTGTTCCCGGTGATCGATGCCGCGCTCAAGACCATCGACGGACGCGAAGCCATGAATCCGGACGGCCTGGTGCCACGCGTGGTGCGCGAGCTGAAAAAGCGCTTCCCCGAACTCGGCGTGATGACCGACGTGGCGCTGGACCCCTTCACCACCCACGGCCAGGACGGACTGCCCGACGAGAGCGGCTACATCATGAACGACGCCACGGTCGAGGTGCTGGTGAAGCAGGCCCTGACCCAGGCCCAGGCCGGCGTGGACATCGTCGCCCCCAGCGACATGATGGACGGGCGCATTGGCGCGATCCGCCGCGCGCTCGAGGCCGAGCACTTCGTGCACACCCGCATCATGGCCTACAGCGCCAAATTCGCCAGCGCGTTCTACGGCCCGTTTCGCGACGCTGTGGGCTCGTCCGGCAACCTGGGCAAGGGCAACAAGAAGGTCTATCAGATGGACCCGGGCAACTCGGACGAGGCCCTGCGCGAAGTGGCGCTGGACATCGCCGAAGGCGCGGACATGGTGATGGTCAAGCCCGGCATGCCCTATCTGGACATCGTGCGCCGCGTCAAGGACGAGTTCAAAGTACCCACCTTCGCCTACCAGGTCAGCGGCGAATACGCCATGCTCAAGGCGGCGGCGCAGAACGGCTGGCTGGAGCACGACGCGGTGATGATGGAGAGCCTGCTGGCCTTCAAGCGCGCCGGCGCCGACGGCGTGCTGAGCTACTTCGCGCTGGACGCCGCGCGCTGGCTGCGACGCTGATGCAAATCGTCGAATTCAGCCCCGGAACGCTGCGCTTTGCGGAAGAAATTCCAAAGCAACTCGCGCCCGACAGCTTTGTCTGGGTGTTCCTCGATCGGGCTGCCTTCGAACGGCACCTGCCCATGCTGCAAGAGGCGGCCTTGTCCATCGGCGGCTCCGGCTTGCTCGACTTGCACTGCAGCGACTTGGCGAACGCCTCGCACCCTTCTCATTACGACTACACCTCGATCTACGACCTGATCATCTTTCGACGCCTGGCCACGACCCAGGAAACCACGTCCGAGCCGCACGCCAAGAGGGTGGAGTCCAAGCTGCGCAGCCTGGCGCCCAGCGCCTTTCGGCACATCAGCACCCGCGCCGTGGGCTTTGCATTGTTCGACCGGCTGCTGATCTCCGTTCATCCCGAAGCCTGTTTCACCGCCAAGTCCTTCATCGATCGCTACCTGGGCGACGCCATGACCAGCGAAGGCGCCAACGCAGCGGCGCGCAGCCGTTTGCCCACGAGCCCGGCCGACCTGATGCTGCGCATGCTGAACATGATGGTGGACAGCTACCTGGATCTGCGCCGGCAACTCAGCGCCTCACTCGACCATTGGCAGGCCGAACTGCTCAACCCGCACACGCGCTTCAACAACTGGACCGCCCTGATGTCGGCGCGCAACGAGTTGCACACGCTGGAAGACCTGTGCGAAGAGCAGCACGACGCGATGCAGGAATGGCTTGACACCCTGCGCGAACAACCGCTGGGGCACAGCACCCAGGCCGAACGCGATGCCCTGATCGCGCGCTCGCGCGACGTGATCGAACACATCGAGCGCGTGGTGCACCATGTGCGCCGACTTGAGCAGTCGGCAGAGACGGTGGTGCAGATCCATTTCAGCGCCCAGGGCAACCGCACCAACGACATCATGCGAACCCTCACCGCGCTGACGGCGATCTTTCTTCCGCTGAACCTGATTGCCGGGATCTTCGGCATGAACTTCGAGTTCATTCCTTTGGTGCACCAGGCGACAGGATTTTGGTGGGCTATGGGCAGCATGGGCTTCATTGCCACGACGCTGGGACTGCTGTTCTGGCGCAAACGCTATCTGGCGCGCAGCGGCCGCTGACCTGGATTCGCGTATCCTCCGAGGCATGACGTCAAGCACCCGACCCAACCCGACCACCGACGCGATCAAGTACTACTGGGAGGACCTGGCCGTGGGCAGCCGGCGCGAGTTGGGCCGCGTGCAGCCCACCAAGGAAGAGATTCTTTGCTTTGCCCATCAGTTCGATCCCCAGCCATTTCACGTCGATGAAGACGCCGCTCGCGCGTCGCTCTTTGGCGGCCTGTGTGCCAGCGGTTGGCACACCTGCGCCATGGCCATGCGTCTGATGGTGGACAATTTTCTGAAGGATTCAACGAGTCTGGGGTCGCCCGGATTGGAGAGCCTGAAATGGCTCAATCCGGTCTTCCCCGGCGACACCCTGACGTTGCACCAAACCATTCTGGAGAGTCGCGCCATGAGCAAGCGCGCCGACGTGGGCTTGGTGCGCAGCGCCTGGGACATGGTGAATCAGCACGGCGACAAGGTCTTGTACATGGACGGCTATGGCATGTTTCGTCGCCGTCATCCCGCATCGGACTAAAGCATGGACTTCAAACCCCTGGTGACCTTGCTGGCCGTGGTCAACCCGCTGGCCGTGGTGCCATTTTTCATCCACTACACCGACGGCTTCAACTCGGCGCAGCGCCGACGCACGATCTGGGTGTCGAGCTTGAGCGCCTTCATCGTGATCGCCGCCAGCGCCCTGTTGGGTCTGCAGATCCTGGAGTTCTTCGGCATCTCGCTGGCCAGTTTCCAGGTTGGCGGCGGCTTGCTGCTGATGACGGCGGCCCTGTCGATGTTGAATGCGCAGCCGGCGGAGGCGCGCGCCAACCCCGACGAGGTGCACGACGCGGTGGCGCGATCGGCGGCCCAGGCCAGCATCGCCGTGGTGCCGCTGACCATCCCCTTGCTCACCGGCCCGGCGACGATGTCCACGGTGGTGATCTACGCCGACAAGGCCAAGACCTTGCTGCAGCTGTCCACGCTGGTGGGCTACGGGCTGGTGATCGGCCTGGCCACGGCCCTGTGTTTTGCGCTGGCGCAGCCAATTGCGCGGGTGCTGGGCAAGACCGGCATCAATGTCATGACACGCCTCATGGGGCTGATTCTGGCGGCGCTGGCGGTGGAGGTGATGGCTGACGGCTTGCACACCCTGTTCCCGGTGCTGGGTCGCAGGATCTGAGGCCGCAAGGCGCGCCGGCCAGGTCTTGCAGGGCGCGGCGGGTGAGCGACCGGGCTCAGGGCGGCAGCGTGCCGAACCACTGCAGCAACTCGTCGATGGCGGCATCGCTGGCCGCCGTCAAGGCGCGCACGCCGCCTGCGGCGTCGGCCGCAAGCGCGGCCCGCTGCACCGAGAAACTGCGCTGACCCAGCAGCCTGTCGCCTTGTGCCGTGGCCTGGGTCACGGTGGCGCGCAGCCGCAGCAAACCCGCGCTGTCCTGGGGCGTAGTGAACCACTGGCTGAACTCTTCGAGTTCCACCCGCAGCAGCCGGGGCGCTGACGCCTCATTGCCGCGCAGCATCAGCGCCTGCGCGGGCTTGAGGACCACGCCGTGCGCACTCAGCCGCTCGCGCAAACGCTGTTGCAGCAGCAGCGCGGGCACCATGCTCCAGCGCGCCGTGGCATACGGGCGCAGTTGTTGCGCGTCGGCATAGCCCAGGCGGTACAGCACGGCCGTGCTGTCCAGGGCGACGTTGGCCTCCACCTCGGCCAGCGCCACGGCGGGCATGAAGGCGATCGGCGCGGCTGCCGTCTGAGTCAGCACGCCGAAGTCGTACACACGGGGGCGCACCGGCTTGTCGGGCAGGGCGCAGGCGCTCAAACCCAGCAGCAGGCACAGCGCGCTCGGCAGCGCCAGCCGGCGCAGGTCAAAAGTAGGGGCAACGGGTCGGGCGCTGGGGATCATGGGCTTCCTTGCGGTGGCGTGAACCCGGGCTCTCCCGGCCCGGGCGCAACCGCGCCGCTGCCGTACAGCAGGAACTGTGGGTTCTCATTCAGATTGGTCGCCGTGCGCTCCATGCGGCGCGCGGCGCGCGCCACGTCGTCCGCGGACTTGGCGACGCGGGGCAAGGTGGAGGCGTTCAAGGTCTTGCCCGTGAGCAGCATCGCGTCCGCGCCCTGGTCCAGCTTGTCCAGGCCGCCGCCGCTCTGGCGCAGGCGCTGTGCCACCTGCGCCAGTTCACTGGCGGCCTTGCTGCCCTCCTGCGCCGTGCGCGCCGCCTCGGCCGAGGTGGCCTGCAGTGCCTTCAAGGTGGCGCTGACTTCCTGCGCCAGCTGCGGCGCACTGACGCTGCCCGGAGCGCCCTGCCCGAGCAGCAACTGATCCAGATGCTGCGTGAGTTGATTGATGGTGCCGGCGGCCTGGCCGATGTTGTGCACCGCATCGAGCAAGGCCTTTTGCTGCTCCGGCGCCAACAGGGCGTTGAGTCGGCGGGTGGTTTCCTCCAACTGCGTCATGGCGCTGGCGCCTTGATCGGTGAGCTTGCTGAACAGTCCGGGGCGCAGCGCAATGCGCGGATCCTCGCCGTCGGCCGAGCCCAGCGGCACCGAGGACGCCCCGCTGTCGTCGAGTTGCACAAACGACAGGCCGGTCACGCCCTGAAACGCCAGCGTGGCAAAGGTGGACTCGGTGACGGGCGTGGCGTCGTCCACCGAAATTCGCACCAGCACGTTGCCGGGGATCTTGGGGTCGAAGTCGATGGACAGCACCTTGCCCACCGGTATGCCGCGAAAGCGCACCGCCGCCTGGACCTGCAAACCGGTCACGGGCTCGCGCGTGGAAATTTCGTACACGGTGCGCAAGGCGACATCGCGCGTGAGCCACACCGCCAACGCCACCAGCAGCGCCGACACCAGCAGCACAAAAGCGCCAGCGGCCAGGGCATGAGATTTGTTTTCCATCAGGGTTCCGAATCTACCCGCTTAGCGGCGTGAGCGGCAAGAGACCCATGGCGCGGGCGCCACGCTCGCCGAGGAAGAAGTGTTGAATGAAGGGGTGCGGGTGCTGCATCACCTGCTCGGGTGTGCCGTTGGCCACCACGCATTGATCGGCCAGCACGGCGACATGCGAGCACAGTTCGTGCAGCGTATCCAGATCGTGCGTGACCATCACCAGCGTGAGCTCGAGCTCCTGACACAGGCTGCGCAGCAGAGCGCACAGGCCGTCCGCACCTTCCGGATCCAGGCCGGCCGTGGGTTCGTCCAGCAGCAGCAGCGGCGGGTCCATCACCAGGGCGCGCGCCAGTGCCACGCGCTTGATCATGCCACCCGAGAGATCGGCCGGCATCTTGTACGCGTCCTTCGCGTCCAGTCCCACCATCTGCAGTTTGACCAGGGCGGCGTCACGGATGAGCTCGCTCGGCAGCACTTTGAGTTCACGCAGCGCAAACGCGATGTTCTCCAGCACGTTGAAGGCAGAGAACAGCGCCCCGTGCTGAAACAGCATGCCCACGCGGCTGGTGGCGCCCTTGCCGCCAAGCTTGGCCACGGGCTGGCCCGCCACCAGGATCTGGCCGCGCGTGGGCGTCTCCAGGCCCAGGATCTGGCGCAACAAGGTGGTCTTACCCGAGCCCGAGCCGCCCACCAGCGCCAGCACCTGGCCGCGCGTGATCGTCAGATTCAAATCCTTGTGGATCACGTAGTCGCTGCCGCCACTGTGGAACACGGTCCACAGGTTCTGGATCTCCACGATGGGCGCGCCGTCGGGCCGGGAGCTGGGGTTGAAGAAGGGCATGCTGTGATCGAGCCAGTTGAGTTAGATGCCGACGTTCTTGAACACCACGGCAAACAGCGCGTCCACCAGGATCACCACGGTGATCGAGGTCACGACCGAGGCCGTCGTCCCCTGACCCAGGCTTTCGGTATTGGGCTTGACGCGCAAGCCATAGTGGCAGCCGATGAGCGCGATCAGAAAGCCAAACACCACCGACTTTCCCATGGCCAGCGTCAGGTTCGCCACCTGCACGGCGTTGGGCAGGTTGTTGATGAAGAACGTCGGCGTCAAGCCCATCGTCAGGTCCGCCGCCAGCATGCCGCCGGCCAGCGCCGACAGCGTCGTCCAGACCGCCACCAGGGGCATCACCAGGGCCAGGGCAAAGGCGCGCGGCATCACCAACCGGTAGCCCAACGCGATCCCCATGACGCGCATCGCGTCCAACTCTTCGGTCACACGCATCACGCCGATCTGCGCCGTGATGGCCGAACCGGAGCGGCCGGCCACCAAGATGGCCGCCAGCATCGGACCCAGTTCGCGGATCAGCGACAGGCCCAGGATGTTGACGATGAAGGCGTCGGCGCCGAACTGCTTGAGCTGCTGCGACGTGAGGTAGGCCAGCACCAGGCCAATGAGGAAGCCCACCAGCGCGGTGATCGGCAACGCGGTGCTGCCGATGTGATAGATGTGCCCTGTGACGTCGCGCCAGGGGCCCTCGCGCGGTCGGCGCGCCAGGCGCGCGATGTCGAGCAGCAACTGCCCGAGCAAGCGCGTCAGGTCCACCAGGTGGTCCACCAAGCGCCAGACCAGCGCGCCCAGGGCGGTAAACCTTTGCCACAGGGTTCGACGCGGCCGCTGCGGCTGAGCGGCAGAAAACCGCGCCACCCGCTCCAGCACCGAGCGCTGGGGCGCGAGCGTTTGCAGTTGGGGCGGCCAGCGTCGGCCCCAATGGTTCCACAGCAGTTGCGCACCGATGTGATCGAGCCGTTGCAAGCCGCTCAAATCCCAGGAAATTTCGCCCGCCGGGCCGAGCTCGCCCAGCCTGGCCAACAGCGACTCCCAGACTTTGGGCTGGACCAGACTGGACACGGTCCAGCGCCCCCGCAGCCGCAGCACCCGTCCTTGCGCCGTGTCTTGAACCTGCAGTCCGGGCTCGGACGGGTCGGAATCGAAGGGGCTGGTCACTGACATGCGCTACATCCTAACTGCGCCGGCTCAATTCGCGAACGATTTAGGGCAAACTCTGTTCTTTTCGAGCCCCATGCCATGAGCGACACGACATTCGACTACATCATCATCGGCGCAGGCACGGCGGGTTGCCTGTTGGCCAACCGTCTGAGCGCCGACGCGCGCCGGCGCGTGCTGCTGATCGAGGCCGGCCGCAAGGACGACTACCACTGGATTCACATTCCGGTGGGCTACCTCAAGTGCATCGGCAATCCGCGCACCGACTGGCTCTACCAGACCGAGCCCGATGCCGGACTCAACGGGCGCGCGCTGCGCTACCCGCGCGGCAAGACGCTGGGCGGCTGCTCCAGCATCAACGGCATGATCTACATGCGCGGCCAGGCACGGGACTACGACCAATGGGCGCAGCTCACGGGCGATGCGGCCTGGGGCTGGAACCAGGCACTGCCCTACTTCAAGCTGCACGAGGACCACTACAAGGGCGCAGATGCCATGCATGGCGCCAAGGGCGTGGCGCAACAGTTGCTGCTGCAAGACGACAGTGAGTACGCGCGGGTGCTGCGCCACCATCAGGCCGGAGGCGAATGGCGCGTCGAGAAGCAGCGCCTGCGCTGGGACGTGCTCGACGCCTTCTCCCAGGCGGCGCAGCAAGCCGGCATACCCGCCACCGACGACTTCAATCGTGGCGACAACGAAGGCGTGGGTTACTTTGAAGTGAATCAACGCTCGGGCTGGCGCTGGAACACCGCCAAGGCGTTCGTGCGCCCGACCTGTTACGCGCGTCCCAATTTCGAACTCTGGACCTCGGCCCAGGCGAGCCGCCTGCTGCTGCACACGCTGCCCGATCAGTCACGCCGTTGCATCGGTGCCCAGGTCTGGAACGGGCGCGAAATGGTCACGGTCAGCGCCACGCGCGAAGTCATCCTGTGCGCCGGCAGCATTGGCTCGCCGCAGCTGCTGCAACTCTCCGGCATCGGTCCGGCGGCACTGCTGCAAGGCCAGGGGATTGCGGTCGAGCAGGACTTGCCCGGCGTGGGCGCGAATCTGCAGGACCACTTGCAAATTCGCGCCGTGTTCAAGGTGCAGGGCGTGCAGACGCTCAACACCATGGCCAACAGCCTTTGGGGCAAAGCCAGGATCGGACTGGAATACGCCCTCAAACGCAGCGGTCCCATGAGCATGGCGCCGTCGCAGCTCGGCGCGTTCACCCGCAGCGACCCGTCCCAGCCCTATCCCAACATCGAATACCACGTGCAGCCGCTGAGCCTGGACGCTTTCGGTGAGCCACTGCACGCTTTCCCGGCGATCACGGCCAGCGTGTGCAACCTCAACCCAAGCAGCCGCGGCAGCGTGCAAATCACCAGTCCGCGCTTTGAAGACGCGCCCGCGATTGCCCCCAACTACCTCAGCACCGACCAGGATCGTCGGGTTGCAGCCGATTCACTGCGCCTGACGCGCACCATCATGGCGCAGCCCGCCATGGCGCGCTACCAACCGCAGGAGCACAAGCCGGGCGTGCAGTTTCAAAGCGACGACGAACTGGCCCGACTCGCCGGTGACATCGCCACCACCATCTTTCATCCCGTGGGCACCACCAAGATGGGCCGGGCGGACGACCCGAGCGCGGTCGTGGACTCGCAACTGCGGGTGCGCGGCGTCGCCGGCCTGCGCGTCGTGGACGCCGGCGTCATGCCCCTGATCACCAGTGGCAACACCAATTCGCCGGTGCTGATGCTGGCGGAGAAGGCCGCGCGCTGGATCGCGCTCGAATCCTGAAACCTTGCGGGACAGACCAAGAACGACGCGCAGCGAGTTTTGCTCTGTCCTCAACGAATCAGTACGGGATTTCCCGAGCGCGGGAAATCCCCGATGCACCGCTGCGGTGCCCGAAGTACATTCGCACCCACTCGCTGCACCGCTTCAATGCCGGGCAGGCCTGAGGAGCCGAGGAGACATAAATAAACCAACCTGCGTTGGCGCGACCCAAAAAGGCGCGTTTCTTGAAAAATGCACCGGTGACCCCGGTGCATTTTTATTTCCCCCTCACAATCCCCGCATGGAACTACTTTTGGTGTCGCTGGCCTCGCTGCTGGCCGGGTTCGTCGATGCCATCGTGGGCGGGGGCGGCTTGATCCTGGTGCCGGCCATGTTCGCCACCTTTCCCACGGCGCAACCGGCCACGCTGTTTGGCGTGAACAAAAGCGCGTCCATCTGGGGAACGGCCTTTGCCAGTTGGCAGTACAGCCGGCGCGTGCAACTGCGCTGGGCGGCGCTGTGGCCGGCCGCGCTCGCCGGGTTTGCCGGGTCCTGGGGCGGGGCCTGGTTGGTGAGCGTCATTTCTCAGGACTTCCTGCGCAAGGCCTTGCCCCTGGTGCTGCTGGCAGTGCTGGCCTACACGCTGGCGAAAAAGGACTTGGGGCGCTCCCATGCGCCGCGCTATGCCGGCGCTGCGGAAACCTGGGCCATGGCCGTGGTGGGCCTGCTACTGGGCTTCTACGACGGCTTCTTTGGCCCGGGCACAGGAAGCTTTCTGGTATTCCTGCTGGTGCGCTGGCTCGGCTATGACTTCCTGCATGCGTCGGCCAGCGCCAAGCTCATCAACACCGCGACCAATCTGGCCGCGCTCATCCTGTTCACGCTCAAGGGTCTGGTGTGGTGGCACTTCGCGCTGGCCATGGGAGCGGCCAACGTGCTGGGCAGCTTGCTCGGCACGCGCATGGCCTTGAAGCATGGCACCGGCTTCGTGCGCGTCGTCTTCATTGCCGTGGTGAGCGCGCTGATCCTCAAGACCGGCTACGACGCCTTCATGCATTGAACGTCAGGGCTTGGGCGGCCAGTCCAACTCGGAGGCCAGGCGCGGCTTGCCGATGGGCGTGGGAGCCTGGCCTTTTTGCACCGCTTCGATGTCGTCCTCGCTCGGGTACAGGCCCTGCAGCACGTAGTCAAACACGCGCCGGGCAATGGGGGCGGCGAATTGCGCCCCAAAACCGACGTTTTCGACCACCATGGCCAGCGCGATCCTGGGGGACTCGGCCGGAGCGAAGGCGATGAACAGGGCATGGTCGCGGTGCAACTCGTCCACGCGCGAGGCGTTGTACTTTTCGTTCTGCTTGATCTGCACCACCTGCGCCGTCCCGGTCTTGCCCGCGCTGGTGTAGCTCGTATTGCGAAAGCTGGCGGCCGACGTGCCTTCCAGATTGACGCCGACCATGGCATTTTTCACGACCGCGATGTTTTCCGGCTTGAGTTCCAGTTGCACGCCCGCCGCCCGTTCTGTGCTGGTGCGCTCACGCGTCACGGCGTTGACCCGTTCGCGCACCAGGTGCGGCTTCATTTTCAGGCCATCGTTGGCCAGCGTGGCTGTGGCCAGGGCCATCTGCAGCATGCTGAAATTGTTTTGCCCTTGACCGATCCCGAGCGACACGGTTTCGCCCGCGTACCACTTCCTTTGCTCCGCGCTCTTGTTCTTGTTGATGTTGCGCTTCCATTCCTGGCTCGGCAGCAGGCCGCGCACTTCGCCCTGGATGTCAATGCCGGTGAGTTCGCCAAAACCCAGTGGCTGCATCTGGTCATGGATCGTGTCCACGCCCAGGTCGTTGGCCAGTATGTAGTAGTAGGTATCGCAGGACTGGACGATGGAGCGGTACATGTCAACGCTGCCGTGACCCCCCTCCTTGTCGTCCCGAAAGCGGTGGCCGCCGAGCAGAAAGAAGCCCGGATCCAAAATCGTTTGCTGCGGCGTGCGCTTGCCGGTCTGCAAGGCCGCCAGCGCCATGAAGGGCTTGTAGGTTGAGCCCGGAGGGTAGGTGCCACGCAGCGCACGATTGAGCAGCGGCTTGTCCGGCGACTCGTTGAGTTCCTGCCAGTTCTCCGCGTCGATGCCATCAACAAACAGGTTCGGGTTGAACGTGGGCTTGCTCACGAAAGCCAGCACCTCGCCCGTCTTGGGGTCGATCGCCACCAGCGCGCCGCGGTGCTCGCCAAACAGTTCTTCGACGAGTTTTTGCAGTTTGATGTCGATCGTCAAAACCACCGTGTCGCCCGGCGTTGCCGGCTGGCTCGACAGGCGGCGCATGGCGCGCCCGGCGGCCGAGGTTTCCACCGCTTCGACCCCGGTCGTGCCGTGCAACTGCGACTCGAAACTCTGCTCGACGCCGAGCTTTCCGATGTACGACGTGCCCTGGTAGTTGGCCTCGTCGTCGGAACCATCGATGCGCGCCTTCTCCTCCTGATTGATGCGCCCGATATAGCCGATCACGTGGCTCGCCAGTTCGCCAAACGGGTAGTTGCGAAACAGCCGCGCCTTGATCTCCACCCCGGGAAAACGAAAGCGGTTGGCGGCGAACTTCGCCACTTCCACGTCCGACAGGCGGGTGCGAATGGGCAGCGACTCAAAGCTCTTGGATTCTTCCAGCAGCTTCTTGAAGCGCTTGCGGTCACGCACGCTGATTTCCAGGACCTGCGCCAACTCGTCCAGCGTGCGTTCCAGGTCGTTGATGCGCGACGGCGTCACTTCCAGCGTGTAAGCCGAGTAATTGCTCGCCAGCACAATGCCGTTGCGGTCCAGGATCAGGCCACGGTTGGGAACGATGGGCACGATGGCCGTGCGGTTGCTCTCGGCTTGCTCCGTCAAATCGTCGAAGCGAACCACCTGCAGGTACACGAGACGCGCCACCAGCAGCGCAAACGCCAGCAGCACCAAGACGCTGGCCACCAGCACCCGGGCGCGAAAGCGCGACAGGTCGGCTTCAACGTTGCGCAGTTCGGTCATGAGGCGAGCGACAAAGAGGCACGCAAGGGGGCCATATTACAGCGGGCGGTTCGCGTCGCGGTCGGGCGCGCGCCGTTGCGGCGCGAGCAGCAGCACGCTGGCAACAGGCCACAGCAGCGCCTCGATCAGCGGCGCGAGCAGCAGCGACCAGCCCGGGAAGGTGCCACCGGCCAGCAGCCGCGTGCTCAGCTCAATGGCGTGGGCGGCGGCCAATAGCGGCGCGACCTGCAGCGCCTGAGTGGGTACGGGAAACCACAGCAGTCGGCGTTGCATCGCCGCGGCGAAAAAGCCCAAGACCGTGTAGGCC
>CAIMSP010000171.1 GCA_903844215.1 uncultured beta proteobacterium | reverse complement strand
AATTTGGTGGCCTGGGGCGGAATCGAACCACCGACACAAGGATTTTCAATCCTCTGCTCTACCGACTGAGCTACCGGGCCTCTGCAAGAACCCACGAGTATATCAGCCCGCAGACCGCTTTCCGCGCGTCAGGTCCACTCCGAGCTGTTTTAGCTTGCGATAAAGGTGGGTTCTTTCCAAACCGGTCTTCTCTGCGACGCGCGTCATCGAGCCGCCTTCCTTGGCCAGATGAAATTCGAAATAGGTTTTTTCGAACTCGTCGCGGGCTTCGCGCAGCGGCTTGTCGAGTTCAAAATTCTGTCGGGCCTGCAGGCCCGACTCTTCGGAGAAGGTCTCCGTCGTGACCACCGTCACCGTCCCCTCGACCATGAAATCCGCATAGCCTGCAAGCGCCGGGGTTGGCGACTTACGCACCTGGCTACGAGCCAAGCCTTGCTCCACGGCCTTGAGCAGCTTTTGCAATGTGATGGGTTTCTCCAGGAACGCCAGAGCACCGATCTTGGTCGCCTCTACCGCCGTGTCGATCGTGGCGTGTCCGCTCATCATGATCACCGGCATTGTCAGAAGGCCCGTGGCAGACCATTCCTTGAGCAAGGTGACGCCATCGGTATCGGGCATCCAGATGTCGAGCAGCACCAGGTCGGGACGGTAACGCCCGCGTGCGGCCCTGGCCTGCGCCGCGTTCTCCGCCAACTCAACGTTGTGGCCTTCATCGTTGAGGATTTCCATGAGCAGGTCGCGGATGCCTAGTTCATCGTCGACCACCAGTATGTTTGCCATGATTAACGCGTCAGTCCTTGAGTTTTTCAGTGTGCAAATCCGTCAAGCGCGTGCTGCGCCCTGAACGGGGAATGATAGCGACACTTGGGCGCCCTGAACAACGCCGTCTGAAACCCGATTCGACAGGTCGATGCGGGCGCTGTGTTCGTCGGCAATCTTCTTCACCACGGCCAGGCCCAGGCCCGTGCCTTTGGGCTTGGTCGTGACGTAGGGTTCGAAAGCGCGTTTGAGGATGTGTTCGGCGAAACCGGGTCCGCTGTCGAGCACGGCCAGGCGCACACGTTTGGACGACTCGCTCCAGTGGGTCCGAACCACCAGGCCGGCCTCCCATAGGGCGCCCTGCGGTTGCAGCGGCGCGCTGGCCTCCATCGCGTCCTGGGCGTTTTGCAGCAGGTTGTGCACGACCTGGCGCAGTTGTTGACTGTCGGCCATGATGGTGGGGCAGCGTGGGTCCAATTCCGCTTGCACCGGAACGCGCGCGTTCTCGTGCCCATACAGTTGCAGAACTTCGCGCACCAGCGCATTCAGATCCAGCGGTTTGAGCTCGGCGCGGGGGAGGCGACCAAAATCGCGGAACTCGTTCACCAGACGCTTCATGGCATCGACTTGATCCACGATGGTCTTGACCGACTTGCTCAACAGCGCCTGGTCGGGCGCGTCCACCTTGCCGCTCAACTTCATCTCCAGGCGCTCGGCGGACAGCTGAATCGGCGTCAGCGGATTCTTGATTTCGTGCGCCAGTCGGCGCGCCACTTCGCCCCAGGCCTGGGCGCGCTGATTCGAGACGATTTCCGAGACGTCGTCAAACACCAGCAGGCGCTTGTCAGCGGGCATCTCGGCGCCGCGCACCACCAGCGAGATCACATCATCCTTGGCGCCGGCGCCGCTGGCATGAAGTTCGAACGACTGTTGCCAGTGGTCCAGCCCATGTTGCGCGCGTTCGCTGCGAAAGGCCTCGAACTGCGCCAGCACGTTCTGCGAGAACTCCTGCAGGCCGTCAACCTGGGCCAACTCGTGGCCATGAAACCCGGCCAGTGGCGCACGCAGAATGCGCGAGGCCCCTGGATTGGACGACTGAATCACCCCATTGGCGTCAAGCACGATCACGCCGGCGGTCATGTTGTCCAGAATGGTCTGCAGGTGCGCGTGCGCTGCGTTGACCTGAACCATGCTTTGGTCCACCGCAGTGCGCGCGTCGGCCAACTGTTGCGTCATGTCGGCAAAGGAGCGCGTCAGCCCGCCGAGTTCATCCTTGCCCTGCAGCGACAGCTTGGGACTCAAGTCGCCACGGGCCACTTCGCGCACGCCTTCGGCCAGCACCAGCAACGGCCGGGCCAGTTGGTTGCCCAGAGCGACGGCCAGCAGCACGGCGCCAAAGACGGCCATGAACAGGCTCAGCGTGAGCGTGCTGATGTACATGCGGCGCAAGCCGGCGCGCGCCAGCGCGCGCTCCTGGTATTCGCGATTGGCCTCGGTCACGGCGTTGGCATTCGTCACCAGGGTGGGCGGAAGAGCGCGCGTGATCTGCAAAAATCGCGGCTCGCCCGAAAGGCCAAAAGTTCCATTCGAGACCAGCGCTATGACCCTGATGCGGGCATTGGCTGCGGCGGGGCTGGCGCTGTCGTCGAGGCCGTCAAGCTGGGTCACCACGCGCTGGTTGCGCACTTGGCGCAGTTGCTGCGGGCTGGGGCGGTCGGGGTTGAGCTGGAAGCGCGATTCGCCCGCACTGGCAATCAGTTGCCCGTTCGCACCCCACAACATCACGTCGGCGGCGCCGAATTCCTCGCGCAGCCGCTCCAGCGTGAGTCCGGCCGAGATGTCGGAGACGCTTGCCAGTTGCGCTGCCGCGCCGCGCGCCTTGCCGCTCAGATCCTGCGTCAAGGTGTCGATCGTGATGCGTCCCAGGCTCAGGCCCGCCTCGAGCGCACCCTCGACTTCGACGTTGAACCAGCTCTCGATCGAGCGCGAGACAAACTGGTAGGACACGACGTAGATCAGCAGACCCGGGGCAAACCCGACCAGCGCAAAGATGGCGGCCAGCTTGACCAGCAGGCGGCTGCCAAACAGGCCGCGCCGCAGGCGCAGCCACAAGCGCAGCGCAATCCAAAGGATGACCACGGTCAGCAGCACCGCGACACCCACGTTAACGGCAAATAGCCAGCGGTAATTGCGTTCGTACAACTCGCGGTTGTTTGTGGCCTGGGTCAGCAGCAGCAACAACACCAGGCCGATGGCCACCATGGCCGCCGCGCCCATGGTCAAGGCCCAGCGCATGAAGCGCGTGCGCGGCTTGGACAGATCCTGCGCCTCGCCCGGGGCTGGCAGCAAGGTGCTCACTTGAGGACCTCGACCGCAAGACGCTGATTTCTGCTGGCCGAAACCGTCCATTCGCTTTGGCCCAGGATGCCGATCTGGAATGGGCGCGGCAACTCGGACAGGTCCAGCTTGAAGCTGAAGTCCACGTTGTGCTTGGCGTCCAGGTCCACGTCGGAGGCGTCGGCAATCTTCCAGCGCGACAGGCGCGATAGCGACGAGCTGGTGATGGCTTCGCGCAGCGACTCGAAGTTCTGGCTCAGGGCCACGCCGGCGGTGCCGCCGACGCTGCCTCCTTGCATCACGCTCACGCGCCAGCGCCGGGTCAGCGGGTGGTAGCTCAGCCGGATGCGCCGCGTGGCGCTGGCCAGCTTCTTGTCGGTCCAGTACCAGCGGTCGCGCAACAGCTGGGCCTCGGCCACAAAATACACCGGGATGCCTTTGAGCAGCGCGTCTTCCACCACGGCCGACAATTCAAAGTGGACCTGAGCCGAGAGGAACACGCCTTCGTCCGAGCGTTCCAGGCGCAGTTGGCTGACTTCGGCGGGCCCGGCCTGCGCCTGCGCCGAGCTGGCTTGGAAAAACAGCAGGCACAGCGCGGCCAGCAACAGCACCAGGCTAGGGCGCGCGTTTTTCCAACAGAGCGAAAAAGAATCCATCGTGATCACCCTGTGCATTGTCCGGGACAGAGCTGGTATTTCCCCCGTTTTGGGGCGCTAAATGGCCGGGCGAGGGGCGCAATTGTGCATCGCTGTGGCGCCCAAGAAACGTTTGTATCTGGTCCTGGCCTTCCGCATGGAAAACAGAGCAGGTGCAGTAGAGCAGCCGCCCGCCGGCTTTGAGCAGCGGCCACAGCGCCTCCAGCAACCGGGCCTGCGTGGTCGCCAACTGGGCGACGTCGCTCTCGCGGCGCAGCCAGCGCACGTCCGGATGGCGGCGCACGATGCCTGACGCGGTGCAGGGCGCGTCCAGCAAGATGGCGTCAAAGGGCTCGCTCTGGCATTGCTGCGGCCACCAGCTGTCGGGCCGGGCGGCGTCGGCCGCGATCACCTGGGCACTCAGGCCCAGGCGCTGCAGGGTTTGGTGGATGCGCTCACAGCGCGCCGGGTCCAGATCCAGCGCCGTGACCCGAGCCGCAGACAGCTCCAGCAGGTGCGCGGTCTTGCCGCCGGGCGCGGCGCAGGCGTCCAGCACATTCAAGTCGGGCCTCTGCTCCAGCCCCTGCAGCAGCAGCGCTGCGGCCAACTGTGCGGCGCCGTCCTGCACCGACACCAGGCCCTGATCGAAGCCGGGCAGGGCGGCCACGGCGCAGGCCTGCTCCAGCACCAGGCCGCTGGCGCCGACCGGCGTGGCGGCTTTGTGCACGCTGGCCAAGGACGCCTGGTATCGCGCCACGCTGGTTTTGCGCACATTCACGCGCAAGCTCATGGGTGCCTGTTCGTTGTTCGCCTGCAGGATGCTTTCCCAGCTCTGCGGGTAATCGCGCTGCAGCCGCGCGATCCACCAGCGCGGATGGTTCCAGCGTGCCACGGGGTCGGCGTCGCTGCGCTGCACCAGCGCTGAGCGCTCGCGTAGAAAGCGGCGCAAGCAGGCGTTGATGAAGCTGGCCTGGGCCCGGGCCGGACCGCGCTTGGCCGCTTCCACGGCCTGATCCACCAGCGTGAAGGATTCATACGGCGCAGCTTCTTCGCGCCAGATCAGCGCCAGCGCCAGGCACAGCAGGGCGTCCGCAGCGGGTGGCGGTGGGCGCGGGGCCAGCAGCGAGCGCAACGCCTGGGCGCGCCCCCACTGGCGCAAGCCGTGGTACGCCAAGGCCTGTGCGGCGGGCCGCAGCGGCCCCGCCACGGCCTCCAGCGCGGGGGTGCTGGACTGGCCGGCGCCGATGGCCATCAGCACGCCTGAGGCGGCCTGCAACTGTTGCCAAAGCGGCGCGGAAAGGGGGGTGGCAGTTGTCACGTCAAAGGGTCCAGGGCTGGGGGTCAATCGGGAGCGAAAAAAAGCCCCACGTCTGTGTGAACAGTCGTGGGGCGATTCTTCTAAGGGCTTGCGGGGCCGCAGTCTTTGGGCTCAGCGCCCAATTCAGCGGACCCTCACACCGGCTTACTCGCTCGCGGGGCTTTCGCTTGGCGCTTCGGTCGTGGCTTCTTCCATACCGGCAAGTTCCAGCGCCTCGGCTTCGGAGATGGCGCGGCGTTCGACGTCGTCCATTTCTTCCTTGACCTTGCGTGCGCGGTGGTAGGCCATGCCGGTTCCCGCAGGAATGAGTCGGCCCACGATCACGTTTTCCTTCAGGCCGCGCAGCTCGTCGCGCTTGCCCATGATGGCCGCTTCGGTCAACACGCGGGTGGTTTCCTGGAAGGACGCCGCAGAGATGAACGAATCCGTGGACAACGAAGCCTTGGTGATACCCAGCAACAGGTTGCTGAAGGCCACGGGGATCTTGCCTTCGGCGCGCAGTGCGTCGTTCTTGTCCAGCATCTCGGAGCGCTCAACCTGCTCGCCGGCGATGTAGCTGGAGTCGCCGACGTTGTCGACCACGACGCGGCGCAGCATCTGACGCACGATCACTTCAATGTGCTTGTCGTTGATCTTCACGCCCTGCAAGCGGTACACGTCCTGGACTTCGTCCACGATGTAGCGCGCCAGTTCTTCGGAGCCCAGCAGGCGCAGGATGTCCTGCGGGTCCGCTGGTCCGTCAACCACGGACTCGCCCTTGTTCACGACCTGACCTTCGTGCACCAGGATGTTCTTTTCCTTGGGCACAAGCTCTTCCCAAACCTGACCTTCAGGATCGGTGATCTGCAAGCGCACCTTGCCCTTGGTTTCCTTGCCGAACGACACGGTACCGGTGAGCTCGGCCAAGACGCCCTTGTCCTTGGGGGTGCGGGCTTCGAACAGCTCGGCCACACGCGGCAGACCGCCGGTGATGTCGCGCGTCTTCTGGCCTTCGATCGGGATGCGTGCCAGCACTTCGCCTGGGCCCACGTCCTGGCCGTCGCGCACCTGCACCAGGGATCCCACTGGGAAGCCCACGGTGAAGGAGTGGTCGGTGCCGGGGATCTTGACTTCGTTGCCGGTCGCGTCGATGAGCTTGACCTGGGGGCGAACCACCTTGGCCACACCGCGGCGCTTGGGGTCGATCACCACCATCGTGGACAGGCCCGTGACCTCGTCCACCTGGCGTGCCACGGTCAAGCCTTCTTCCACGTTCTCGAACTTCACCAAACCGGCAAATTCCGTGATGATGGGGCGCGTCAGCGGATCCCAGTTGGCCAGAATGGCGCCGGCCTTGACCACCTGGTCGGCCTTGATCGTGAGCGTGGCGCCATACGGCACCTTGTGCCGCTCGCGTTCACGGCCATGCTCGGTGATGACGATTTCGCCGGAACGCGAAATCACCACCAGATCCTTCTTGGCATTGGTGACGTAGCGCATGGTGGCATTGAAGCCGATGGAGCCACCGGACTTGGCTTCCACGCTGGAGGCGATGGCGGCACGCGACGCGGCGCCACCGATGTGGAAGGTGCGCATGGTGAGCTGCGTGCCGGGCTCGCCGATGGATTGGGCGGCGATCACGCCGACCGCTTCACCGGTGTGCACCAGGCCGCCGCGACCCAGATCGCGACCGTAGCACTTGGCGCAGATGCCGAAGCGCGTCTCGCAGGTCAGCGCCGTGCGCACCTTGACCTCGTCCACGCCTGCGGCTTCGAGCACTTCGATCACGTCCTCGTCCAGCATGTCGCCGGCCGTCACCAGCACCGCGCGGTTCTCGGGGTGCAGCACGTCGTCCGCAGCGGTACGGCCCAGGATGCGGTCGCGCAGCGACTCGATCACTTCGCCGCCTTCGACGATGGCGCGCATCTGCGAGCCGTCAACGGTGCCGCAATCGACCTCGATCACCACCAGATCCTGCGTCACGTCCACCAGGCGGCGTGTCAGGTAACCCGAGTTCGCCGTCTTCAGCGCCGTATCCGCCAGGCCCTTACGCGCACCGTGGGTGGAGATGAAGTACTGCAACACGTTCAGGCCTTCACGGAAGTTGGCCGTGATCGGGGTTTCAATGATGGAGCCGTCAGGCTTGGCCATCAAACCGCGCATGCCAGCGAGCTGGCGAATCTGCGCTGCAGAGCCGCGGGCACCGGAGTCGGCCATCATGTAGATCGAGTTGAAAGACTCCTGATCCACTTCCTTGCCGTGGCGGTCGATGGTCTTTTCCTTGGCCAACTGGGCCATCATGACCTTGGACACTTCGTCGCCGGCCTTGCCCCAGATGTCCACCACCTTGTTGTAGCGCTCGCCGGCCGTGACCAGACCGGACACGTACTGCTGTTCGATCTCCTTCACTTCCTTTTCCGAGCGCGCAATGATGGCGTGCTTTTCCTTGGGCACGAGCATGTCGTCGATGCAGATCGAGATGCCGGCCTTGGTCGCCAGACGGAAGCCGTTTTGCAGCAGCTTGTCGGCAAACACCACCGTCTCCTTCAATCCGCACTTGCGGAACGAGACGTTGATGAGGCGCGAGATTTCCTTCTTCTTCAGCGCCTTGTTCATGTTGGAGAACGGCAGGCCCTTGGGCAGAATTTCCGACAGCAAGGCGCGACCGGCCGTGGTTTCCCACATCTTGGTCGAGGGCACGAACTCGCCCGTTTCCTTGTCCTTGGTGTACTCGGTCAGACGCACATTGATCTTCGCCGTGAGCTCGACTTCGCCCGCGTCAAAGGCACGCTGCACCTCGCCGGTGTCGGCGAAGATCAGGCCCTCGCCCTTGCCGTTGATGCGTTCGCGGGTCGTGTAGTACAGACCCAGCACCACGTCCTGCGACGGCACGATCGACGGCTCGCCGTTGGCCGGGAACAGCACATTGTTGGATGCCAGCATCAGCGTGCGCGCTTCGACCTGCGCCTCCACCGACAGCGGCACGTGGACAGCCATCTGGTCACCGTCGAAGTCGGCGTTGAAGGCCGCGCAAACGAGGGGGTGCAGCTGGATCGCCTTGCCTTCGATCAGGATCGGCTCGAACGCCTGGATGCCCAAACGGTGCAGCGTAGGCGCGCGGTTGAGCATGATGGGGTGCTCTTTGATGACCTCTTCCAGGATGTCCCAGACCACCGGCGTGCCGGTTTCCACTTCCTTCTTGGCCGCCTTGATGGTGGTGGCGATGCCACGCACTTCGAGTTGCGCAAAGATGAAGGGCTTGAACAGTTCCAGCGCCATCAGCTTGGGCAAGCCGCACTGATGCAGCTTGAGCGTCGGGCCCACCACGATCACCGAGCGGCCCGAATAGTCGACGCGCTTGCCCAGCAAATTCTGCCGGAAACGACCGCTCTTGCCCTTGATCATGTCGGCCAGCGACTTGAGCGCGCGCTTGTTCGCGCCCGTCATGGCCTTGCCGCGCCGGCCGTTGTCCAGCAACGAGTCCACGGCTTCTTGCAGCATGCGCTTTTCGTTGCGCGCGATGATTTCCGGCGCCTTCAATTCCAGCAAACGGCGCAGACGGCTGTTGCGGTTGATGACGCGGCGATACAGGTCGTTCAGATCGGAGGTGGCAAAACGCCCGCCGTCCAGGGGCACGAGCGGACGCAGGTCCGGCGGCAACACCGGCAGCACTTCGAGCACCATCCACTCGGGCTTGATGCCCGATTTCTTGAACGCTTCGAGCAGCTTGAGGCGCTTGGCGTTCTTCTTGATCTTGACTTCGGAGCCGGTCAGATCGCCGCGCAGGCGTTCGATCGACAGGTCGATGTCAATGCTGCTGAGCAGATCGCGGATGCCTTCGGCGCCCATCTTGGCGGTGAATTCATCACCGAATTCCTTGAACTTGGCGTCGTAGTCGTCCTCGGTCATGATGCCGTACTTCTTCAGCGGCGTCATGCCCGGGTCGGTGACCACGTAGGCTTCAAAATACAGCACGCGTTCGATGTCGCGCAGCGTCATGTCCAGCACCATGCCCAGACGCGACGGCAGCGATTTCAGGAACCAGATGTGGGCGCAGGGCGCGGCCAGGTCGATGTGACCCATGCGCTCGCGGCGCACCTTGGTTTGCGTCACTTCCACGCCGCACTTCTCGCAGATCACACCGCGATGCTTGAGGCGCTTGTACTTGCCGCAAAGGCATTCGTAGTCCTTGATGGGGCCAAAGATCTTGGCGCAGAACAGGCCGTCACGCTCGGGCTTGAAGGTGCGGTAGTTGATGGTCTCGGGCTTCTTCACTTCGCCGAAAGACCAGGAACGGATCTTCTCGGGCGAAGCCATGCCGATCTTGATGGCATCGAAATGCTGATCGGGCGTGAACTGCTTGAACAGGTCGAGTAATGATTTCATGGTTTAAATCCTTTTTCTTGCCTGTGGGGGTTAAATGCGTTCCAGTTCCATGTCGATGCCCAAGGAGCGGATTTCCTTGACCAGCACATTGAACGATTCCGGCATGCCCGCTTCGATTGCGTGCTCGCCCTTGACGATGCTCTCGTACACCTTGGTGCGGCCCTGCACGTCGTCGGACTTGACGGTGAGCATTTCCTGCAGCGTATAGGCGGCGCCATAGGCTTCCAGTGCCCACACTTCCATTTCGCCGAAACGCTGACCACCGAACTGGGCCTTGCCGCCCAGGGGTTGCTGCGTGACCAGGCTGTAAGGACCGGTGGAGCGCGCGTGCATCTTGTCGTCCACCAGATGGTGCAACTTGAGCACGTGCATGTAGCCCACCGTGGTCTGGCGCTCGAAGGCGTCGCCGGTGCGGCCGTCGTACAACTGCGCCTGCGTGCGCGTCGCCGTCAGACCCTTGGCCTTGGCCACAGCATCCGGATAAGCGGTTTGCAGCATGGCCATGATCTCGGCTTCGGACGCGCCGTCAAACACCGGCGTTGCGAAAGTCATGCCGCTGGACAGATTGCCGGCCATTTCCAGCACCTGCTCGTCCGAGAGCGTGCTCATGTCTTCCTTGCGGCCGCTGGTGTTGTAGAGCTGTTCCAGATACTGGCGCAACTCGGCCACGCGGGCCTGTGCCTGCAGCATGTCGCCAATGCGCTGACCGATGCCCTTGGCAGCCCAGCCCAAATGCACTTCCAGCACCTGACCGACGTTCATGCGCGAAGGCACGCCCAGCGGATTCAGGGCGATGTCGCACGGCGTGCCATCGGCCATGTAGGGCATGTCTTCGACCGGAACGATCTTCGACACCACGCCCTTGTTGCCGTGGCGACCCGCCATCTTGTCGCCGGGTTGCAGTCGGCGCTTCACCGCCAGATAGACCTTGACCATCTTGAGCACGCCCGCGGGCAACTCGTCGCCCTGGGTGAGCTTCTTGCGCTTGACTTCAAACGCCAGATCGAAGCTGTGGCGCGTCTGCTCGAGGGAATTCTTGATGCTCTCGAGTTGCGTCGCGACTTCGTCATCGGCGGCACGGATGTCGAACCAGTGGAACTTCTCGACCGAGGCCAGATAGGCCTTGTCGATCTTGCTGCCCTTGGCCAGCTTGTTCGGGCCGCCATTGGCGGCCTTGCCCACGAGCAACTTCTCGATCCGGTCAAAGGCGTCGGCTTCGACGATGCGCAACTGGTCGTTCAGGTCCAGACGGAAGCGCTTGAGTTCGTCGTCGATGATCTGCTGCGCGCGCTTGTCGCGCACGATGCCTTCACGGGTGAACACCTGCACGTCGATGACCGTGCCCTGCGAGCCCTGGTCCACGCGCAGCGAGGTGTCCTTCACGTCGCTGGCCTTCTCGCCGAAGATGGCGCGCAGCAGTTTTTCTTCCGGTGTCAGCGTGGTTTCGCCCTTGGGCGTGACCTTGCCCACCAGCGTGTCGCCGGGCTGCACTTCGGCGCCGACGAAGATGATGCCGGACTCGTCCAGACGGTTGAGTTGCACTTCGCTCAGGTTCGGAATGTCACGCGTGATTTCTTCGGCACCCAGCTTGGTGTCGCGCGCCATGGCGACGAGTTCTTCGATGTGGATCGAGGTGTAGCGGTCTTCTGCCACCACGCGCTCGCTGATCAAAATCGAATCCTCGAAGTTGTAGCCGTTCCACGGCATGAACGCCACCAGCATGTTCTGACCCAGCGCCAGCTCACCCATGTCGGTGGAGGCGCCATCGGCAACGACGTCGCCCTTAGCCAGCTTGTCGCCCTTCTTCACGATCGGGCGCTGGTGGATGTTGGTGTTCTGGTTCGAGCGCTGGTACTTGATCAGGTTGTAGATGTCCACACCCACTTCACCGGCTTGCGCTTCGGCATCGTTCACGCGCACCACGATGCGCGTGGCATCGACGTAATCGACGATGCCGCCACGCGTGGCCGTGACCACGGTGCCGGAGTCGACCGCAGAGACGCGCTCGATACCGGTGCCGACGAAGGCCTTTTCGGGACGCAGCACGGGCACGGCCTGACGCTGCATGTTGGCGCCCATCAAGGCGCGGTTCGCATCGTCGTGTTCCAGGAACGGCACGAGCGACGCTGCCACTGAGACGATCTGTGCCGGTGACACGTCCATGTATTGCACGCGCTCGGCGCCGCACAAAATGGACTCACCCTTTTCACGCGCAGAAATCAGCTCGCCGGTGAGCTTGTCGTCCTTGTCCAACTCGGCGTTCGCCTGGGCGATCACGTACTTGCCTTCTTCGATGGCCGAGAGGTAATCGATTTCGCGGGTGACCATGGAGTCGGCGACGCGGCGATAAGGCGTTTCAATGAAGCCGTACTCGTTCAAACGAGCGTACAGCGCCAAGGAGTTGATCAGGCCGATGTTCGGACCTTCAGGCGTTTCAATCGGGCAGACCCGGCCGTAGTGGGTGACGTGAACGTCGCGCACTTCGAAGCCGGCACGCTCGCGCGTCAAGCCGCCCGGGCCAAGGGCCGAGACGCGACGCTTGTGCGTGATTTCCGACAGCGGATTGGTCTGATCCATGAACTGCGACAACTGCGACGCGCCGAAGAATTCCTTCAGTGCGGCCGAAATCGGCTTGCTGTTGATCAGGTCGTGCGGCATCAGCGGCTCTTGCTCGGCCTGACCCAGACGCTCTTTCACGGCCTTCTCGATCCGTGCCAGACCGGTGCGGTACTGGTTTTCTGCCAGTTCGCCGACGCAGCGCACGCGCCGGTTTCCCAGGTGGTCGATGTCATCGACTTCACCGCGGCCATTGCGCAAGTCCACCAGGATCTTGACCACGGCGAGGATGTCCTCGTTGGTCATGACCAGCGGGCCTTCGGAGCCGGGGCGACCGACCTTGGCGTTGAACTTCATGCGGCCCACGCGCGACAGGTCGTAGGTGTCGGGGTTGTAGAACAGGCGCTGGAACAGGGCCTGCACCGCGTCTTCCGTCGGCGGCTCGCCGGGGCGCATCATGCGGTAGATGGCCACGCGTGCCGCGAATTCGTCCACGGTTTCGTCGATGCGCAGCGTCTGCGACATGTACGGACCCTGGTCCAGTTCGTTGGTGTAGATGCACTGCAACTCGTTGATGCCGGACACGCGCAGCTTCTTCAGCAGCGCTTCGGTCAACTCGTCGTTGGCCTTGGCGATGATCTCGCCGGTGTCGGTGTCAACGATGTTGCGCGCCGCAATCCGGCCCACGAGAAAGTCTTCGGGCACGCTGATGTGCGTGGTGCCTGACTGCTCGAGTTCACGCGTGTGGCGCACGGTGACGCGCTTGTCCTTGGCCACGATCACCTTGCCCGACTTGTCGGTGATGTCAAAGCGGGCCACTTCGCCGCGCAGGCGCTCGGCCACACATTCCATTTGTGCGCCCGAGTCCATGAGACGGAAGTTGTCGTTGACGTAGAAGTTCGCCAGGATCGATTCCGGGTTCAGGCCGATGGCCTTGAGCAGGATCGTGACCGGCATCTTGCGGCGACGGTCGACGCGGAAATAGAGAATGTCCTTGGGGTCGAACTCGAAATCGAGCCACGAGCCGCGGTAGGGGATGATGCGCGCCGAGAACAACAGCTTGCCTGAGCTGTGGGTCTTGCCCTTGTCGTGTTCGAAGAACACGCCGGGTGAGCGGTGCAACTGCGACACGATCACGCGCTCGGTGCCGTTGATGATGAAGGAGCCCTTGTCGGTCATGAGCGGAACTTCGCCCATGTAGACCTCTTGCTCCTTGACTTCCTTGACGACCTTGTTTTGTGCCGTGGACGAGTCGCGGTCATAAATGATGAGCTGCACCTTGGCGCGCACGGCCGAGGCGTAGGTCAGTCCGCGTGTCTGGCATTCGCGCACGTCGAATCCGGGCTTGGCCAGGTTGTACTCGACGTACTTCATTTCCACAAAACCGTTGTGCGAAACGATGGGGAAAGCCGCTTCGAACGCCGCTTGAAGGCCTTCGTTCGTGCGCTTTTTGGTGGGAACACCGGCTTGCAGGAACGCGGTGTACGCGTCTTTTTGCATTTGCAGCAAGTAAGGAATTTCAAGGACGCTTTCGCGGCTGCCGAAACTTTTTCGGATGCGCTTGCGTTCGGTATAGGTATAGGCCATGAGATCTCCGGGCAAAGACTTGAGGTCTGGGTCTGCAACGACTGGGCTGCTGAAATCAGCGTTCTTGGTGGTTGGCCGCTACCAACCAATGGCGGACGGCTGCGCATTGCACGCAGCCCGAACCAAGGCATCTTCCGCAGTCGGGATCAGAAGACACTCTAAAGGGGCGACGCTGGCGTCCCTTTAGGGTGCGCTCTGAAAGCGCAAAAAGCCGGCCCGAAGGCCAGCCTATCGTAATTCGGATGATCGCCGTAGCGAGCGGGAGTCAGTTCGTCGCGAGAAGCGCAACCGTACCTGGGTACGGTGAGCATCGCAGTGGCGAAATGGCCCCGCGCAGCAGGCGAGCGCCGAATTACTTGAGTTCGGCCTTGGCGCCGGCGTCGAGCAGCTTCTTCAGAGCGGCATCAGCATCGGCCTTGGACACGGCTTCCTTGACGTTCTTCGGAGCGCCGTCAACCAGGTCCTTGGCTTCTTTCAAGCCCAGACCGGTGATTTCGCGCACGGCCTTGATGACGGAGACCTTGGCGGCGCCGGCATCCAGCAGAACCACGTTGAACTCGGTCTTTTCTTCCACCACAGCAGCAGCAGCGCCGCCAGCAGCAGGAGCCGACATAGCGGCAGCGCTCACGCCAAATTTCTCTTCGATGGCTTTCACCAGATCGTTGAGTTCCATGACCGTCATGCTGTCCAGCGCGGTCAAAAATGCGTCTTTATCGAATGCCATTTTGATTTCCTTCAATCAGTTGGGAGCAGGGCGAGCCAAACAGGCTACGTGCTCCGATCAATTTATTACCCGGGTCTCGACAATTCCAGCCTTAGGCAGGAACTGCTTGCGCTGCATCGGCCACTTCTGCGGCTGCAGCTCCACCACCTCGTTGTTCCGCCAACGCGGCCAGCACACGTGCCGTACGCGAAATCGGGGATTGCATCAAGCCCAGCAACTGTGCCAGCAACACTTCCTTGGAAGGAATGCTTGCCAGTTGCTTCACGCCGTTGACATCCAGAACTTTGCCGCCATAAACACCGGCGCGAATCACCAACTTGTCGTTGGTCTTCGCGAACTCGGCCACCACTTTCGCGGCAGCCACGGCGTCTTCGGAAAAGCTATAGATCAGCGGACCGGTCATGTGATCGGACCCGACTTCAAAAGCGCTACCCGCCACAGCGCGGCGTGCCAGGGTGTTCTTGAGAACACTCAGGGTCACACCGGCACCGCGCGCGTCGGAACGCAATTTCGTCATGGCCGCGACCGTGATGCCACGGTATTCCGCCAACACGAGCGTTTGAGCTTTTGCGGCGAGGCTAGTCACTTCGGAAATGACCGCTTCTTTCTCACTGCGATTAAGACTCAAGGTCTACTCCTTCAAAATGTGTCTTCCGGCTCATTGCCATCCAACACGCCACATTGCAGCGACCAACTGATTCAGGACTTCAATTCCATCTGCAGCGGGATCGCCATCTGCGTTGGCTGTTCGCGGATTAAGTGCATTGCTGCACGCCAACGGTCTTGGATGGCCTGAACGGGTTATTCGCCCGTTCAGCCCACCACACCGGGACTACCTTGCGGGCAGCCCCAATTTCTCAAAAACGATCAAGCCGCAATCGTCTGGGTGTCGACGCGAACGCCCACACCCATGGTGCTGGAAACCGCCACCTTGCGCAGGTACAAGCCCTTGCTGGTTGCTGGCTTGGCCTTGTTCAGTGCGTCCACCAATGCGGCCAGATTGCCTTGCAACTTGTCCGAGTCAAACGAGCGCCGACCGATGGTCGAATGCACGATGCCGGCCTTGTCAACACGGAACTGCACCTGACCGGCCTTGGCGTTGCGCACGGCCTGAGCCACGTCGGGTGTGACCGTTCCCACTTTGGGATTGGGCATCAAGCCGCGCGGACCCAGGATCTGACCCAGGGTACCGACGACGCGCATGGCGTCGGGTGCGGCGATGACCACGTCAAAGGGCATATTGCCGGCCTTGACCATGGCAGCCAGATCGTCCATGCCGACGATGTCAGCCCCAGCGGCCTTGGCTTCTTCGGCCTTGGCGCCTTGGGCGAACACCGCGACGCGCTTGGTCTTGCCGGTGCCGTTGGGCAACACGACCGCACCACGCACAACCTGGTCCGACTTCTTCGCGTCGATGCCGAGTTGCACCGCCACGTCGATGGATTCATCGAACTTGGCGTTGGCGCATTCCTTGACGATGCTCAGAGCATCGGCCAAGGGGTACAGCTTGTTCGCGTCAACCTTGCCTTGGAAGGACTTTTGTTTTTTGGTGAGTTGGGTCATTTGACACCTTCCACATTCACGCCCATGGAGCGAGCCGAGCCGGCAATGGTGCGAACCGCTGCGTCCATATCGGCCGCAGTCATGTCCTTCATCTTGGTCTTGGCGATTTCTTCCAACTGGGCACGGGTGATGGTTCCGACCTTGGCGCTGTGCGGCGTGGCCGATCCCTTGTCCAGCTTGATGGCCTTCTTGATCATGTAGGTCGCGGGAGGCGTACCCATCTTGAAGGTGAAGCTCTTGTCTGCAAACGCAGTGATCGTCACCGGAATGGGCATTCCGGGCTCGAGACCCTGGGTCTGGGCGTTGAACGCCTTGCAGAACTCCATGATGTTCAAGCCGCGCTGACCCAGTGCTGGGCCGATCGGGGGGGACGGGTTGGCCTTACCAGCTGGAACTTGCAGCTTGATGAAGCCGACGATTTTTTTCGCCATACTTTTCTCCTTGCGGGTATTGACGCCACGATCCGCCACCTATTGGCAGACCCTGGCTCCCCGGGGTTAACGACTCACCAACTAGCATCCGCACCGAGTCGAAAGGCGCGGAATCAAAAAAATCTTGAAGCTCAGGCCTTTTCGATCTGGCTGAATTCCAGTTCCACGGGTGTCGCACGTCCGAAGATGGTGACCGACACGCGGGCTTTGTTCTTTTCGTAGTTGACGTCTTCAATGGAGCCATTGAAGTCGGTGAAGGGGCCTTCCTTCACGCGCACATACTCACCCACGACGAACTCGACCTTGTGGCGCGGCTTCTCCACGCCTTCTTGCATCTGGCTCATGATCTTCTGCACTTCGGCTTCGGAAATGGGAGCTGGGCGGTTCTTGGCGCCGCCAACGAAGCCCGTGACCTTGTTCGTGTGCTTGATCAGATGCCAGGACTCGTCGTCCATGATCATTTCCACCAGCACGTAGCCGGGGAAGAACTTGCGTTCCGTGGTCTTGCGTTGGCCGTTCTTGAGTTCCACCACTTCTTCGGTGGGAACCAGGATGCGGCCGAACTTGGTCTGCATACCCGAGCGCGCAATGCGCTCGAGGATGTTGCGTTCAACCGCTTTTTCCATGCCGGAATAGGCGTGCACGACGTACCAACGCAGATCTGGGTTGACGCTCGCAACAGCGGCCGGGGCTTGTGCCATCTCAGTCATTATTTTCTCCAGCCCAGAATCAGATCGTAAAACAGCCACTCAAGCGTCTTGTCTGTCATCCACAGGAACATGGCCATGATCAGCACAAAGACGAAGACATAAAGGGTCATCTGCATGGCTTCCTTGCGCGCGGGCCAAACCACCTTGCGCACTTCGCGCCAGGCTTCGCGGCCAAACGCCACCAGTTGGCGGCCCGACTCCGAGGTGAAAAACACCGCGACCGCTGCACCCAAGCCAATCACCAAGGTCGCCCATTGCATGACGGGACCCTGCTTTGACAGTGCGTAGAAACCGACCAGGGCCGCCACCAACAAAACGCCGGCGACCGCAAGCCTGGCTTTATCGGCTGCGGTGTTGACGGTCTCAACGGGGATATTGGCCATTGTTCTTTTCCTGCGCTTTCAAATTTCTCAAACCGCCTCGGCTTGAGACATCAAAGCCCGCCAGTTTCGTGGCGGGCTGAATACTTGCTATCTACTTGCTACCGATTCACCAGAATCAGGTGGCAGGGGCAGTAGGAATCGAACCTACAACCTTCGGTTTTGGAGACCGACGCTCTGCCAATTGAGCTATGCCCCTTCAATCTTTAATCAGTTGGGGTCAGAGCACAGCGCTAAAGCGCGTGGTCTGACCCACAAGGTCTCAGGCAATAATCTTGGCAACCACACCGGCGCCGACGGTCTTGCCGCCTTCGCGGATCGCGAAGCGCAGGCCTTCTTCCATGGCGATGGGGTTGATCAGCTTGACCGTGATCGACACGTTGTCGCCAGGCATGACCATTTCCTTGCCTTCAGGCAACTCGATCGCGCCCGTCACGTCCGTCGTGCGGAAGTAGAACTGGGGACGGTAGTTGTTGAAGAACGGCGTGTGACGGCCGCCTTCGTCCTTGGACAGGACGTAGATCTCGCCCGTGAAGTGGGTGTGCGGCTTGATCGAGCCGGGCTTGCACAGCACTTGGCCGCGCTGCACGTCTTCGCGCTTGGTGCCGCGCAACAAAATGCCCACGTTGTCGCCAGCCTGACCTTGGTCGAGCAGCTTGCGGAACATTTCCACGCCGGTGCAAATGGTCTTTTGCGTCACGGTGATGCCAACGATCTCGATTTCTTCGCCGACCTTGACCACGCCGCGCTCAACCCGACCCGTCACCACGGTGCCGCGACCAGAGATCGAGAACACGTCTTCCACGGGCATCAGGAAGGCGCCGTCAACGGCACGTTCTGGCAGCGGAATGTAGGTGTCAAGCGCTTCGGCCAGCTTGATGATCGAGCCTTCGCCCAGTTCGCCCTTGTCGCCTTCCAGGGCGAGCTTGGCCGAGCCGTGGATGATGGGGGTCTTGTCGCCGGGGAAATCGTATTTGTCGAGCAACTCGCGCACTTCCATCTCGACGAGTTCGAGCAGTTCGGCGTCATCCACCATGTCGCACTTGTTCAGGTACACGATGATGTAGGGAACGCCCACCTGGCGCGCCAGCAAAATGTGCTCGCGGGTCTGGGGCATGGGGCCGTCAGCAGCGGAACACACCAAAATGGCGCCGTCCATCTGGGCCGCGCCAGTGATCATGTTCTTGATGTAATCGGCGTGTCCGGGGCAGTCCACGTGCGCGTAGTGGCGGTTCGCGGTCTCGTACTCGACGTGCGCGGTGTTGATCGTGATGCCGCGCGCTTTTTCTTCGGGCGCTGCGTCGATCTGGTCATAGGCGCGAGCCTGGCCGCCGAACTT
>CAIMSP010000170.1 GCA_903844215.1 uncultured beta proteobacterium | reverse complement strand
GTCAAGCTTGACTTCTTTGACGCTCCAGGGCTCATGCAAGCCCAGTGCACTGGTAAACAACGCTTCAATTCTGACGCTCATCTCAAAGACTTCCAAAAGGGTTCAATCACCGCCCCGTGGGTGTGTGGACAACTCGGAGTACCGAGTTCCCCACAAGCCCCACCGGGCGCTACTACTATTATGAGTTCTGACAGTCAATTTCCACACGGAATGACGAGGGGCCCTTTCACCAAGGTGTCGGCGCTGGGCATCGAGGAGCAGCGCGTCAACATCATCGTGCAACTGCAGCCCTCGGCGGCGCAGCAGGCGCTGATCGGCGAGGGCTATCGGGTGGATGCCTCGATCCTGGTGTCGGCGCAGGACGGCGCCTTGCTCGTGCCCGCAGCGGCGCTGCTGCGCGACGGCGCCCAGTGGAGCGTGTTTGTGCTGCAAGACGGACGGGCACGGCGTCGCGCGGTCGAGGTCCGCGAACGCAACGCCGAGCTGGCCTGGGTCAAGGACGGTGTGACCCCGGGTGAACGCGTGCTGCTCTATCCCAGCGCGAGCCTGGCCGATGGGCACAGAGTGCAGGTGCGTGCGCGCGGTTGATGCGTGCCACGCGCGTCACATGGAAGCATGACTATTTTGCGGGGCTGACGCGTCCGAACAGGTCGCCGACACGCTTCTCTACCGTGCCCGAGAGTTTTTGCTCGCTGATGCCGAGCACCGCGCCGACGACAAAGGCCAGGGTTGGCATGGATTGGACGCCGAGGTCGGAAAACTTGACCTTGCCCAACTCCAAGTCACCCAGACCGGTGATCGCAAGCAAGGTGAGAACCATGGCGAACGAGCCGGCGAGGACGAGGCGCACCTCCGGGGCGAGGTAGTCGCTGTCGGTCCGCGTCAAGTCGCCCAGAGAAAAGGCATGGGTCCGAATGGCGTAGGACAGGCACACCCCGACGAACGTGCCTACCCAAAGCAGCATGAAGTTGGCCGCCACCACGGGTTTGATGCTCAGTCTGCCCAGCCACTGCGCGAAGCCGTTGCTCTCACTGGGTGCGGTCTGCGCGAGCATCAGCACGACATAGGCCGCCAGAAAAGGAAGTGCCAGCCTCCAAGCCCAACGCCACAGGTCTCGCAGGTGGCCATTCTTGACGCGGGAGGCCTCGTCGTCGATCAAGTCGTTGGCGATGGCTGCGACTTCCAACTTGGCGACCTCGGTGGACAGGCGACCACCGACGATCTTCCTCTTGGACTCTTGGCTGACATCACCTTCGAGAACCAGTTGGGCAAGACAGAAAAGTCGAACGAAATACGGTCTGAATCGGGATTCGCTGGACGCGTCGGCAGGTGGATAGAGTTCCTGAAGTGCGTGTTCCACCCGGGCCAGGTCGCGGTAAAGCTCCATGTCCGCCGCCGTCGCTTGCGGCCCCTTCTTGTCCTGGTAGATGTGGAGGTCGAAGACCAGTCCTCTGGCCTCGCGGGCGTTCGGGTCGCTGAACCCTTGGTCGTTGGGTTCGATTTCGCGCCCGTGCTTGTCCGAGACGCCGATGGTGAACAGCGACCTTGTTGTCCCTGCGTCGGGCGGCAGCGCCGTTGCAACTTTCTCGGTCCCATCATTTTCTTGCTTCATGATTGCCTCCAGGTTAATGCGATGGGTCGGCTCGGTCAGGCCAGCGATTGCTCATGCCCCGACGCCGATCAGGTCGATGGATGTCGGGGCTTTCTGGTTCAGAATTCGATGCGCCGCGTGCTTGCCGGATCAAACAGGTGCAGGTGTTGCGCCGCGAAGCGTAGCGGCAGCTCGCCGTCATGCGCCTGGGCTGACGCCGCATGCAGACGCGCCGCCAGGCGCACGCCGCGCTTGTCCGCGCCCAGGTAGCCGTAGACCAGCGAGTCCGAGCCCAGAAGTTCCACGAAATTGATGTGCGGCGCGAGCAGCGCGGCGCTGGGATCGCAGGTTTCAAGGTGTTCGGGGCGCACACCCAGCAAGACCTCGCGACCCGCCAGGGCGGGCAAGGCCTGCGGCAGACGCACGCTGCCGCCGACCTCGGCCGCGAGCGTGTTCCCGTCCGGGGTGATGCGACCCGCAATCAGGTTCATGGGCGGCGAGCCGATGAAGCCGGCGACGAAGGTGGTGGCCGGGCGCAGGTACACCTCCAGCGGTGCGCCGATTTGTTCGGTGCGCCCCTGGTTCATGACCAGCATGCGCTGCGCCAGCGTCATCGCCTCGACCTGGTCGTGCGTGACGTAGAGCGTGGTCGTGCCCAGGCGCCGGTGCAGCGCCTGGAGTTCGGCGCGCATCTGCACGCGCAGCTTGGCGTCCAGATTGGACAGCGGTTCGTCAAACAAAAACACCTTGGGTTGGCGCACGATGGCGCGACCCATGGCCACGCGTTGGCGCTGCCCGCCCGAGAGCTCGCGCGGCGAGCGCTTCAACAATTGCGACAGCTCCAGGGTGTCGGCGGCGCGCTGCACTAGGACGTCGATCTCGTCCTTGGGCAGGCCGCGAATCTTCAGGCCGTAGGCCATGTTGTCGTACACGCTCTTGTGTGGGTAGAGCGCGTAATTCTGGAACACCATGGCGATGTCGCGGTCCTTGGGTTCGACCTTGTTCACCACCCGGCCTGCGATGGCGATCTGGCCCGCGCTGATACTCTCGAGTCCGGCCACCATGCGCAGCAGCGTGGACTTGCCACAGCCCGAGGGTCCTACCAGCACCACGAACTCGCCATCGGCGACCTCCATGGAAATGCCCTGGATCACCTTCACCGGGCCGAAGGATTTGTACACATCGCGAATCGACACGGCGGCCATTTATTTCTCCTGCTCGACCAGGCCCTTGACGAACCATTTCTGCATTGCGATCACCACCAGCGCGGGTGGCAGCATGGCCAGCATCGCCGCCGCCATCACCAGGTTCCAGTCCACTGACGCGTCGCCGCCGGGGATCATGCGCTTGATGCCGATCACCGCCGTGTACATGGACTCGTCGGTGGTGACGAGCAGCGGCCACAGGTACTGGTTCCAGCCGTAGATGAACAGGATCACAAACAGCGCCGCCATATTCGTGCGTGACAGTGGCAGCACCACGTCCCAGAAGAAGCGCAGCGCGCTGGCGCCGTCCATGCGCGCGGCCTCCATCATTTCGTCGGGGATGGTCATGAAGAACTGGCGGAACAAAAAGGTCGCTGTGGCAGAAGCGATGAGCGGCAGCGTGAGCCCGGCGTAGCTGTTGATCAGATGCAGATCCGAGACCACCTTGTAGGTCGGAAAGATGCGCACTTCCACCGGCAGCATCAGCGTGATGAAGATCATCCAGAAGAACAGGTTGCGCAGCGGAAAGCGGAAGTACACGATGGCGAAGGCCGAGAGCAGCGAGATGACGATCTTGCCCAGGGAGATCGACAGCGCCATCACCAGGCTGTTGAACATCATGCGGCTCATCGGTGCCGTGCTCGCGCCGGCCACGCCATGAACCAGGACCGTGCGGTAGTTGTCCCACAACTCGCTTCCCGGCCACAGCGGAATCGGCACCGTGACCATGCGCTCGGCGGTGTGCGTGGAGGCCACGAGCGCAATCCAGACCGGGAACGCCAGCGTCATCACACTGAGCAGCACCATGACATGGCAAAAGAGCTTGAGGCCGGGGCGGTTTTCGATCATCAGTACTGCACCCTGCGTTCGATGTACCTGAACTGCACGACGGTGAGCGCCATCACGATCACCATCAGCACCACCGACTGCGCGGCGGAACCGCCCAGGTCGCCGCCCTTGAAACCGTCGTTGTACACCTTGTAAACCAGCACTTGCGTGGCCTGCACGGGACCGCCCTGGGTGATGGCGTCGATCACGCCGAAGGTGTCGAAAAAGGCATAGACGATGTTCACCACCAGCAGGAAGAAGGTGGTGGGAGAGATCAGTGGCAAGATCACCGAGGCAAAGCGCCGGACTGGACCCGCGCCGTCAATCGCCGCCGCCTCGATCAGCGACTTCGGGATTGCCTGCATCCCGGCCAGAAAGAACAGAAAGTTGTAGGAGATCTGCTTCCATCCGGACGCGATGATGATCAGCGTCATGGCCTGGTTGCCATTGAGCAGGTGATTCCAGGCGATGCCGAACCAGGCGCGCAAGGCGTAGGTGAGGATGCCCAGTGTCGGGTTGAAGATGAAGGCCCACAACACGGCCGCCACCACCGGCGCCACGGCGTAAGGCCAGATCAGCAGCGTTTGGTAAATGCGGGCCCCGCGAATCAGGTAGTCGCAAGCGCCGGCGAGCATGAGTGAAATGAGCAGGGCGCCGACGGTCATGAGCACGCTGAACAGCGCCGTCACCTTGAACGAATTCAGGTAGTACGGGTCGGCGAACAGCTCGCGAAAGTTGAGCAGGCCGACGAACTGGACGTTCAGGCCAAAGGCGTCTTCGACCAACAGCGACTGCCACATGGCCTGAGAGGCAGGCCACATGAAGAACACCAGCGTGATGGCGAGCTGCGGCGCCACCAGCACATAGGGCAACCACCCCGCCGGGAAGTAAGCACGCTTTTCGGCTGCCATGGGGCGTCTTCCCGGATAAGACTGAAGGGATCTATGCGGCCAAAGGCAGGCTCAACCAGCCTGACCTAAGGCGTTCTATTTCGCGCCCTTGTTGGCCCGCTCGAACTTGCGCAACTCTTCGTCACCGCGTCGCACGGCCTCGTCCAGCGCCGCCTTGGCGCCCTTCTGGCCCGACCAGACGGCTTCGAGTTCCTCGTCGATGATGTTGCGAATCTGCGGCAGATTGCCCAGGCGCACGCCCTTGGACATCTTGGTCGGGTTCTTCAGCAGCAACTGCTCAATCGCGACGTCGGTGCCGGGGTTTTTCTCGTAGTAGCCCTGACTCTTGCTCAGCTCATACGCGGCCTTGGTGATCGGTACATAGCCTGTGGCCTGGTGCCATTCGGCCTGGATTTCGGGCGATGACATGAAGCTGAAGAACTTGGCAACGCCTCGGTACTCCTGCTTGCTCTTGCCCGCATAGACCCACAGGCTGGCGCCGCCAATGATGGTGTTCTGCGGTGCGCCCTTGACCTCGGCGTGGTAGGGCAGGGTGGAGATGCCAAACTCGAATTTGGCATTGCGCTTGAACTCGGCGTAGCTGGCGGAGGAGCCGGTGATCATGGCGCATTCGCCGCTGTGGAATTTGGCTTGGGCCTCCGTGGTGCGTCCGCCATAGGTGAAGCGGCCGTCCTTGGCCCAGTCGGCCAGCATGCCGATGTGGCTCACCAGGACCGGGTTGTTGAAGGCCAGACGCGCGTCCATGCCACCAAAGCCGTTGTCCTTGCTGGCAAAGGCCACGTTGTGCCAGGCGCTGGTGCTCTCCAACTGCACCCAGGACTGCCAGGCCGTGGTGTAGCCGCAGGGCAGTGTGCCAGTGTCCTTGATCTTCTTCGCGGCGGCGCCAAGCTCGTCCCATGTTTTGGGCGGTGCAGCCGGGTCCAGGCCGGCTTTCTTGAAGGCGTCTTTGTTGTAGTAGAAGACGGTGGTGGAACTGTTGAAGGGCATGGACAACATGCGCCCCGTGGTGTCGGTGTAGTAGCTGGTCACGGCGGGCATATAGCTCTTGGGGTCGAACTTTTCGCCGGACTCGGCCATCAGCTGATAGACCGGTTTGATGGCTTGGTGCGCCGCCATCATGGTGGCGGTTCCGACCTCGAACACCTGCAGAATATGCGGAGGATTTTTGGCGCGGTAGGCGGCGATCGCTGCCGCCATGGAGTCCGGGTAGCCGCCCTTGAACACGGTCACCACCTTGAACTCGGACTGCGAGGCATTGAACTTGTTGGCGATGTCGTTGAGCCGATCGCTCAGTGCGCCCGTCATCGAATGCCACCACTGGATCTCGGTTTGCGCCTGCACCAAGGCGGGCGACACGAGGGCAGCGCCGAGCAGCAAGGCCATCAATTTGCGCATACGCATGAGTCTTCTCCTGTATCGGTGGGAGGCACGATGCCACCCTATGGCCGGACCTTAAGGCGCCAGCTCGATACACGGTTGCGAAATGTCAAAATTGCATCGGCGCTGAGCTTGCGCAAGCGGCCGTGCGCCGGCCTGATGTGACAACGGCGAGCGTGAAGCCGCCACAGATCAATCCAGGCCGAGCGAGGTTTTCGGCAGGCCCAGCGCCGTTCCCAGCAGCTGCGTGAGCAACAGGGGGCGAACGGACGGGGCGGGCAGGTCCACCGCAAGCGCGTCGAAGCGCAGATGGCAGTGGGGGCAGGCGCTGCACAGTACTTGCGCGCCGTTTGCCAGGGCATCGGCCATCTTGGTTCGGGTCATCTGCTCCGACAGTGGCGAGTTCGCTTCATGCAGCGGGTCGCCGCAGCAGTCCAGGCGGCGCGGCCAGTCAACGGGCGTCGCGCCGCTCAGGCGGATCAGGGTTTCGAAGCGGGTCGGCGCCATGGGGTTGTCGCAACCGACCACGTCGCTGGGGCGCAGCGTGTGACAGCCATACTGGGCGGCCACCTGCAGACCGGTGTTCGGGACACGCACGGCAGCGGCGAGCGCGTCCATGCCGATCCTTTCGGCCAGCACGGGCAGGATGTGCTCGACCTGGACCGTCCCCGACCAGCCGAGGTCTTCGGCGGCCAGCGCCTGCGTCACGCGCGAACGCAGCGCCGTGTCCTTCTCAAGAAAGCGGATGGCTTGGCGCAGGGTTCCGAAGCAGCAGGCGCAAGGTGTCAGCAGGTCAAGGCCGGCGCGCTCGGCCAGCGCCAGATTGCGGGCCGCAGAGAGCACGAAGGCGTCGCGGCTGAGGTCTCGGGCGGGATAGCCGCAGCAGTTGAATGCCAGATCGACCAGGGTGACGCCCAGGTGCTGCAACACGGCGCGGGTGGAGGCGGCGTAGGCAGGTAGCCGCGAGGGGATCTTGCAGCCCAGGAACAGCGCGTATTTCATGAAGGAGTCCTCGGCTGGCGCACCGCGCCCAGTCGCTGCACGGAGAGTGCGCGCAACTCGAGCATGATGTCTGTCACAGGGATGCCTTGGGGGCAGTGCTCCTGGCACTGGTAGCAGCTGGCGCAGGCCCAGACCATGCGCGAACCCAGGGTGAGGTCACGCATGCCCAGGCGCAGCAGATTCATCACGTTCTGCGGTGTCAGATCGGCGCCCCAGGCCGGGTTGCTGCTGTGTCCCACGACCGGGCAGACCTGGGTGCAGATCTGGCACTGCACGCAGCGCGAATAGTTGCGGCTGTCCGCGCACAGCGGCGCGCACGCGGCCGCGGGATCAACGGTGCTCGCTGGTAAGGGCTGCGCTAGCAAGGACTCGGCCCAGGCCATAGGGGAACGCGCTTGCACCCACTGCGCTGGCGCCGACAGGCCCGCAGCGCTCAGCTCGCTGCGCCCGGCCTGCCACAGGTCTTCCAGATCCAGTCCCACCGGACAGGCACTGGTGCAGCGTGCGCAATCGGTGCAGAGAAAGGCGCCTTCGGCCATGCGCAAGGTCACGTCCGCTGTGCCCTGGGGCGTGTGAGCGAACAACGGCAAGCCGCGATTGGCCAGTGCGCCGGTGGCGCTGAGCTTGTGCGAGGGCAGGACATACGGATTGTCCAGGTGGCGTGCCAGCGGGGCCACCGAGCAGTGGGCGTCGCAGATGCCGCACCCCACGCAGGCGTCGATGGCCATGGCCCGCCGTGTCGCCCGAGCGGCGCTGGAGAACGCACGATTCGGCGCCGCGCCATTGACCAGCAGGCTGATGGGCGCCGCGACCGCGTGGAACAAACGCGTGAACGGCAGTGTTGCCAAGCCCAGGAAACAGGCGAACACGTGGCAATAGAGCAGCCAGCTCGAAGCCTGTGCCTGGTCCAGCGTTTGCGCCAGCGGCGCCAGTGCCCGCGCCAGCGGGTAGGAGACGAAGGCCCAGGCGGCGCTGGCGTGGCAATCCGCGCAGTCTTCGTCGTGCATCTGCCGCCCCTGGCGCAACAGGTCGGCGGCGATCGGCTGCTGCACATCGTTGAGCGCCACGCCGAACTCGCTGGCCCACAAGGCGCGCAGCGGCGCAAGTTCGGCTGCATCCGCGCTGCCGTGGTAGCGCATGACCATGCGGTCGAAGGCCCGTGGCGAGGCGATCTTGTCGGCTTCCAGCACAAAGCCCGTCAGCAGCACAAATCCGAGCAGCGCAACGAAGCACCAGGCCATGGCGCGGCGCGCCGGTGCCAGGCGCGTGCGTCGGCGCCACCAGCCGACGAGGAACAGCGCCAGTCCGAGCACGACCATGGCACCGAAGAGATTGCGCAAAAAGAGATATGGATTTTTGGTGGACACAAAGCCCGGGAACAGGTGCGCGCTCAGCACGGCTTCGAGCGCGTGCAGCAGCAACAGCATGAAGCCGACAAACATCAGCAGGTGCGCGAACCAGCGAAACTTGTCGGCGCGGTACAGGCGGCGCTGCAGCAGCACGTCAAGGAAGCAGGCGCCAAGGAGCTGAACCAGCCGGCGACTGAACAGGGCCGACGCCGTGCCGCGCAACAGCGCGCCCAGCCGCTGCGACAGCGTCACTGCTTGCACGTCGGGGCCGATACGGACCCGGTACCAGGCGGAAATGCGCCAGAGCAGGCCCAGGGCGCACAACAGCAGCGATGCGTACAGAGCGGACTGAAAGAGCGTGTGCGCCATGATGCTAGCGCTGGTTCACTGCGGTTGCGCAGCGCTGCTGCGCGACCTGCTCGATCGCCGCCCAGGCGCTCGCAATCGACAGGCCCGAGCCACATTGGGAGCGCATCCAGTCCTGATCGGCAAGGATGGAGCCGATCGCGTACAGGTTCGGCCAGGCCGGCTTGCCGCTCGCGTCCAGCGGTCTCCAGGCCGCGTCGGTGCGCAAGCCGGCGCGGTTGATGGCGTGGCCGGCTGGATCCAGAAAGTCGCGCTGGTGCCACAGGTCGCGCGAGGCCGGTTGCTGCACCGGCAAGTCCAGCAGGCTTTCGCGCACGCCCTGTCGATCGGCCGTCAGTCCGCGGCCGCTGAATCGCCCCGTGGCCAACACCACCGACTTGGCACGCACGCGCTCGCCCCCTGCAAGGTCGAGCAGGGCCGTGCTGTCGCTGTGCTTCAGCGCCCGCAGGCAGCACGGGTGACGCCGCTGCACGCCCAGCGCCGCCACTGCGGCTTCGAGTGCGCCCAGCAGGCGCAGCCCGGGCACGGCGCTGGGCAGGCTTGGGATCTCGAACACGGGCAGGCCCAGCCCGGCCTCGAACGCGGCGTGAACTTCGCGCGAGCGACCCAGGCCCAGGATCGCCGGCAGCCCAACGACGTGCGCGTCGCCCAGCAGTGGCCGTAGGCGTGCCAGCGTGCGCGCGCGTGTTTGCGGCGCTTCCAGCGCCCGCGCCAGATGGGCGGCGAACACCTCGGGCACGGCTTCGAAGCCCGGAAAGTCGATGCGCTGGTGGCGCAGTTGCGGCCAGTGATCGCCGAGCGTGGAGACGATCTGTCGGGCGCTGAACTCGCGCAGGCCACGAAAGTCCAGCAGCAGGCACGGCGCCCGAGCCAGCAGTGCATCGACGCCGGCGAGCATGGTCAGCGGCACGCCGAAGCTGGTCTTGAGCGTCCCGAGCGACGTGAGCACGCTGCGGTTGTGCTCGTCCAGCGGGGCGTAATCCAGCCCTGCATCTGCCAAGGCCGAAACGAAGGCCTCGAACGCCATGCGGATGGATGGCGCATCGATCCGCGCCAGGGGGTGCTCGGGCTGGGTGCGCGCCAACGCCGCCAGGGCGGCATAAGGCGATGGCCAGGGGCGCGCTTGGGTAACCGGGTGCACCGCCAAGAGATCCAGCAGCCCACTGGCCAACAGCAGGCCGCCGCCGTTGCCGATCAGAATGCATGACAGGCCCCGCTGCGCGGCAAAAATGGCTGCCGCCATGCCCGCCATGCCGGCGCCGATCACCGCCAGGTCGTAGCTTTTCTCTGGTCGTTCGATCACGGGCTCACCTCGCGCCCGAGCAGCGCGCAGTGCAGCGCTTGCGCCAACTCGGCCTGGGCCAGTTGCTCGCCCCACAGGACGGCGTGCTGGCCGCGCCAGCGCTCGCCAAGGAAATCAGCCAGTTCCTCGAGCCCGCGGCCGGCCTGGAGATCGCCTTGCTGGTACCGATGGGCGAGCGTGCGTGCGCCGCACAAGCTGCCCTGGCAGGCCCCTTTGCCGATGCGGCTGCGCAAGGCGATGTCGCTCAGTGTGGGTGTGTCGCCGGTCGAGCGCAACGCAGCGCCGATGGCATCGACACCACGGCTGCTCACCATTTCGCACTCGCACAGCAGCGTGTCGCCCGCATCATGGGCGCGCAGCCACTGCTGCGCCGAGCGCCCCGGCGTCGTCCACGCGGCTTGCTCAGACGGCGGCAACGGCGTCGTGGCGCTGAGGCAGGGACGGGTCACGCCCAGGCGCTGGCAGACCAGGTCTGCGGCGCGTTCGGCCATCAGTCGGCACGTCGTGAGCTTGCCGCCGGCGAGTGTCGCCAAGTTGTCCAGGCCGTGGTCCTGGTGGTCGAACAACATGAAACCGCGCGAGACAGCGCGGCTGTCGGACGCATCGGCGGATCCCAACAGCGGGCGCACGCCGGCGTAGGCGCGGATGAAGCGTGTCGTCGCCAGCACCGGCAGCATCGGCGCGGCCTGCTCGACGATCAGATCGGCGTCGGCGGTCGTGGGCCAAACCTCGTCCAGGCAACCCACCTGGGTCGATGTCGTGCCGACGATGGAGACCGTGCCGCCGGGCATCAGGATGTCGCCGTTGCCAGGCCGGCGCAGGCGGTTGATGACGCGGCTGGCCAGGCGCGTGTGCGTGACCAGCAGCGTTCCCTTGGAATAGGTCATGGGGATGGCCGCCCCGGCCAGCAGCGCCACCTCTCGCGCCCAGGCTCCGGCGGCATTCACGACCTGCTCGGCTTCGATGCGCAACTCCTGCGCGCTGTCCAGGCACAGGACGCGCGCCGTGCGCAAGCGTCGCCCGTCGCGCTCGAAACCCAGCACGCGTGTGCGCCGCATCAGCCGCGCACCCAGGCTGCGGGCTTGCTCCATGCTGTCGAGTGAGAGTCCAAAGGGGTCGATGGCCGCATCGGGCACCTCGAACACCGCGATCGTGCGCGGCGAGAGCGCGCTTTCCTGGGCGCGCGCTGCGGCAATGTCAACGGCCCGCGCAGCGATGCCCGAGCGAGCGCAATGCGCTGGGAAGTCGGCGATGTAGCCTTCGTCGTCGCCCTGCACGGCGACGAAATAGCCGCCCGTATCCTGGATCGTCTGCGCCGCCACGCGCTTGAGAATGGCGCCCTCGGCGCGGCACTCCTGCGCCGCGGCCGGATCGCCCGCCACGTAGCGCGCGCCGCTGTGCAGCAGCCCATGGTTGCGCCCTGAGGCGCCGGCGTTGATGTCGTCCTTCTCGACCAGAATGCAGTCCACGCCGCGCAGCGCCAAGTCGCGCGCCAGCGCCGTACCGGTGACGCCGCCGCCGATGATCAAGACCTGGGTCTGGATGACAGCCGGGGAAAACAATTCCATCGCCTTTCGCGTGCTTCTTCAGTGAAGCATGGGGAACTCAACAACGCCTTAAGGGAGTGCAATCTGCTGCAGGGCACAAGGCGCGTGCACCAGCCCCAAGCAGCGGCCGGCGGCCTGCATGCAAAGCATAGTCCGACCGGTCTGGCCACGGTTGCGAAAGATCAACAGTGCATCAGTTGCGCTGATCGGCGTCCGTCAAGCTGCCGGTCTGATCGAACAGGGCAAGCACAAAGCAGGCCTGTGCTGGCAGGTCGCGCCAGGCCAGCGGTTCGCCAGGGCCCAGCAGCCGACGTGCAAACAGTCCGCGCGCCCGATTGACTAAACGCAATATTGCATCAGATGCCGGTCGCCTGCGCCATCAGTTCACGCCAGCGGCGGTAACGTTGCCGCAGGCGCGAATCCGCTTGCACCGGGAATATCTCCTCGTGCACGTCGGTATTCCATTGCGGCGGTCGCCGCGCTGCCAGATAGGCGATGCCGCGCGCGCTGGCCTCGGGGTCGTCGCGCCGGTGCACTGGCAGGCCGCTGATGCAGGCCAGTCGTTGGCACAGTCCGTCCAGCAGCGACACGCCACCACTGATGCGGATGCGCCGCGCCGCAGGAACATAGTCGTTCATGTGGTCGATGTTGGCCTGCAACAGGAACGCCATGCTCTCGACCACGGCCACGGCTTTGCTCCAGGGTTCGCCTTCGCCCACAAAACGCGAGTGAAAATCGGCCTGCCAGAAGGGCCCGCCCAGGCCGGCGATGCCGTTGAGAAACAGCGGCGGCTCTTCGGGGCGCGCCAGCCATTGCGGCAGCTTGTGCGTGAGTTGGTCAATGCCCAGTTCCTTGCTGGCCCATTCCAGTGCCGTGCCCGCGCCGTTCACATTGCCTTCGACCATGTAGACGCGGCTGGCGCCATCGTCCAGGATGATGCCGGTCAATTGGCGCGGTACATGGCCCGGGAAGTGCTCCAGCGCGCGCTGCACGAAAGCGCTGGTGCCGATGTTGATGTAAGCCGAATCAGATTCCGGCCAGCCAAAGGCGAAGACCGCCGCCGACTGGTCGCCATTCACGGCGGTCAGAGGAATGCTGCCGCCCGGCGTTGCCAAGGTTCCCCAGTCATGGCAGGTGGGCACGCTGCGCGGCAGAAAGCCTTGGGGCAGGCCGAACAGTTCCAGCAACTCCGGGTCCCAGTCGCCAGTGTGCAGGTTCCACAGCTGGGTGCGCGCGGCGCACTGCGGGTCGGTCAGAAACGCTTGCTCGGTGCACAGGCGAAACACCAGAAAGCTGGCCATCGGTCCCCAGCAAAGCGAGCCCGCTGCCAGCGCAGCGCGCACCGCTGGAAGATGGTCCAGCGCCCAGCGCAGTTTGCTGGCGCCATAGTGGGGCGAGAGGAAGAGGCCGGTCTTGCGGTGCACGGCCTCGCCATGCGGCTGCAACTCGTCGATCCAGGCGTGGGCGCGCCGGTCCTGCCAACTGAAGATCGGCGACAGCGGCTCGCCCTTGAGCCGATCCCAGCAGATGGCGCTGGCGCGCTGGCTCGACAGGCCCGCAGCGACCACATCCTGGCGGCGCGTCCCCAGCGCCTGCAAGGCCTGCTGCATGGCGCTGCACACCGAGTTCACGATTTCGTTACCGTCCTGCTCGGCCCAATCGGGCTGCGGGTAGCTGATGCGCACCGGCGCCACCGCACTGGACAAGGTGTGACCATGGCGGTCAAACACCAGCGCCCGGCTGGCGTGCGTTCCCTGATCGATCGCCAGTACCAGTGGCTCCTCCAGGTTGCAGATCAACTCCTCCATGCAAGCCCCCTTTGTGACATCAACGTGCCCGCTGCGTGGCGATCTTGCCCCCGAACAACGGACGCCCTGCGGATGGAAAAATTCAGTGATCAAAAAAATTATAAATGAGCAAGTGTCAAGTTGGTCCGGCGCGTTCCAGGTGCAGCCCAGAACAGCGCACTGGAGAGACGTTCGGGCCGCGCTTCGACGCCGTCCATGCCACTGAGTCCGGGGTGCTTGATAAGCCAGCCTTCGCCCTCAATTCAATAAGCGACTGCCTATCTTCTTCAACATCGGAGACTTTATGTACGCCATCCGACCAAGCGCTGTTGCCGGCGCCTTCTATCCTGGCCAGAGACAAAAGTTGCTGGACGATGTGCTCGCCATGCTGGGCGCGGCACAGGTGACGTCCGATGCAGCGCTGGCGGTTCCGAAGGCCGTTGTCGTTCCCCATGCGGGCTATGTCTATTCGGGCAGCACGGCGGCGCTGGCTTATGCGCGTCTGGCCGCGGCGCGCAAATTCATCCGGCGCGTTGTTCTGCTCGGTCCGGTGCATCGGGTGCCGGTGCGTGGCTTGGCGCTTCCCGGTGCGGCCTCCTTTGTCACGCCTCTGGGCGAGGTGGCGTTGGACCAGCAGGCCATGGCGACTGTTTCCCAATTGCCGCAGGTCGTTGTCAGCACGGCGGCCCACGCCCTGGAGCACTCGTTGGAGGTGCAACTGCCTTTTTTGCAGACCGTGCTGGATGACTTCAAGCTGGTTCCGCTGGCGGTTGGCGACGCGACAGCCGCTGAAGTGGCTCAGGTATTGGAAACTCTGTGGGGTGGGTCGGAGACGCTGCTGGTGATCAGCTCTGACCTGTCGCACTATTTGCCCTACCGCGCGGCGCAGTCCGCCGACCAGGCGTGCGTGCGAAACATTCTGGCCATGAAGGGGCCGATCTTGCACGAGCAGGCCTGCGGTGCGACGCCGCTGAACGGGCTGCTGTTGGCCGCCGCAAAGCACCACCTGCGGCCGCAACTGCTGGGCCTGTGCAACTCGGGTGACACCGCAGGAGACAAGAGCCGGGTGGTGGGCTACGCATCGATCGCTTTCATGGAGGAGCATCAGCATGTCGCATAAGCACCATCAGGCAAGCGTCTTGCTGCCCATTGCCCGTTCGTCCATTGCGCGCGCCTTGGGGCGATCACAAGAGGCGCTCGAGTCGGCGCCGTGGCTGCAGGCGCTGGGCGCGACTTTTGTCACCCTGACCCAGCAAGGTCAGCTGCGCGGTTGCATCGGCAGTCTGCAGGCGCATCGTTCGCTCTTGGCCGATGTCAAGGCCAATGCAGTGGCTGCAGCGCTGCACGACCCGCGCTTTGCGCCCCTTGCACCGCAGGAGCTGGACGTGACGCAGATCGAGGTCTCCCTGCTGTCTGGCATGCAGCCGATGCGGTTTTCCAGCGAAGCCGATGCGCTGGAACAGCTGCGTCCGGGCGTGGACGGTGTGGTGCTGGACTACGGGCGCCATCGCAGCACCTTTTTGCCTCAGGTTTGGGAACAGTTGCCCAGCGCCCGCGAATTCATGGCGCACTTGAAAAGCAAGGCCGGCCTGCCGGCGCAATTCTGGGCCAGCGAGCTCAAGCTGCAGCGCTACACCGTGAGCAAATTCAAGGAGTCGGATCCGGACTCCGAGGAGTCGTCATGATGCGGGACTCCAACTACCCTGCGCGCTATTGGCACAGCATCGACGACGGTCGCCTGCAGTGCGACCTGTGCCCGCGCGACTGCCGTTTGCACGAGGGTCAGCGCGGCGCCTGTTTTGTGCGCATGCGCCAGGGCGAACAAATGATCCTCACGACCTACGGCCGTTCCTCGGGCTTTTGCATCGACCCGATCGAGAAGAAGCCGCTGAACCACTTCTATCCCGGCAGCAGCGTGCTCTCCTTTGGTACCGCAGGCTGCAATCTGGCGTGTAAATTCTGCCAGAACTGGGACATCAGCAAGTCCCGGGACCTGGACCGGTTGATGGACCAGGCATCACCCGAAACCATTGCCGCCGAGGCCGTGAAATACGGCTGCAAGAGCGTGGCGTTCACCTACAACGACCCGGTGATCTTTGCCGAATACGCGATGGATGTGGCCGATGCCTGCCACGCGCTGGGCATCCAGACCGTGGCCGTGACGGCGGGCTACCTGCACGATCAGCCACGGCGCGACTTCTTCGCCAAGATCGACGCCGCAAATGTCGATCTGAAGGCCTTCACCGACGACTTCTACTTCAAGCTGACGGGCTCGCATCTGCAACCGGTGCTCGATACCCTGGTCTACCTCCGGCGCGAAACCAACGTGTGGTTCGAGGTCACCACCTTGCTGATTCCGGGCCACAACGATTCCGACCCGGAAATCACGGCGCTGTGCCGATGGATCATGAACGAACTGGGGCCCGATGTGCCGCTGCACTTCTCGGCGTTCCACCCCGATTACAAGATGCCGGATGTTCCGGCCACGCCGTTCGCCACGCTGGTGCGGGCGCGGGACATTGCCTTGAAGCAGGGCCTGCGCTATGTCTACACCGGCAACGTGCACCACCAGGAAGGCGACACCAGCTTCTGCCCGAACTGCCATGCGGCGTTGATCGTGCGCGACTGGTACGAGATCCGGCAATACCGCTTGAGCGCGGACGCGCACTGCCCGGATTGCGGCGCGGCCGTCGCCGGGCGCTTTGCCTCCAAGTCCGGCCAGTTTGGCCGACGCCGCATTCCGATTGCCATCGGCGTGGAGTGAAATGAGGGAGGCGTCATGACGCCTATCCTGATGGAGCAACTCGTGCGCATCCCAGCAGCGCCAACTGATTGGCCGTGTTCCTCAGCCCTTCAAGGCCTCGATCACCTCCTCATCCTGCACCTGCGGAAAGTGTTCATAGAACTGACCGACTGATTGAAAGTACCCCGGAGCCTCCAGGCAAATGACCTGATCGGCCATGGTCTCGATCTTTTTCAGGGTTTCGGGCGGAGACACCGGCACGGCGCAGATCAATTCTGCCGGCCCTCGGGCACGCAAGCCATGCAGCGCAGCGATCATGGTGGCACCCGTGGCCAGACCATCGTCGACCACGATCACGACCCGTCCTGCGGGATCGATCGTGGCGCGCACCGGCGTGTATTGGGATCGGCGTCGGCGCAGGGTCTGGAGTTGGGCCAGCTTCTCGGACTCGATGTAGGACTGGTTCGCGCCATACATTGGCGCGTAGTCGGCAACAAAGGTCCAGCCGCTTTCGTCGACCGAACCCAAGGCAAGTTCCGGCTGGTGCGGCGCACGCAACTTGCGCACCAGCACCACGTCGAACTCGCCTTCCAGCTTCGATGCAATGAGCTTGGCCATGAGCACAGCGCCGCGGGGAATCGCCAGGATCAGCGGATTCGCCCCACGGTAGGACTTCAGCCGCTCGGCCAAGCGCGTGGCGGCGTCATGCCGGTCACGGAACATGGTTGAAAGCTCACTGCACGGCCAGTCGCTTCGACTCCGTCGTCGCCTTCTTTGGCAGTTCCAGGGTCAGGACGCCGTTTTCGTACTTTGCGACGGCCTTGGATTCATCGACATCCTGCGCGACGGTGAAGGCGCGCGACACGGCGCCGTAATAGCGCTCGCTGCGCAGCACCTTGCCGCCACTGTCCTTTGTGTCCTTGTCGTGTTTGACCTCGGCATCGATCTGCACGATGTTGCCGTCGATGCGCACGTTGATGTCGTCTTTCTTCACGCCCGGAAGATCGGCGCGAACGGTATAGGTTCCATCCTTTTCGGTCACGTCCACACGCATGTCAAGAGAGCCACCCTCGGTCTCGACGCGCATGGGTGCCATGAAGCGCTTGAACATGGATTCAAAAGAGTCGCTCAAGGCGGGTTCAAACAAACGAAGATTGCTCATGATATGTACCTCAATGGGTTGAATGGTCTGTTGACAATAGGGGTGCGGCCCGCAATCCACGCTCGGCAGCTCGGAACACACGACCCGCCTGCAAGGCTAGTCCTTGGCTCTAAGGTCATTTTGAGAATTCGCAAAATGGATGCAAACCGATCGAGCGAGCGCGTGTGGCTTGTCGATCGGAGCTCCGATGGCACTTGCGTTATCGCAAGGTGAAGCCAGCACGCGAACCTAAAGTGGCTGGCACAAAACTCTCAGTGAGCGTGCGATGGCTGCCAAGAAGATCATCTACCGGGAAGATGCGCGCGACAAGATCCGCCGCGGCGTGGACGCGCTGGCCGACGCCGTGAAGGTGACGCTGGGCCCGCGCGGACGGACCGTCATCATCGAGCGTGAATTCGGCCTGCCGCAGATCGTCAATTCGGGCGTGGTTGTGGCCAGGGCGGTCGAACTCGAAGACCGGTTCGAGAACATGGGCGCGCAGATGTTGCGCGAAGTGGCGGCACGCACCAGCGAGATGGCGGGCGACGGCACCACCACGGCGACGGTGCTGGCGCACAGCATGATCCACGAAGGCTTGAAATACCTCGCGGCCGGGATGAATCCGATGGGTCTCAAACGAGGCATCGACAGCGCGATCGAACGCGTGGTGCAGGAGTTGAATCAGATGGCGCAACCCTGCGTCACGCCCCAGGAAATCGCCCACGTGGCCGCCATATCGGCGAACAACGACACATCCATCGGCGAGTTGATCTCTCGGGCCATGGACAAGGTGGGACGCGAGGGTGCGATCTCCATCGAGGATGGCTCCGGCATGGTGAGCGAACTGGAGATCGTCGAAGGCCTGCAGTTCGACCGTGGCTATTTGTCGCCCTATTTCGTGAACAATGCCGAACGCGGCGCGGCGCTGCTGGAGAACGCGTATATCCTGTTGTGCGACCAGCGGCTGGCTTCGATTTCGGATCTGCTGCCGCTGCTCGAGGGGGTTGCCAAGTCGGGCAGTCCGCTGCTGGTCATTGCCGAGGACATCGACAGCGATGCCCTCGCCACGCTGGTGATCAACGGCGTGCGTGGCGTGATCAAGACCTGTGCCGTCAAGGCGCCGGGTTTTGGCGACCGGCGCAAGGCGATGCTGCAGGACATTGCAGCAGTGACCGGGGGTTGCGTGATCAGCGCGGAACTCGGATTGACGCTGGCCAAGGCGAAGCTTGAAGATCTGGGTCGCGCCAAGCGGGTCGAGGTCGACAAGGACAGCACCACCATCATCGGCGGCGCAGGCAGTGCTGCGGGCGTTCAGGAGCGTGTCGCGATGATCCGAAAGGAGCGCGAGGCAACCACCGGCGAATACGACCGCAAGCAGTTGGACGATCGCCTCGGCAAGCTCGCTGGTGGCGTGGCGCTGGTCAAGGTGGGTGCCGCCACCGAAAGCGAACTCAAGGAGCGCAAGTTGCGCGTCGAGGACGCCCTGCACGCCACGCGCGCTGCGGTGCAAGAGGGCCTGGTTCCGGGCGGCGGCGTTGCCTTGCTGCGTGCCCGCGAGGCCTTGAAGGAACTTGCAATGCGCACCCTGGATGAAGATTCGGGCGTCAAAATTGTCGTACGCGCATTGGAGGAGCCACTGCGGCGAATCGTGCTTAACGCAGCGGAAGAGCCTTCGATCGTGCTGTATCGGGTGGACCAGTCGTCGGAGCGCGCTTTTGGCTACAACGCGGCCAGCGGCGAGTACGGCGATCTGCTGCTGATGGGGGTGATTGACCCGGCCAAGGTGACACGTCTGGCGCTACAAAATGCGGGCTCGATCGCCAGCCTGATTTTGACGACCGACTGCATGATTTCCAATCTGCCCCAGCGGCGCCACGCATCTGAGACGCTGCCTGAAGGGAATGTCGAAGGTCTTTGACCTGCGTCCTCGACCCGCCTTTGGTTTCGTTTTCGGCCTGTGGTAAATTATCGAAAAGATAACTAGAGCTGTGCCGGTAGGCGCGCGCAGTCGGTGCGTAGTAATTCAATCGTGACCGATGGGTCGCCATTTTTGAGGAGGCGTATGACCGAGCAGCACATTGCCGTCGTCGATGACGAGCCCGATATCAGCCGGCTACTGGCCAGATACCTGGGCGGCAACGGCTATCGTGTGACCGAATTGCATTCAGGGCAGGCCTTGATGGAATTGATGCGAACCGATCCGCCAGAGTTGGTGCTCCTTGATATCGGTTTGGCCGACGAGGATGGACTGGTGATCGCCAGACGCCTGCGCGAGCACTGGCAAACCAGCATCATTTTGGTCACCGGACGCAGCGACCCGGTGGATAAAGTCGTGGGGCTGGAGATCGGCGCCGACGATTACGTGACCAAGCCGTTTGACCTGCGGGAATTGTTGGCGCGGGTCAAGGCCGTATTGCGCCGCACGGTACCGGATTCACCGAGTGTGAAATCTGCCGGTGGTTCCGACCGCCCGCCCGTGGGATTCACGTTCTTGGGCTGGCAATTGGACTGCGCGGCGCGCCGATTGACGGCTCCCGACGGCGTGGTTGTGGGCCTGACGGCGGGGGAGTTCGAACTGCTTCGAGTCTTTGTCACCCACCCGGGGCGGGTTTTGTCGCGGGATTTCCTGCTTGAGAGCACGCGCGGCCGCGAGGCCACGCCGTTCGACCGAGCCGTTGACGTGCTGGTGAGCCGGCTGCGGAAAAAGCTCGAACCCAACCCTGGCCAGCCCGAAATCTTGAAATCGGTGCGCGGGGCGGGTTACTTGTTTGCTCCTGCGGTTGGCCTGAATCGACGAGCCTCGCTCTAGGGAGTCAGCCCATGGCGACCAGCGCGGATGAAGCGATGCAAAGTGCTCCTGACCTGATTCGGTATTTGATCGAGACCCACTCGGATGTGCTGCTGCTGGTCAATCTGGAGGGCGTCATCGTCCTGGCCAGCCCCTCGGTGGCGAACATTGTGGGTTACACCGAGCAGGAGCTGCGGGGACGCAAACTGGAAGAACTGTTTCCCTTGGACCTGGTCAGCTTCCATGCCGCCTGCCGAGATGCCCTGGCGCGCGCGCCCGCCGAGCGGGCGCCTGGAACCCGCAATGCCATGCTGGCGTTGCACGCTGATGGACATGGAGTCGCGGTCGAAATTGAGCTGAGCACCCTGAGCATTCACGCTGCGCCCTACGTGGCCGTCTGGATGCGTCACTTGCTGGCCAATCCGCGCGTGGAAGCGGCGCTGCGTCAGAGCCGCTACTACGAGCAACTGGCGGCACTGGCCCGGCAGGCGGTTGATCTGACCGATCCCAAAGAACTATTGCGCTTGGTTCCAGCGTTCGTCGCGAAGGCGCTCGACTGTGAGGGTTCGCTGGTGTACCTGCTAGAGCCGAACCACCTGGAACTGCGAGTGGTCAGCGCCTTTGGGCTGACCGGCGGCAAGGATGCGGGCCTGCGCATCGGCATACGAGCGGATTCTGCGTTTGGTCTGGCGGTGCAGCAGCGCGACGTGGTGGTGATTGCCGACTTTGCTCGCGACCGTCGCTTCCTTTTGTCGCCGAGTCTGCTGCAACACGGCATTCGAAGCGGGCTGGTGGTGCCGCTGTTCGATCAGGGACAGGTGGTGGGTGTGCTCAGCGTTGATTCCAAGCAGCCCAACCACTTCGCGCGCGATGAGACCCAGTTTCTGCAGGCAGTGGCCAGCGTCCTGGCGACCAGCTTGCAGCGGGCCCAGATGGAGATGCAGCTTCGCCAGGCGGCCAAGATGGAGAGCATTGGTCAACTCACGGGTGGAATTGCGCACGATTTCAACAACCTCTTGACGGTGATTCAGGGCAACCTGCAGATGGCGCAAGAACGGATGGCGGTACAGGGCGATGACAAACTCGCCGAACTGCTGCGTGCGACGGCGGGAGCGAGCCGACGCGCCGCCGATTTGACCAGCAAGCTGCTGAAATTCTCCAGGCGCCAGATGCTGGCGCCAACGCGCATCGATTTGCACGAATTCATCGCTTCGCTGGCCGAACTCCTGCGACGCACGCTGGGCGAGAAGATTCTCATTTTGGAGGATGTTTCGGCGGATTGCCCTCCTTGCCTGGCCGATCGAGCACACCTGGAGTCGGCGTTGCTCAATCTGGCCATCAACGCTCGTGATGCCATGCCCAAGGGCGGGACGCTGAGCTTTGTGTGCCGTGGCGTTCACGGACTCGCGACAAAGTCGCCCGATGTCCGGCGCGAGGGTGTGGGTGAGATGTCCTCTTCCTGGGTTCGCATCAGCGTCATCGATACGGGAGCGGGGATGAACAGTGCGGTGCTTGAACGAGCGTTTGAGCCATTTTTCACCACCAAGGATGCGGGCCGAGGAACCGGACTGGGCTTGAGTTCGGTCTACGCCTACGTCAGGCAATCCAGCGGCAGGATCAGCCTTGAAAGCGCGCCCGGGATGGGCACGACGGCGACCTTGTTGCTGCCGACCTTCGTCCAAGCCAGCCCAAGCACCGAGCCGGACCGTGCGAAAGTCAGAGAACTTCCCCCGGGGCTAAGGGTTTTGCTACTCGAGGACGACGCGCTGGTGCGCTACGTGTCGCAGGAATTTCTCGAATCGCTCAAGTGCCGCGTATCGGCGCACGCGGATACGAATTCGGCCTGGCATGAGTTGGTTCATGGAGCCGAGTTTGACTTGCTGATGACGGACATCGATCTGGGCAGCGGCGAGACCGGAGCCGACTTTGCACGGCGCGCCAAGCTGCAATGGCCGGCGCTTGCCATTTTGTTGAACTCAGGGCACGCGAACTACTTGGACGACGAGCGCCGCCATGAGCCTGGGCGTTGGCCGCTGCTGCAGAAACCGTTCAATCGGGAGGATCTGTCGAGCGCCATCCTCCTGGCGCTGGATAGCGCAACAGGGCCGACTAATGCAGAAGTGGCGTCGCCAACTCGGCGCTGTGTTGAATGAATTTGCGCAGCGCCGTGAGGCTGGGGATGCTGATGTCGCGGCGTCCTTTTTCATTGAACTCGATGACCCCGCAGCGTGCCAATCGGGACAGCGCGCGGCTGACGGATTCGAGCGTCAACCCCAGGTAGTGTCCGATGTCTGCTCGGGTCATGTGGACGTTGATCTGATCGGTGCGCAGTCCGCGCTCGGCCAGCGCTTGAGCCCATTGCAGCAGGAAGTCGGCGACACGGGCGTCCGCTGTCAGTGTTCCCATGGAAAGCATGGAGTCACGGTTGCGCGCCAGCTGGGAGCTCATGGCAGCCAAAACCACGCGCATGACCATGGGCTCGGCGGCACTGACCTGAAGCAGCGTGTCGTAGCGGATGGTCCAGAGCTCGCCGCTGTCAAGCGCAATGGCTGAGCAGCCGTGACGTCCTGAGGGTATTCCGTCGAATCCAAGCCAGTCGCCTTTGAAATACAGGCCGGCTGGTTGCTCGCGCCCGTCGGGTGCGAGGTTGACGATCTTGAATAATCCGGCGCTCACCAGGAACAGCGTATCAAAGGGCTGGCCGCACAAATAGACGCGGTCCCCCGTGCGCAGCTTGCGTCGCCCGAAGGAGAGGTGTCTTTCCACCAGCGCCAGGGATTCACGCCAGAACGAACGTGCTGCGCTGCCGCCCTGTGCGCCGACGCTTGGATCCGGACCGGCTTGAGGCATCAAGGCGGTGTAGTCATGGCACCGGGTATCGTAGCGTTCGCTACGCATCGGCTCAACACCGACAGATTCATGGCTGCGTTGCAGCATTTGCGGGCGGGGTGAATCTGACATTGTGACCTCCAGTGAGTCCATGCTCAGGCGAATGTGGCGGTTTGACCCAGCCTTCGAAAGAGCCTTCTTGATTTGAGAAAACGAAGCGAACGAGGCTCAGACTAGCCTTGTGGCGTAAACGCATGAGCGCGATCGCCGCGCTTACTGTGACGATCTGTAAACACTCCGTTTCTAGTCTTACTGTGCATCGATGGAGGCGCGCTCACGGGGCACGTACTGGTTGATTTTTCTCAATCCGTTGCATGTCTGGATGCCTATGCTGAAGTTTTGGTGGGGCATGAACTTGTTGCGAGGAGTCGCTATGAAAACTGATGCAGAACTGAGGAAGGATGTGATGACCGAACTGTCCTGGGATCCTCTGGTCCCCGAGGCGCGGGTCGGTGTCACGGTGAGTGAAGGCGTGGTGACCTTGACCGGGCATCTCGATACCTACGCCGAGAAGGTCGCGGCGAAGCGGGCGGTAGAGCGCGTGGGCGGTGTCAAGGCGATCGCGATCGAGCTCGACGTCATTCCCTTGGGTATCCATCAACGCAGTGACACGGAGATCGCTGCCGCCGTGGAGCACGCCTTGAGCTGGAACACCTCCGTGCCGGCAGACCTGATCAAGGTGACGGTGGAAAAAGGCTGGGTCACACTGGAAGGCGAGTTGGACTGGAACTTTCAGCGCAGGGCGGTCGAGCGCATGGTGCGTCCCCTCAAGGGCGTCGTGGGCATCTCCGACAACATTCGACTCAAGGCGTTGCCGATCCCGGTGAATCTTTCCAATCGAATTCAGGACGCGTTGACTCGGCAGGCGGTGCGCGAGGCCAAGCGGATTGAGATTGAAGTCGATGGCAGCAACGTCACCTTGCGCGGACATGTGCATTCGTGGGCGGAACGAAGCGCGGCGGAAGGTGCCACTTGGTCGGCGCCCGGAGTCGGTCGTGTCAACAACCAGTTGACGATTGAGGCGTAGTCCACGCTTCCCTGTGTTTGCGGGCGCATACCCCGTTTGGAGGCAGCATGGAACGACCGTCAGTCATTCGCAAAACTGCGGTCGATCTTCGCGTGCCACCCCGATGGTCCGACTATGAGGGCGAGCGCAGGGCGTTCTCCTGGGATCTGGCCCGGCGCGCCTTGCAAGGCCTGCCCCAAGGTGGCCTGAATATGGGCTTTGAGGCGGTGGACCGCCATGCCAACAGCGAGTTGCGGGCTCACTGCGCTTTGCGCTTTGTCGCGCGCAACCTGCCTGCGGTCGAGTTGAGCTATGGCGAACTGGCGCGGCAAACGAACCGCTTTGCCAATGTTCTGCAGACCTTGGGTGTGGGCAAGGGCGATCGGATGTTTGTCTTGGCCGGACGCATTCCTGAACTCTACGTTGCCGTGCTGGGGGCGTTGAAAAACGGTACCGTCGTCACGCCGCTGTTCTCGGCCTTCGGCCCCGAACCCATCGCCACCCGCGTCAAGCTGGGCTCGGCGCAGCTGCTGGTGACCACCGAGGCACTCTACCAACGCAAGGTGAAGGCGGTGCGCGGGCAAATTCCGACGCTGCGTCACGTGCTGCTGGTCGGAGAAGGCGGCGCCAGCACGCACGAGCCCGATACGCTGGACCTGCAGCGGTTGATGGCGGCGGCATCCGATGAATTCACCACGGTGGACACGCTGGCCGACGATCCGGCACTTCTGCATTTCACCAGCGGCACCACCGGCACGCCCAAGGGCGCACTGCATGTCCACGGCGCGGTGGTCACGCACAGCGCCACCGGGCGCTATGCGCTCGATCTGCACCCCGAAGATCGGTACTGGTGCACGGCCGATCCGGGTTGGGTCACGGGCACCTCCTACGGCATCATCGCGCCGTTGCTGCACGGCGTGACTTCACTCATCGACCGTGAAGAGTTCGACGCTGAACGCTGGTACGCATTATTGGAGCAGGAGCGCATCAGCGTCTGGTACACCGCGCCCACGGCGATCCGCATGTTGATGAAGGCCGGCCTGGAACCACTGCAGCGGCACAGCTACCCGGCGCTGCGCTTTGTCGCCAGCGTGGGCGAACCGCTGAACCCGCAGGCCGTGTGGTGGGGCAAGGAGGCCTTGGGGCTGCCGATCCATGACAACTGGTGGCAAACGGAAACCGGCGGCATCATGATTGCCAACACGCCGGCCTTTGATATCAAACCCGGATCCATGGGCCGGCCGCTACCCGGCATTGATGCGTACATCGTGCAGCACCTGGAGGCCGAAGGGGAGCCGCCGCGCGTGCGCATCGTTGAGCAGCCCGATGTCGAGGGCGAACTGGCGCTGCGCGCCGGTTGGCCGTCGATGTTCCGTGGCTACCTGAACAACGAGGCGCGCTATCAGAGATGCTTCTCCTCTGGCCTGTATCTAACGGGCGATCTGGCGCGTATCGACACCGACGGCTATTTCTGGTTCGTCGGGCGCGCCGATGACGTCATCAAGTCGGCCGGTCACTTGATCGGCCCATTCGAGGTGGAGAGCGTGCTGATGGAGCATCCGGCGGTGGCCGAGGCCGGCGTCATAGGCAAGCCCGACGCTATCGTGGGTGAGGTGGTCAAGGCCTTTGTCTCGCTCAAGGATGGTTTCGCCGCCGACGAGGCCTTGCGCATGGACATCCTGGCGCACGCGCGCAAGCGCTTGGGTGCGGCCGTGGCGCCCAAGGAAATCGCCTTTTTGCCGGTGCTGCCGCGCACCCGCAGCGGCAAGATCATGCGGCGTCTGCTCAAGGCGCGCGAGCTCGGCCTGCCAGAAGGCGACACCTCAACACTGGAGGCCGGGGCATGAGCGATTCCCCGCTGCCGGCAGCGTCGGCGGGCGCAGTGCCTTGGGAGACGAGTTTCTCCAAGGCCGTGCTCGGCGACATGCTGCGCATTCGCCGCATGGAGGAACGGGCGGCTGAACTCTATGGCCAGCAAAAGATTCGCGGCTTCCTGCATCTGTATATCGGCGAGGAGGCGGTGGCAGGCGGCGCCATGCAAGCACTCCAGGCGCCGGACAACGTCGTCGCCACGTACCGCGAGCATGGGCACGCCTTGCTGCGCGGCGTGCCGATGAACGCCATCATGGCCGAGATGTACGGCAAAGCCCTGGGCTGTTCGCGCGGTCGCGGCGGCTCCATGCACCTGTTCGATCGGTCCCGGCGCTTTTTTGGCGGTCAGGCCATCGTCGGTGGCGGCTTGCCTTTGGCGGTTGGGCTGGCGTTGGCCGACAAGTTGTCCCAACGTGAAGCGCTCACCGCCTGCTTCTTTGGTGAGGGGGCAATGGCCGAGGGCGCGTTCCATGAATCCATGAACCTGGCCGCACTGTGGCAATTGCCGCTGCTGTTTTGTTGCGAGAACAACCTCTACGCCATGGGAACGGCGCTGGCGCGTTCCGAAGCGCAGCCCGACTTGTGCGCGAAAGCCGCGTCCTATGGCGTGAGCACCGAACGGGTCGATGGCATGGACGTGGTGGCGGCGCATACGGCGACACAGAGCGCCGCGCAGCAAGTGCGCGAGCGCTGCGTTCCGGTGTTTTTGGAGTTTCAAACCTACCGCTTTCGCGCCCACTCGATGTTTGATCCCGAACTCTATCGGGACAAGCAGGAGGTCCAGGCGTGGAAGCAGCGCGGACCGATTCACAGCTTCAGCGCACGCCTCAAAGCGCAGGGCAGCCTGACGGAGCAGGAGTTTGTGGCGCTGGATGCGACAGCCAAGGCCGAAGTCGAGTCGGCCGTGGTCTTTGCCGAAGCGTCGCCCTGGGAACCGGTGGCGGACTTGTGGCGTGATGTGACCACGCCGAGCGGAGCGGCATGATGGGCCGACGCATCAGTTACCGCGAAGCCTTGAGAGAGGGCTTGCGTGAGGCCATGCAGGCCGATCCACGGGTCTTTCTCATGGGCGAAGACGTGGGGCGCTACGGCGGCAGCTATGCCGTGTCCAAGGGGCTGCTGGAGGAGTTCGGTCCCGAGCGCATCCGCGACACGCCGCTGTCGGAGTTGGGCTTCGTCGGCGCCGGTATCGGCGCGGCGCTGGGTGGCATGCGGCCGATTGTCGAGGTGATGACGGTCAACTTCAGCCTGCTGGCGCTGGACCCCATCGTCAACACGGCCGCGATGCTGCGTCACATGTCTGGCGGCCAGTTTTCAGTGCCGGTCGTGATCCGCATGGCCACGGGAGCCGGGCGCCAAGTGGCGGCCCAGCATTCCAACAGTTTTGAAGCCTGGTATGCCCATGTGCCGGGGCTGAGGGTACTGGCTCCGGCGACGGTGGAGGATGCGCGCTGGATGCTCCGGGCCGCGTTGGCCGACCCGGATCCGGTGCTGATCTTCGAGCATGCGCAGCTCTACAACAGCGAGGGCGAACTGCCCGAGAGTGAACCGCTGACGGTGGACATTGGCAGCGCCCGCGTGCGCCGCAGCGGCACCGATGTGAGCCTGATCACGCACGGCGGCAGTCTGCCCAAGGCGCTGCAGGCGGCACAGGAACTGGCGGCGCAGGGCGTGTCCGCCGAGGTGGTGGATCTGCGGGTGCTGCGGCCGCTGGATGACGCCACCATCATGGCCTCGGTGCGCAAGTGCCGGCGCGCGCTGGTGGTGGACGAGGCCTGGCGCTCGGGTAGCTTGGCGGCCGAGGTCATGGCGCGCATTGGCGAGCAGGCGTTCTTTGATCTGGACGCACCGCTGGCGCGCGTGTGCAGCGAAGAGGTGCCGATTCCCTACGCCCGCCACATGGAGGAGGCGGCCTTGCCTCAGGCTTCGAAGATCGTGGCGGCGGTGCTGGCCCTGATGGGAGTGGCCGCATGATCCGTTTCGAGTTGCCTTCACTCGGTGCCGACATGGATGAGGGCACGCTCTTGACTTGGCAGGTGAAGCCGGGGGACAGCGTCAAACGGGGCCAGGTCGTGGCCGTGGTGGATACGTCCAAGGCCGCCGTCGATGTGGAGATCTGGCATGACGGTGTGGTGGCCGAACTGCTGGTTCAGCCCGGCGAGAAGGTCCCGGTGGGTACGGTGCTGGCGACCTTGTTGGAGCCAGGGGACGCCGTGTCGAGCCCCGCGTTGGCGCCTGCGAGGCCGTCCGAGCCCAGACCCGTTGCCGTACCCGAGCCCACTGGACTGCACGTGACCCAGCAGCTGGCGCCGGCAGCGCGCCAAGCGGTGACGCCGGCAGCGCGCCGGCGGGCCAAGGCGCTCGGCATCGATGCCGACGGCGTGCGCGGAACCGGCGCGCAAGGATCGGTGACGCAGTCCGATGTGGAGGCGGCGGCCGGTCGGCGTACCGTCTCTGAAGCCGCCGTCGTCGGCGCCGAGGCCGCGACTGCCGTTGCGGGCGCCGCGCTCGAGCGTCAGAAGGAAATGCGCAAGGCGATTGCCGCCGCCATGAGCCGCTCCAAGCGCGAGATTCCGCACTACTATCTGAGCGAAACGATTCCGATGGCCAGCGCCTTGGCCTGGCTGCAACAGCGCAACCAGGGCTTGCCCATCACCGAACGCATTCTGCCCGCCGTGCTGCTGCTCAAGTCGGTGGCGCTGGCTCTGCAGCGCACACCCGAGCTCAATGGATTTTTCCGTGATGCCGCCTTTCAAGCCGCCGCGCCGGTGCATGCGGGCGTGGCCATTTCCTTGCGCGGCGGCGGGCTGGTGGCGCCGGCCCTGCACGACGTCGGCGCCAAGTCGCTGGAGCAACTGATGCGCGAGCTGGCTGATTTGGTCAGACGCGCACGCGCCGGTTCGCTGCGCAGCTCGGAGATGTCGGACCCGACCATCACGGTCACGAATCTGGGCGAGCAAAGCGCGCAAGCGGTGTTCGGCGTGATCTATCCGCCGCAGGTGGCGCTGGTGGGCTTTGGCAGCATCGCCCCGCGCCCCTGGGTTGAAGACGGCGAGTTGTGTGTGCGCCCTGTGGTGTGCGCCAGCTTGGCGGCCGATCATCGCGTCTCCGATGGGCATCGCGGGGCGCTGTTCCTGGTCGAACTGCGCGAAGTGCTGCAGCACCCGCAGCGCTTGGCCGCTGCGGGCGCCGCGCCGCCATTCAATCAAGGGGACTCGACATGACGATGGATCGACAAACGCTGCTGCAGACGGTCGTCTCGATGCTGCGTTCCATTGCGCCGGAAGTGGATGCCGACGCGCTGCAGCCGGGGCGCCCGTTGCGCAACCAGGTGGATCTGGACTCCATGGACTGGCTCAATTTCCTGATCAGCCTGCACAATCGGTTCGGGGTGAACATCCCCGAAGCCGACTACGCGCGCCTGGTTTGCCTCGACGATGTGGTGGACTACTTGCAGAGCAAGCTGGTTTGAGCCGGGTTCAAGGGACGAGCGTCAGCTTGGCCCAGGCTGTGATCGCAACGATGTTCGAATTGGATTTCCCATGAACGACCGCATTCGCCAATTGCTCGATCAGATGGACGCCCTGGAAGCAGATCTGCGCAAGGCCGTGCTGGAACAGGAAGCGACGCTGCTTTACCGGGTCAAGGGAAAGAAAGTCGAGTTCGAAGAATCCGTGCGGCAGACCCACTTGCGGCTCAAGACGGGTTTTGTCCATTGGCTGGTGACCTACCGCCCGCAGAACCTGATCACCGGCCCGATCATCTACAGCATGATTCTGCCGATGCTCATTCTCGACCTCTGTGTGAGCTTTTATCAGGCTACGTGCTTCCCGATTTACGGCATCACCAAAGTTCGACGCGGCGACTACATGGTGTTTGACCGGGAGCAACTCGGTTACTTGAATTTCATCGAGAAATTTCACTGCGCCTACTGCGCTTACGGCAACGGCTTGATGGCCTACGTGACAGAGATTGTGGGTAGAACGGAAGAGTATTTTTGCCCGATCAAGCATGCCCGAAAAGTGCTTGCCACGCATGCTCGTTATGAGCGCTTCCTAGACTACGGTGAGGCCGAAAATTACGAGGCGAAGCTCGAAGCGTATCGCGTCGGACTCGGCGCGCAGCAACCCCCGGTCGGCAAGTGAAACCGGCCATCGCCTGCCTGCCTGCCTGCCTGCGTTCTGGCGGTCCGTGGTCAATGGCCTGAGGCTGGGCAGGCGACCACGCGCTGCACCTTGCCACTGCGCCCGCGCGGCAGCGTGGCTCCCGCCTTGGTGACGATGCGAAGCGAATCCAGACCTTGCACCCGCGCGAAATCCAACAACACCTGGCGACCTCGCTTCAGCGCCGCTGCACCCGCTGCACCTCCCAGAGGCAAATGCAATTCCAGGGTGTGCAGATTGCGCTGACGCAGCTGAAAATCAAAGACGGCCGCGCGATCCTCCAGCACCGTGGTCAGCGCCAGCGGCAACAGCGTCACCATCCTGCCGTTGTTCGCCTGCATTGTCAGCTGGTCGTCGCGCCGGCCTTCGACCTCGATCACCGGCAGCTTGGAGCCACAGCTGCACAGCTTGGCGCCAAAGCTCAGTTGGTCCCCCAGGTCATAGCGGATCAGCGGCTGAACCGTGTTGGCCAGGTTCGTCAGGAGCGTGGAGTGCGAAGCTTGTCCCACAGGAAGCGGCCGCATCTTTTCATCGACGGGCTCCAGAATGACCCAGTCGGCGTTCAGGTGCAGTTGCCCTTGCTGGCATTCCCAGGCCATGCTCAGGAACTCCGAAGCCCCATAACTGTTGCGCACGGTTGCACCCCAGGCCTGGACCAGCACTTGCCGAACCCCCGGTGCCAATGTTTCGCCACCGGTCAGCACCTCCTGCGGCGCGATCTGCAGGGCGCCGCACAGCGCCTCTTGCGCCAGCAAGGCGGCCACCGTGGGATACGTGGCAAGGCAGGTGGGTGCAAAGGCATTCAGTTGGTCCACCAACGCACCGGTCGGCTGCAAGATGGAAAAGCACTGGATGGCCGAGGCCATCCAGTGACTGAGTTGGCGCAGGCGCTGCACCGACACATAGCTGGCGAAATGCCCGCTGGTGACGCCGACAAAGGCGATGCGCCCGACCAGTCGAGGCGCATCCGGCGTGCAGCGCCGAAACGCCTCGAGCGCGTCGTACGTGGCCATGGCCGCGGCATCCTGCACAAAGATTCCTGGCTGGCCACTGCTGCCCGAACTTTCCCAGACCACGTATTTACCCAGATAAGGCTCGGCGCTGCGCTTGGGGTCGGCGGTGAAGGCGCGCAAGCGCGGCAGATCCAATTCGGGATCGGTGACCCATTCGTCAAAGCGCTGCATCAACTCTTGCTTGCCGACGATCGGGAAAGAGCTCAGTCGGGCATCGGTGGAAGACATCCCCTTGAAGCGCTCTCGGTACAGGCTCGAACCCTGTCGGGCCGCCGCGACCAGGCGGCCCAGCCGCAGACGCTGGCGCGCCAGCACGGCATCGGGCGCACCTGCCCCGATGGCCAGCAAATCCAGTGTCACCGCACCGAGTCGAACGGGATCAAAAACCGGGGTCACGACGGGGTCTTGGGTCGGCCGATGGTCTGAGCCAGCAAGACCTGCTGGTCGGACGTCAAGCCCATGGCTTGCGCCAAAGCCGCGCGGTCAATCCAGGCCCGAGCAGGCGGCGTAGAGGTAGACGTTCTGCGCCATGGCGCCAGCGGCCACGCAGGCGTAGGACTCGCGTTGAGCGGCAGGCACCAGTTTCATGCGCGAATGGTCGGCGACGTACACCAGGTCCATGGGTGCGTTGTCGACAAAGTCCTGGTAGCCGGTGACTCGGCGAACGTCGGTGGCACTCACCAGTTGCAGCGCGTGAGTTTGTGGAACGTAGCGGTACAGGCCTTCGGGAAACGCCGCAAAGACGTCGATTTCCTGGGCATTCATCGCGCTCGGGCTGGTGCGGCCACCCAGTTCCGGTCGGTTGATTCCTGCAGCGGCCCACAGCAGGTCGGACAGTGTCTGTTCGGCCAGTGGCGCGGGATCAAACTCACGCTGTGACTGACGCAGTGCCAGTGCTTGCATCAGAGGCAGGCCCCCGGAGGTATTGGCTGGCGGCAGCGGTGTGGTGTGCGTCGCAGTGCCAGCGGGCGGCTTGGCCTTGAGTTGTCCGATCAAGCCCAGTGCCATCTTGGTGAGGGTGTTCATAGGGTCTCTCCAGTGAATAAGGTCTGCTTCCACGGGTGCCATTTCGACCACAAGGAAACGACTCGCAAAGTCTAGGAAGCGTCCCGCTAGGTGCGTTGATCTATCTCAATACCGCGAGTCAGAATGACCAGATACTCGGTATCGATGGGGTGGGTGCGCAAAGCGCTGAGTGGAATGCGGCGATGCTTTGCGCGGGTCTGGTTGCCACCGTGCGTCATCAACGTCAGACGAGGGAGCATCACCATGGAAAATATCTGGCTGAGTCATTACCCGCGAGACATACCGGGCGAGATTGATGTACACGCGTTTTCCTCGCTCGCGCAGGTGCTGCGCAGCAGTTGTGATCGTTTCGCGGACCTTCCCGCTTTCACCAACATGGGCGCTTCGATCAGCTACTCTGAGCTGGATCGGCTGAGCCGCGACTTCGCGGCTTACCTGCAGCAGACGCTGGGGCTGGCGCGGGGTGAGCGAGTGGCCCTCATGATGCCCAACCTGCTGCAGTATCCGGTGGCGCTGTTTGGCGTACTTCGAGCCGGTCTGGTGGTGGTGAATGTCAACCCGCAGTACACCGCGCCCGAGTTGGAACACCAACTGAAGGATTCAGGGGCCGTGGCGATCTTGGTGCTGGAGAATTTTGCCCATACCTTGCAGGAGGTGCTGGAGCGAAATCCGAAGATGGAACTGATCGTCCTCACGACCGAGGTCGGCGACTTGTTTGGATTGGTCAAAGAAGTACTCACGAACACTGTCGTCAAGTACGTCAAGCGCATGGTGCCGCAGTGGAAAATCGCCAGTGCGACCGAATTCAACGCGGCCTTGCGTGAGGGGCGTGCACTGACCCTGGAGGACGTCCCGCTCAAGCACGACGATATCGCGTTCCTGCAGTACACGGGCGGCACCACGGGCGTGGCCAAAGGCGCCGTGCTGACGCATGGCAATTTGGTGGCCAACGTTCAGCAGGTGGGCGCGTGGATCGCGCATGATTTGCTCGACGGCAAGGAGACCTTGATCTGTCCCCTACCGCTTTATCATGTGTTCGCGTTGACGTCCAGCTTGGTCTTTTTGAAGATCGGCGCACACAGTATTCTGATCACCAACCCCAGGGACATGCCCGCATTTATCCACGATCTAAAGACGTACCCATTCACCGCCATCATTGGTGTCAATACCTTGTACCGGGCACTTCTCGATGCGCCCCAATTTTCCGAGGTGGATACCAGCAAGCTCAAGGTCGCCGTCGCCGGCGGCATGGCCGTGCAGCGGGTCGTGGCCGAGCGCTGGAAGAAAGCCACGGGTGTTCCCATCATCGAATCCTATGGGTTGACCGAAACCTCTCCCGGGGTGATTTCCAACCCCTTGAACATTGAAGACTGGACCGGCACCATTGGCATGCCCTTTCCTTCAACGCTGGCAACCATTCTGGATGATGACGGCAACGAACTCTTGGTTGGCGAGGTTGGAGAGATTGGCATCAGAGGACCTCAAGTGATGCAGGGTTACTGGAATCGCCCCGATGAGACCAACAAGGTTTTTACCCGCGACGGTTGGCTGCGCACCGGCGACATGGGCTTCATGGACGAACGCGGCTATTTCAAGATCACGGACCGCAAGAAAGACATGATCATTGTTTCTGGCTTCAAGGTCTTTCCAAATCAGATTGAAGACGTTGTGGCGCTGCATCCCGGGGTGGGTGAGGTGGCGGCCATCGGCGCGCCGGATGAACGTTCGGGCGAGGTCGTGAAGATCATTGTCGTCAGGGCCGATCCGGCACTGACGGAGCAGGCTTTGATCGCCCATTGCCGCAAGCACCTGACCGACTACAAATTGCCCAAGGTGATCGAGTTTCGCAATGAGCCCCTGCCAAAGTCCAACTTGGGAAAGATCTTGCGTCGTCAATTGCGTGACGATTCCGCCTCGGTCGCAGCCAAGTAGCAGCGCGTTGCGGGCGCAGAACCAGCACCCAACGCGCCGCTGGTGGCCGTGGCCTGGCACCAGGCCACGGGCTGATCACTCTTCTTCCAGATGGGGTGGCGAGTGGCCCTCGGCAGGTTCGCCAGTTTGCGGGTCGATCCAATCCGCCATGCCGATGGCCCGTTCCATTTCTGGCAAGGTCTCGATCGAGTCGGCGATGCGCTCCTCCTCGGTTTCGATGTCCGTCATTGCTCGGTCCGGGCCATCTTCTTGCGCCGCCTCGTCTTCCACCATGGGTGGCGCACGCTGCTTGCGCTTCGATGGGCGTGCTGCGGGCCGGGTCTTGGCACGCGGGGAGGTGGTCGCCGGGGCTCTGGCTGTCGCTTTCATGAATTCTCCCATGCACAAGGCAGAGTTTCGCAAGGCCAAGGCGACGTGCCGTGCACGCTGTTCAATTGATATATCGCAACCGTTGCGTAAGCGCGCTCCATAGCATGCAGTCCTTCAGTTCATTTGTACAAGGAAGCAGCATGAAGCGCAAGAGATGGAACACGCATCTGGTCGTTGTCGGACTTTCAATCGGGAGCCGCTGATGGACGTCGCGGTTGCCAATCGAGCGCACGAACCGCTGCTGGGCCGACTCCTGGGTGGCTTGCGTTTCAAGGCGGAGGTGCCACTTCGCCTGGCCTTGTGGAATGGTCTGGAGCATGACCTCGGACCCAACCCGCAGGTCACGGTCAGCCTGCCGGGGCCGGGCGCGTTGCGCTATTTCATTCCCCCGAGTCTGGACAACTTGGCTGAAGGCTACGTCAACGGCCACTTCGATGTTGTCGGCAGGGCACAAGACATTGTCGATGCCGCATCCGAGCTGGCACAGACGGCGCTGCCCTTGAACGCCAAGTTGGGCCGCTTGTTCAGTCCCAAGCAGCACGACCGTGTCAAAGACGCCAAAGCCATCGAGCACCACTACGATGTGTCCAATGCCTTCTATCAAGTCTGGCTTGATCCGTCCATGGTCTATTCCTGCGCCTATTTCCCGAGCGGGGGCGAGACCCTGGAGCAGGCACAGTGCGCGAAACTGGACCATGTGCTGACCAAGATCATGCTCAAACCGGGTGATCGCCTGCTCGATATCGGCTGCGGCTGGGGCGCGCTGGTGATGCGAGCGGCGCAGAAGTTTGGCGCGCAGGCGGTGGGCGTGACGCTGTCAAAAAATCAATACGATCTGGCGCGAGAGCGTGTCGCACAAGCGGGCCTGTGCGACCAGGTGGAGATTCGACTGCAAGACTATCGTGACCTCGATCCAAGCGCTGCGGGCTTTGACAAGATCACCTCCATTGGCATGTTCGAACATGTGGGATTGAACCATTTGCCGGACTATTTTTCCAAGGTGAATTCACTGCTCAAAGAAGGGGGCCTGGTGTTGAACCACGGCATCACCTCGACCGATCCGGGCAGCGGCAATGCGCCTCTTGGCGCCGCCAATTTCATCGACAAGTACGTCTTTCCGCAGGGTGAGTTGCCGCACATCAGCCTGGCACTTCGGGACATGCAGAGCGCCGGCCTGGAGGCGCTGGATGTGGAGTGCCTGCGGCGCCACTATGCGCGAACGCTGAACCTTTGGGCCGAAAATTACGAAGCCCAAGGTGAAGTCATTCGCGGTCTGGTGGATGAAACCACGTATCGCGTCTGGCGCATCTATCTCGCCGGCGGTGCGTACGCATTTTCCCAAAATTGGGTCTCGGTTTATCAGGTGCTTGCGTGCAAGTCTGGCGCGAACGAGGCACTCAATCCACTCCCATGGTCGCGCGCTTACATGTACCCTTGAGGGTGTCGGAAGAAGTTGATTTATCGGCTTCGTCAGTAGAACCTGTGGGTGAGTTCGGGCTCAGGAAGCTTGCCAAGCACGTGATATAGGGCGAGTTCGGTGATTCTGAAGGTCCGAAAGCCGTAGGATTTTCTCATGGTCACTTTGACCTTGTTGTTCAGGCCCTC
>CAIMSP010000169.1 GCA_903844215.1 uncultured beta proteobacterium | reverse complement strand
AGATTCCAGTTCTCTAAATACAAATAAAAAAGCCACCCGCAACCCCTAGCCGCTAAGAGTTGGGGTTTTGGGAGGTGGTCGCAGATTGCGACCACTTGGCCGGCTTGGCAGTCGGCTCAAGCGCCTGCAGCACCTGTTCAAGAGCATGTTGAGTATTCCGGTCCAACGTGACCGGTGATTCCGGTAACGTGACCAGCGGTCCGGCGAAGGTGACCGAGGGGATTCCGGGAACGTGACCGGTGATTCCGGTGATCGTGACCGATGGTAGTGGTCACGGAGATCGGCACGGCGGTATACGACGCCGGAGCGGTGTTGCGCATAAACGAAACCGGCGGGTCGGGTAGCTTCGGGCATTTTTGCCAGGAGCCCCATGCCCGCTTTACGGATCAATATGCGCAAACTCAAAGACGCCTTGCGTCTCAAATTCGAAGGTAGACAGTCCCACCAGCAAATTGCCGACGCCCTTGGCATCTCCAAGGGTGTTGTCACGAAATACGTAGGCTTGGCTGTGGCAGCCGCGCTTGACTGGCAGGCCGTCGCGGCCATGGACGAGGCCACGCTGGAGCGGCGCCTGCTGGCGTCGCCTCGCCCCAGCGATACCTATGCCCAAGCCGACTACGGACGCATCCATCAGGAACTTGGGCGCAAGGGCATGACCCTCACGCTGCTATGGGAGGAATACTGTGCCCAGGTGGGCGACGAGTACAGCGCCGACTTTCCCGTCAAGCCCTGGCGCTACTCGCAATTTTGCGAGAACTACCGCCAGTTTGCCAAGCGCCTCAAACGCTCCATGCGCCAAGTGCACCGCGCCGGCGAGAAGTTGTTCATCGACTATGCCGGTCCGACGATCGCGCTCACGGCGCATGGGAAGGAGATAGGTCGGGCCAACATCTTCGTGGCCGCCATGGGCGTCTCCGGCCTCTGCTTCTGCCTTGCCACGCCCGCGCAAACGGCCCGCGATTGGCTGGGCGCGACAGCGCAGGCGTTGACCTTTTATGGGGGCGTGCCTCAGATCATCGTGCCCGACAACCCGCGCGCACTGGTCACGGTGGCCGATCGCTATGAGCCCGTGCTTACCGACACGGTGCAGGACTTTGCGCGGCACTACAACTGCTCGGTGCTGCCTGCTCGCGCCTACCACCCGCAGGACAAGCCCAAGGTGGAACTCAGCGTGCTGCTGGTGGAGCGCTGGATACTGGCACGCTTGCGCAAATTCCAGTTCTCCAGCGTGGAGGAGGTCAACGACGCCATCACGCCCCTGTTGCAGTGGCTCAACCAGCGTGCGTTTCAGAAACTGCCGGGCAGTCGCGCCAGTGTGTTTGCCCAAATCGACGCCCCGGCCTTGATGGCCTTGCCCCTGCAAGCTTGGGAATGGGCGGTCTTCAAAACCGTGCGCGTGCACATTGACAGCCACGTCGAATTCGAAGGCCACCGCTACAGCGTGCCCAACGCCTTGGTGGGCCTGGCGCTGGAGTTGCGCGTGACCACCCATGCAATCGAGGCCTTGCACCGTGGCAACCGCGTTGCCAGCCACAAACGCTGCGCCCACAAAGGCGGCTTCACCACGGTGGTCGAGCATCTGCCCGAGCGCCATCAACACCAGGCCCAATGGACGCCCGAGCGCCTTGTGGCCTGGGGTGAGCGCATCGGCGTGGCCTGCGCGGGCACAGTGCGCAAAATGCTTGATCGCCAACGCCACCCCGAGCATGCCTACCGTGCCTGCCTGGGCTTGCTCTCGTTGAGCAAGCGCTATGGCGACACCAGGCTGGAGGCGGCATGCGCCTTGGCATCGAGCCTGGGCACGTGCAAGTACACCCACATCCGGGACTTCCTTCTCAACCGACGCGACCTGGTGCCCACCCCGGCAACCCCCGAGTGGACCAGTCCTACCCACGCCCATGTGCGTGGACCGAACTACTACCAATGAACCCCCACACGGACAACCTCAAAATGATGATGAACACCACCTTGAACCAACTGCGCGAGCTGCGTCTTGAGACCATGGCGCAGGCGCTGGAGCTCCAACTCACGCAAAGCGGCATCAGCGCCATGAGCTTTGAGGAGAGACTGGCACTGCTGGTCGACCGCGAGGTGCACGGCAGGCAAGATCGGCGCTGCGCACGCTTGCTCAAAAACGCCAAACTCAAATACCCCCAGGCCGCCATCGAAGATCTGGACAGCCGCAGCGGTCGCGGCCTGGAGCGCAGCGCGGTGATGAGCCTGGCACTGGGCGAATGGGTCAAGTCAGGTCACGCTGTGCTGATCACCGGCCCCACGGGCGCGGGCAAATCGTGGATCGCGTGTGCCTTGGCCCAGCATGCCTGTCGGCGTGGATACAGCGTGCTGTATCAGCGGGTTCCACGCCTGGGTGAGGAACTTCGAATTCGGCACGCCAACGGCTCGTTTACGCGCTGGCTCGATACGCTCAAAGGTACGGACGTATTGCTGCTGGACGACTGGGGAATGGCCGCCATGGACGGGCAAACCAGAGCCGATCTGCTGGAGATCATCGATGACCGCGCGAACCACCGCGCCACGATCATCACCAGCCAGTTGCCCATCGAACACTGGCACGAGTGGATCGGCGACCAGACGGTGGCTGACGCCATGCTCGACAGGCTGATGCAAAGTCATCACCGTTTCACGCTCAAAGGCGAATCGCTTCGCAAGAAGAGCCCACCAGCGAAGGGAGCCATCGATGCTTGAGCCACAAAAGATATCGGCACCCGCAACCGCACGCGGTGCTGGCCGGGGGTGGGTAATGCATGGGTACATGCCTGACCAGGGGCGCCTCCGGCGGCCTGGCAGGGGCCTATGAGATCAGAAACAGCAATACCGGGGAAGGGGAACCAGCCGAAAAGCAAGCCGGCATAGAATCAAAAAAGGCGCAGCACCGCACCGCGGTCACGATCACCGGAATCCCTGGTCACATTGCCGGAAACAGCGGTCACGTTCACCGGAATACGCAGCATGTACGGGCGTGAGGATAGGGATGCCTTCAAAGCTGGTGAGCGATAGCAAATCATCATCGCCCGACACAATCACGTCAGCCATGGCGGCTGCGGCCAGCGCCAACACCGCGTCATCGTCGGCGTCGCGGCACACGGGTTTCGTGAGAGGTGGTGGATCGATCACCTCAGCAAGCTGGCGCACCTGGGCCAGTGTTTGCACGCGCGACGTATTCGAGCGCGCGAGGATGCCATCGAACTTTGTGCGGCCCATCACGTCGGTCAACTCTGCCAATAGCGCCGGGCTGCTGCTCAGCGTAACAGCGCCATTGCGTACCTGCTCCAGCAGCGCGTGTGGGGGGCCACGCCACAGCAAACCTGACAGCAACGCATTCGTGTCAATCACCGCCCGCATCGCTGCTACCTGCCCTTGTGGTGAAACTTAGCCGGGCTGACCACGCTGAGCGCGTGCGGCCTTCACCTCGTCATTGATCTGGCGCATCGACATCGGAGCGATGCCTGCTGCGGCCACACGATCCGCAATCGACAAGAGCGAATCGGCGGCCTCGCGTTTGCGCAGGGCCTGGGTCAACAACCGGTCTAGCGCCTGCGGTGTGAGCAAGCCCGCAGCCCGTGCCGCTTGGGCGGTGGTGTCGGACAATTCAATTTGAACCGTAGTCATGCTGTGGCCTCCTGGGCTGCGGGTTGTCGATTGCGCTGGGTGCGCGCTCTCAAAGATGGGGTGGTGCCGGTGCGTGACCTCATTTGCTGCTTCAACTTCTCGGCCTCGATCAACGAATCAAGCAATTGCGTGATCTGACGCTTGGCTTTGGGGTCGAACTTGTCGATTTCGAGCAAACGGCGCTCCAACCGGTTGGTGGCAATGCGCTTGGGGCTGCGCAGCTCACTCAAGCCCAAGAGCACATCCACGCTCACCCCCAGCACCCGCGCCATCTGCGGCAGCAAATGGGCCGGCGCCTGTGCGTCAGGGGCCTCGTAGTAGGCCACCATGCGCTGGGTGATGTCCACCTCGGCGGCGAACTCGACCTGGGTGTACCCAGCGGTTTTGCGCAACTGCGCCAAACGCTCACCAAAGCTTTGCATCACGGGTGTCTTTCGTTTGCTCATGAGCCCCTCCACAACAGAATTACCCATGCTAGTACTCCAACCCAGAAATATCGAAACATGAAAGCGCGCCTTCGCACCCATGCCGTTGTTGCAAATGCTCGCCATAGCCGCCGCTATGTCTGCGCTTTGCGCCTAGGCCTGAGCGCGAATCCATCACTTTCATTTTGTT
>CAIMSP010000168.1 GCA_903844215.1 uncultured beta proteobacterium | reverse complement strand
CGCGCCTAGCGCTGCATCCGAATGCACCCCCGTCGCGCCCACGCCCAAAGTCCGACAGGCTGCTAGCTGCTAAACGTAGGTCGGGTTAGCGAAGCGTAACCCGACCTGTTTGCCTCAACCGGGCTGCAGCAACACCAGCAGCGCGCCCGCGCCGCCATCGGCCGGCCTGGCCTGCACATAGGCCAGGACCTCGGTCTTTTGCATCAACCAGCTGTGCACCCGGCTCTTGAGCACCGGGGTTTTTCCGGGCGAGCCCAATCCCTTGCCGTGCACCACGCGCACGCAGCGCCAGCCCTGCTTTTGCGCTTCGCGCACGAATTGCACCAGCGCCTCGCGGGCATCTTCCACGCGCAGTCCGTGCAGATCGAGTTCGCGCTGCACCGACCAAACGCCACGCCGCAGCTTGCGCGCCACGTCGTGCCCGACACCGGGCTTGGTATAGCTCAGCGCGGTGTCGGTGTCGAGCAGGCTGCTCACGTCGAAGTCGTCGCTGAGCGAGCTGCGCAGCACCTCCTGCTCGTCCAGCAGGCGTTGCACCGGGGTCGGTTGCGGCTTCTTGGCCTGCATCGCCACACGCCCCGCGTCGCCCAGCAGCTGCACTTTGCCAATGGCGGCGCGAAACAAGTTTTCCTGGGCCTGCTTGCGAACTTGCTCGATCTGTTGCGCCGCCTGCTGCGCCAGGCGCTGGACCTGCTGTTCGGCAATCTGCTGCTTGAGCTTCTTCAGATCGGCCAGGCTGGTGCTGCGGCTCATATCAGCCCCTGCTGCGCCATCGACATGGCCGCGCCCCGCGCCACGATCACGTGGTCGAGCACGCGCACGTCCACCAGCGCCAGTGCCGCCTTGAGCGTGCGCGTGAGCGCCTCGTCGGCCGGCGAAGGCTGGACGCTGCCACTGGGATGGTTGTGCGCCAGCACCACGGCGGCGGCCTGGTGGTGCAGGGCCCGGATGACGACCTCTTTCGGATACACCGAGGTTTGCGTCAGCGTGCCGTGGAACATTTCTTCCAGCACCAGCAAGCGGTGCTGCGCGTCCAGGAAGAGCACGGCAAACACCTCGTGCGCATGCGCCGAGAGCTGCAACTGAAGGTAGTCTTTCACCGCATCGGGCGTGGCAAACACGGCGCGCTCCTGCAGTTGTTGGGCCATGGCGCGCCGCGCCAGCTCCAGCACCGCCACCAGCTCGGCGCACTTGGCCGGGCCCAGCCCCTTGACGCGGCGCAGATCCTCGGCGCTGGCCTGCAGTAGGCCGGCCAGGCCGTCAAAACCCACGTCGGCGGCGCCGCTGTTGAGATGCAGCAGCTCGTGCGCCAGCTCCAGCACGCCCTTGCCCTTGATGCCGGTGCGCAGCAGCAGCGCCAGCAGTTCGGCGTCACTCAAGGCCGCCGCGCCGCGCGCCAGCAGCTTTTCGCGCGGTTGCGCATCGGGGGGAAGGTGTTTGACAGACATGGCGGGCGGGATTGCGCCGGCGACCTGCGAGGCAGCGGCAGACTTTCTACAATGGCGCCAGTTTATCGGCATAAAGATTTCTTGCGCGAAGTCTTTTGCCCCTCACCACTTCAAGACCCACGAGCACCCCATGACGAACGCCCTTTCAGTCCCTGCACCCACGGTTCAGCCCGACTCCTTCCTCACCCTGCATTACCGCCTGAGCGGCCCGAGCGGCGACCTGATCAACACCTTTGCCGGCAAACCGGCCACGCTCACGCTGGGCAGCGGCGCGCTGTCCGAGGCGCTGGAGCAGCATTTGCTGGGACTGGTTGAAGGCGTGCGCTGCAGCTTCGAGCTGCCCGCTGGAGCAGCCTTTGGCGCGCGCAATCCGGCCATGCTGCAGTGGCTCTCGCGCAAGGAACTGGCGCAACTGAGCGACCCGCTGGAACAGTACCAGGTGGGCGACGTGATGCAGTTCGCCACGCCCGACGGCAAGGGTTTTTTTGGCGGCGTGGTGCGGCAGTTGCGCACGGACGAGCGCGGCGCGGCCGTGCAGTTCGATTTCAACCACCCCTTGGCCGGCGAGGCCGTGACATTTGAAGTCCAGTTGTTGGGCGTGCTATGAAGCACAGCGTCGCTCCTGCAGAAATCCTGTTGGCCGAGCCGCGCGGCTTTTGCGCCGGTGTGGACCGCGCCATCGAAATCGTCGAACGCGCCTTGGAAAAGTTCGGTGCGCCGATCTACGTGCGCCACGAAATCGTGCACAACACCTTTGTCGTGAATGACCTCAAGGCCAAGGGCGCGATCTTCATCGAGGAATTGAGCGCTGTGCCGCCCGGCGCCACGCTGGTGTTCTCGGCCCACGGCGTGAGCAAGGCGGTGCAGCAGGAGGCGCAGGCACGCGGCTTCCAGGTGTTTGACGCCACCTGCCCCTTGGTCACCAAGGTGCACGTGGAGGTGGCCAAGCTGGCCAAAGAGGGTTACGAGTTCATCATGATCGGCCACAAGGGTCATCCCGAAGTCGAGGGCACCATGGGCCAGCTCGACCACGGCATCCACCTGGTGGACAGCGTGGCCGATGTGGCCAAAGTCCAGCCGACGCAAACCTCCAAGCTCGCCGTGGTGACGCAGACCACCCTCAGCGTGGACGACGCCGCCGAGATCTCGGCGGCGATCAAGGCGCGCTTTGCGCAGGTGCGCGAACCCAAGCAGCAAGACATCTGCTACGCCACGCAAAACCGCCAGGATGCGGTCAAGGTCATGAGCCCGCAGGTGGACATCGTGATCGTGGTCGGCAGCCCCACCAGCTCGAACAGCAACCGCCTGCGCGAACTGGCACAAAAGCTCGGCACCGAAAGCTACATGGTGGACAGCGCCGATGAGCTGCAGGAGCAATGGTTCGACGGCAAGTCGCGAATCGGCCTGACGGCTGGCGCTTCGGCCCCGGAAGTGCTGGTGCGCCAGGTGATGGACCGGATCAAGGCGCTGGGCGCGACCTCGGTGCGCAAGATGGACGTGGCCCCCGAGACCGTGCACTTTCCACTGCCCAAGGGCCTGAAGATCGGCGCTTAAGCGCCCCGCGAGAAAACTACAATCCAGCCATGCTAGACATCACCCTCCTCCGCAAAGACCTCGCAGCCGCCATCGAGCGCCTGGAGGCACGCAAGAAACCCCAGCCCTTCCTGAACGTCGAGGCCTTCAGCGCGCTCGAAGCCGAACGCAAGACCTTGCAGTCGCGCACCGAGGAGCTGCAAAGCCAGCGCAACAGCCTGTCCAAGCAGATCGGCATGCTCAAGGCCAAGGGCGAAAACAGCGACGCCGTGATGGCCGCCGTGGCCGCGCTCAAGCAGGAGTTGGAGACTTCGGCCGCGCGCCTGGAACTGCTCCAGACCGAGCTGCACCGCCTGCTGCTGGCCGTGCCCAACCTGCCGCACGCCAGCGTGCCCGCAGGCTCGGACGAAACCGGCAACGTGGTGGTGCGCTCCTGGGGTGCGCCCAAGACCCACGTCCAGTTCGGCTTCGCGCCGAAGGACCATGTGGACGTGGGCACGCCGCTGGGTCTGGACTTCGACCTGGGCGTCAAGCTCACGGGTTCGCGCTTCACCGTGATGAAGGGCGGCATCGCCCGTCTGCACCGCGCGCTGGGCCAGTTCATGCTGGACGTGCAGACGCTGGAACACGGCTACACCGAGTGCTACACGCCCTACATCGTGAACGGCGACAGCCTGCGCGGTACCGGCCAGTTGCCCAAGTTCGAGGGCGATCTGTTCGCCGCCAGGAAGGGCGGACAGGAGGGCGAGGAGTTGCCCGACAACGCCGCCCTGTACCTGATCCCCACCAGCGAAGTGCCGCTCACCAACTTCGTGCGCGACGAAGTCGTGGCCGAGTCGGCGCTGCCGATCAAGCTCACCGCGCACACGCCCTGCTTTCGCTCCGAAGCCGGCTCCTACGGGCGCGACACGCGCGGCATGATTCGCCAGCACCAGTTCGACAAGGTCGAGATGGTGCAGATCGCGCATCCGGATAAGAGCTACGAAGCGCTGGAGCAGATGGTGACGCACGCCGAAGCCATCCTGCAAAAGCTGGGCCTGCCGTATCGCGTGATGTCGCTGTGCGCTGGTGACATGGGCTTTGGTTCTGCCAAGACCTACGACCTGGAAGTGTGGTTGCCGGCGCAGGACGCGTACCGCGAAATCAGCTCGGTGTCGAACATGGAGGCATTTCAGGCGCGGCGCATGCAGGCGCGCTTCAAGAACGCCCAGGGCAAGAACGAACTGCTGCACACGCTCAATGGCTCGGGGCTGGCCGTGGGCCGCACGCTGGTGGCGGTGTTGGAGAACTACCAAAACGCCGATGGCTCGGTCACCGTGCCCGAGGCGCTGCGCTGCTACATGGGCGGCATCGACGCCCTGCGTGCCTGCTAGAATCCGCCACCGCCTGCGCCATCAGAGCGCCAAGACAAGGGCTTGTTGCCAAGCAACTTCTGCTGCAAGGGAGCGCTGGCGCTGGCTCTGGTAAAATTTGAACAACGCCTCTACAGGCACCCGGAAGAGTGGCAGAGTGGCCGAATGTACCTGACTCGAAATCAGGCGTACCGCAAGGTACCGTGGGTTCGAATCCCACCTCTTCCTCCAGTAATGAGTTTAAGGGCTTCCAAAGAAGTCCAAAAAACAAGAAAAAAGCACAGTAAATCAATGACTTACTGTGCTTTTTTGTTTTTTAACGTCCGCCGTAGTGCGTTGACAGCCAACATAAAGCGGGGGCATATTCGGGGGCATAAATCGGGATTTTCCGATGCCCCACAAAATGTGCCCCCAAATGTCACTCACAAAGATCGAATGCGACAAGGCTACATGCCCAGCAAACCGCCCCAGCGTTCGCCTGGCTGATGAAAAAGGCATGTATTTGGAAGTCACGGCGGCGGGTGGCAAATACTGGCGGGTGAAGTACCGCCACGGCGGCAAAGAAAAGCGCCTTGCCCTGGGTGTGTACCCGGCTGTTTCACTGGCACAGGCCCGCAAGGCCCGCGACCAAGCACGCGAGGCACTGGCCACCGGCGACGATCCGGCACAACTCAAGCGTGACGCGAAGTTGATCCGGGCCATGAGCGCCGCCAACACGTTCGAGACGGTGGCCCGCCAGTGGTGGGCACATTGGAGCGGCCCCAAGAGCCCCCGTCATGCTGACTACGTGATGCGCAGGCTTGAGGCCGATGTGTTCCCTGCCCTGGGTGCGCGGCCTGTGGCCAGTATCACGGCCCCTCAACTATTGGCGATGGCAAAGGCAATCGAGGCGCGCGGCGCGGTCGATATTGCGAAACGGTCATTGCAGACCTGTGGCCAGATCATGCGTTACGCCGTGGGGCATGGAGTGATCGAACGTAACCCCGCAGCGGACGTGAAGCCGGCCGACGCACTCAAGCCCCGGAAAAGAGAGAATTACGCCCGCCTTGACGTGAAGGAAATGCCTGAGTTGCTGCGCAAAATCGAGGCATACCAGGGCAGCGCCTACACCCGCTTGTCAATGAAGCTCATGGCCTTGACCTTTGTCCGGACTGGCGAACTGATCGCGGCCCGATGGTCAGAATTTGACCTTGCGGCGGCGCAATGGCGCATCCCGGCTGACCGCATGAAAATGCGCACGGCGCACATTGTGCCGCTGGCTTCGCAGGCCGTGGAAGTGTTGCAAGCGCTGCAAACCATATCGGGGCATGGCGTGTTGCTGTTCCCTGGCGAGCGCGACCACGAAAAGCCCATGAGCAATAACACCATCCTGGGTGCGTTGAAACGCATGGGCTACGCGGGCCGCATGACCGGCCACGGTTTCAGGGGTGTAGCTTCCACCATCCTGCACGAACATGGCTACGGGCACCACTTGATCGAGCTACAGCTTGCGCACCAGGAACGAAACTCCACAGTAGCGGCGTACAACCACGCGACCTATCTAGCCGACCGCATGGCCATGATGCAAGGGTGGGCCAACAACCTCGACAAGCTGCGCAAAGGTACCGACGTGATACCGATGCCACAGCGGGCCGCCTGAGCCGCCCGCACCGCGCACTACCTGGCAGCGACTCAACCGCCTGCACGTCACCTCGACCACGTGCGTGAGCCGGGCGGCATCGTGCCCGTGGCCGCGACCGCTGGCACGACCTGGCAGCGCCAGCCAGTGACCACGTGGGCCGCAGTGCGACACCTCGACCGCGTGCATGAGCTGGGCAGCGCCGTACTGGTGGCCATGGCCCCGACCGCTGGCGCTACCTAGCAGCACTGCAACCACGGCGGCCGCAGTGCGACACCTCGACCGCGTGCGTGAGCTGGGCAGCATTGTGCCGGTGGGTATGCGTCGGGCGGTGGCCTGTGCCCGGTACTGTGGCAGTACCTCAGCCGCTGAAAATCTCGGGTCCTTTCTGGCATTTGGTGGCGGCGGGATCGAAGCCCGCCGAATTTCGCCAGATGTTTGGACCCGTCGGGGCGTTCTTACTTTGACGCCTTCGCCAGTTTCACCGGTACTTTCGGCCTTCCTTGCCTTGCTACCAAGCGAAAACACCGGGGACAAACAGCAACAATCCAGCAACCATAACGGTTTGCAGCCGACAGCATACCGGGGACAAAGCGGGGACAAGGCGGGGACAGAGCGGGGACACTTTTATATGATGAAATGAAATTCATTCATTCTTACTATGTATTGCCCCACTTCCCGGCCTGCACCGGCCCCGCTGCGCACCGTGGCGGATTCCTTCGGGCCTTGCTGGAAGCGAGCGCGGAAGGGCCTTCCCTTGGAACCATTTACCGGGCGGGAAAATGAGCGCTTCTCACTCAACGGGCCGCAGTGCGACGCCTCGACCGCGTGCGTGAGCTGGGCAGCGCCGTGCCGGTGGCCACGCCCTCGACCGATGGCACGACCTGGCAGGGCCTCGACCCCGTGGGCCGCAGTGCGACACCTCGACCGCGTGCGTGAGCTGGGCAGCGCCGTGCCAGTGACCGCGACCGCTGGCGCTACCTGGCAGCGCCTCGACCCCGTGGGCCGCAGTGCGACACCTCGACCGCGTGCGTGAGCTGGGCAGCGCCGTGCCAGTGACCGCGACCGCTGGCGCTACTTGGCAGCGCCTCGACCACGTGGGCCGCAGCGCGTACCGTTGACGGTGTGCGGGTGTTGGGAGGTGTCGCGCCGATGGCGCAATCGCTGGCCTTGGCAAAGGGCAGCAGCGTGGCGGGCGTCGGGCCGTGGCGGCTACGCGCAAAACGACGGGGCTATTCAGACGCCGACAAGTTCCATAGCCAGTTCATGCGGGTTGTCGGTGCGCTTGCTGACATCAAGCATTTCGATGCCCAGCACGCGGCCATCGGCGTCAAGGTCGAACACGACGCCGGGGCGCACTTCGTCGCTTTCGGACACGGTTCCCGCCAGCAGGCGGATATACATCGCGTCCGCCTTGGGGTCATATTCGATTTTCATGGCTGCACTCCATATTTTTCAATCTTGCTTGTGGCCATGACCGTGACCACCATCACGACCACGCCATTTTCATAAATCACCCGCAGCAACTGGCGGCGGCCCATGCGTTCAATCCAGCCCTGCGCTTCCTGGCGTCCATTCTGCACGTCAATCGTGCGCAGTGGGTGTTCCAGCGTGGCCAGCACTTCGGCGCGGCTGATCCCTCGATCTGCCATGCGGGCTAGCGCGTGCTGTGTAAAGGTGACTTGCATGGCGTCGATTCTGTTGGCAATGGTTCACCGCGTCAACGACAACACCGAATTACCTTGACGCCCGCACCCGTTCCCATGCCATAATCCGCCCAAGCCTGAAAAGGCCCGGTGCGTAAGAACACCAACGAACAAGCGGCGCAACCTCCCCGATAGTGAGGTTTTGTCACGTCTGAATTCTCAAATGTCCCGCAATGGGGCATTCAAGGTTTCGGACGGGATGGCCAAAGCGGCAACGCCTGGCGCATGGCTTGTTCCATGTTCTTAACATCCCGTCCACCAGGTGCGCATAAGAACGTGCCTTGTGGTTTTGAAGTCTCGACAAGGAGCAAGAAACCATGACCAAAGTCATTCACCTGGCCAGCCGAAGCGCTGGCACCCGAGTGCAGACGCCCGCACATTCCCAAGCCCCCAAGACCGCCCACACGCTGGCGCAAGGTGTGGGCACGATAGAGCGGCAAGGGGCCATTGAAAACGCGCTTTCCATGGCGCTGTATTTCATGCGCCAGAGTGGCGACACGGCGGCCAATTTGTGGGCTGCTACCGCCCGCACAAACCGCGCTCTTACGCTGCTGAAACAGGCCAGCGAAGGCACGCAAACAACCGCCAGCGGGAGGGCCTGAGCCATGAGAACCGCAATCACTTTTGAAGTGGATACCGACAACCTGGGCAGCGTATCCGAAGAGTACCTGTGCCAGCTCTGGCACATCGGGCAAGCCAACCCCGCGCCGCTGGGTGACGTTGACGCCTGCAACTTTGCCGACCACGTGGGCCGTGAAATCGTGCGCCGCTGGGTTGCGTGCACGCCCGCGTCACTGTGGACGCACCAAGCGGCCCACATAGCCGCACGTCAACAAGTCGGGCGGGCCTGAGCCACAGCACTCATGAAATTCAACCAAGGCCGCAACGCACGCGGCCTGAGACCGTGGTGGATCCGCCGGTGGCGGCCGGGATGGGTTTGTCGCGGTGTGCGATTTTCAAAAACCAAACGAGGCCAGCAGATCATCGACGTCGCCCTGCTTGAGCGCCTTGTCGGGCACCTGCGGACCGGCCAATTCCGTCTTGACCGCAACACTGCCTACATGTTCGGGCGCGATGTGCATCAGCAGGCTGAGCAACTGCTGCTCGGTCAGGGTGATGATGCCGATCACCTTCTTGATGATCTGGCCTGACAGGTCCTGGAAGTCCTGGGTCATCATGATGTCGCCCAGCGCCGTGTTTTGCGCTCGGGCAAATTGAGCCGCTTCGTCGCTGAACTTCTGACAAGTGGCCAGCATCTCGCTGACCTCACCCGTCGCCGCTGCGGGCAGGGCCCGCACGCGCTCGATCGACGCGGTCATGGCGCGACTTTGATCGAGGAAGGCCTGGCACTGTGGCTGCGCCGCGTCGATCACGTTGAGCACCTTGGTGGCCGCCGACTCTGTCATGTGACCCACATGGCTGAGGCGGTCGCGCGCATCCGGAATTTCCTGTGCGATCTCGATCAGGCCTTGCTCCAGGCCGAGTTCACTCATGGCTTCGTGCAGTTGGCGTGTGATGCGCCCAAGCCGGGTAAAGGCCTCTTCCGAATTGATCCCGGCGCTGATGGTGAGAGTGCTCATGCAATGCCTTTGCGTTTCAGGATGGCGGCGATCTTCTCGCTCAAGACGTCGCCAGTGAAGGGTTTGACGATGTAGCCATCGGCGCCGGCCTGAGCCGCGTCGATGATGTTTTCCTTGCGCGCTTCGGCCGTCACCAGCAGAAACGGGAGGTGCTTGAGTTGGGGCGAACTGCGCACCGCCTTGAGCAGTTCCAGGCCGCTCATATTGGGCATGTTCCAGTCACTGACGACGAAGTCGTAGCGACCGCTTTCAAGCTTCTGCAAGGCCGTCACGCCGTCTTCGGCCTCGCTCACGTTCCCAAAGCCGGCCTGCTTGAGCAAGTTGTTGACGATGCGGCGCATGGTCGAAAAATCGTCCACCACCAGCACCGAAAGTTCTGACAAATTCATGGCGTTCAGGGCTGAAATTGGGGTCGCGCCGAGCCGCCCCGAGTCATGAAGTGGCGGCCGGTCCGGCCAGGGATCGCCGTGGCGGATGCAGCGGCTGCGACGCTGAAGAAAGCTTTGCTGAGCGGCGCCATGCTGCGCTCCTTTCGTGGGTTTGAGGCGGTCGGTCCGGGCCGTCGCTGTGACGACTGCGCTGCGCGCAATGAAACCGGCATGACTGACTTTAGGCGCCGCCTGGCCGGCAGGAGCGGGCGAAACTACCGGTTAATCGGTAGTGCCAGCCGGGTTTTTCAAGCAAGGGGCAGCGCTTGGGCGCGCAACTGAAGCGCCAAGTCCTGCAGCGCAGCGGCGGCTTCCTCGATTTTCAAGAGGATGCGCACGCCCTTGGGCGGCTTTTTGATGCCGGCCAGGCCAGCACCCCCGGCCCAAATCTGCATCCGGGGCGGCAACAAGCGCCGCAAGCGACTCAAGGTCGGCACGACATCGCGCGCCCGATAGGAAAAACTAAAGGACAGCGCGACCACATCGGCTGCGCATGAGATGGCGGCCAGCTTCAGATTGTCCAGGGGAATATTCGCTCCGATGTTGATGGTCCTGGCGCCCTGCTCGGCCAGCACGGCCTCAATCATCAGCAGTCCGAGCAGATGATGCTCTCCTGGTGCCAGCGCGAACATGACGGTTGGAAAGCCACTTTTCGGTTTGAACTTGAGGATCTCCGCGTGCAAATGGCGTTCGATGCAACAACTGCAAAGGTGCTCATGGTGAATGTCGATTTCATCGCGCCTCCAGGCCTCGCCAATGGCGATCATCAGTGGAGCGATGCTATGGCGGACAAAATCCAGCAGTGTTCGCTCGCCACGTTGCTCGGTCAGCAGGGCTCTAAATCCCGCCAGGTCAGCTCGCTTGAGTTGCTCGATGAAGGCCTGCGTTGCTTCATTGCTGTCGTCAACCGGAACCGGCGGGCCCAGGGAGAGTTTGAGCTTTTCAAGTTCCCGCCCCGTCAGGCCCACGACCTGGCCCGGGCGAAAGCCGGTTTCGAGCAGGCGTTTGATCAGCAGCAGCTGATCCACGGTCTTGCGCGAATAGGCCGCTTTGCCCTGGGGCGTTGCTTCCACCGGAGGAAAGCCAAAACGCTGGCGCCACTTGCGCAGTTGATCTTTTCCAAAACCTGTTTCACGCTCGATTTCCGAGGGAAAGACAAAGGTTGATGTGCGCATGATGGTTCAGGGTAGCAGCAAAATGAACATTTGTCCGAACTGCTTTGTCACGGGCAGCACGCGCCATGCTTGACCTAAAATCGAATGGTGACCACCTACCTTAACGCCGACCTGCATTGCCACTCCGTGGTCTCCGACGGCACACTCACGCCGGAGGCGCTGGCCGCGCGCGCCAAGGCGAATGGCGTCGAGTTGTGGGCGCTGACCGATCACGACGAAATCGGTGGTCAGCAGCGCGCCGCAGCAGCGGCCAGCGCGCTGGGCCTGCCCTACCTCAGCGGCGTGGAAATCTCCGTGAGCTTTGCCGGCAAGACGGTGCACATCGTGGGACTGGGCTTTGACGCCGAGGACGCGCAACTGCAGCGCGGACTGCGGGCCACGCGCGGCGGTCGCACGCAGCGCGCCATGGAAATGTCGGAGCAACTGGCGCGCGTGGGCATCGCCGACGCCTACCAGGGCGCGCTTGAATTTGTCGGCAACCCGGAGCTGATTTCACGCACCCACTTTGCGCGCTTTCTGGTCGAGCGCGGCAGCTGCCGCGATACGAACGAGGTGTTCAGAAAATACCTCACCGAAGGCAAGCCCGGCTATGTGGAACACCGCTGGGCCGCACTCAAGGACGCCGTCACCTGGATCACCCAGGCCCAGGGCGTGGCGGTGATCGCGCATCCGGCGCGCTACGGCTTCAGCGCCAACGCAGAGTACGCCTTGTTCAGCGAATTCAAGGCCCACGGCGGGCGCGGCGTCGAGGTCGTGACCGGCAGCCACAGCGTCGCCGAGGCGCTGCGCTACGCCGACACGGCGCGCGAGTTTGGCCTGGCCGCGTCGCGCGGCAGCGACTTTCACAGCCCCGAGGAAAGCCGCACCGACCTGGGCACGCTGCCGCTGCTGAGCGACGCTTTGACCCCCGTGTGGGAGCTGGTGCACGAGCGCATCCAGCGGCCCACACACTGACTCGCCCATGTCCTTCTTTCGCACCCGCCAGGGCGGCGGCACCGCGCTCATCGTGTTGGCCGTGTTCGCCTTCGCCCTGCTCGACACCAGCACCAAGATCGCCACCGCGCTGGCGCCCACGCTGATGCTGCTCTGGTTTCGCTATGCGTTTCAGGCCGTCGTGACCTTTGCCCTGCGCTTTCCGGTGCAGGGGCTCAGTCTGCTGGCCACACCCAATCCACGCTTTCAGGCACTGCGCGGCGTGCTGTTGCTCATCACCAGCGCCTGCTCGTTCTTCGGCCTGCAGCATCTGCCGGTGGGCGAGTTCACGGCCATGGTGATGCTCTCGCCCTTGGTGGCAACGGGGCTGGCGGCCTGGACGCTCAAGGCGCGGGTGGCGCGCAGCCGCTGGTGGCTGCTGGGCGCTGGCCTGTGTGGCGTGCTGCTGGTGGTGCGCCCCGGTGGTCAGGTCTTCAGCTGGGCGCTGCTGTTTCCGGTCTTGCTGGTGAGCGCCTACGCCTGGTTTCAGGTGCTGACCAGCCGTTTGAGCGGCGAAGAAAATCCTTACACGACGCACTTTTACACCGGCTTGGTCGGCGCCCTGATCATGACGCCGGCCGCCGTTTTCAGTTGGCGCACGTCGGCCCTGCTGAACTACTGGTACTGGTTCCTGCTGCTGGGCTTTCTGGGCACCTTTGGCCACCTGATGCTGATCCGGGCCTATGCGCGCGCCTCGGCGCCGATGCTGGCACCCTTCCTCTACACCCAGATCGCCTTTGCCACGCTGGGCGGCTGGCTGGTGTTCCAGCATGTGCCCGACGCGCTGGCCTGGATCGGCATCGGCGTCATCGCGGCCAGCGGCATCGGCAACGCCATGCTCTCGGCGCGGGAGCTGGCGGCGCTGCGCGTGCGCCCGGCCTGAGCGGGCCGCAGCTTCACCGACAATCGCGCCATGGCTCAACTGTTTGAAGTTCACCCCGAGAATCCGCAGCCGCGGCTGCTCAAGCAGGCCGTGGCCCTGCTGGACAAGGGCGAGATCCTGGCCGTGCCCACCGACTCGAGCTACGCCCTGGTCTGCCACCTGGACGACAAGGCCGCAGCCGATCAGTTGCGCCGCATCCGCGGCGTGGACGACAAGCACCACCTGACGCTGCTGTGCCGCGACCTGAGCGAGCTGGCCAACTACGCGCGGGTCGATAACCGCCAGTTCCGGCTGCTCAAGCTGGGCACGCCCGGCCCCTACACCTTCATCCTGGAGGCGAGCAAGGAAGTGCCGCGCCGCCTGAGCCACCCGGCGCGCAAGACCATCGGCTTGCGCGTGCCCGAACACAAAGTGCTGCAGCAATTGCTCGCCTTGCACAGCACGCCGCTGCTCGCCACGACGCTGATTCCACCGGGCCAGACCGATCCCTTGAACGACGCCAGCGCGATCCGCGCGCGCTATGAAAAACTGGTCGCTGCCGTGATCGACGCCGGCGCCTGTGCGCTCGAGCCCACGACCGTGATCGACCTGACCGGCATGGGCGACGGCGGTGAACCGCTGCTGGTGCGCCAGGGCCGGGGCAAACTGGCCGTCTTGGGCTGGTAGTCGGGACAGACCCCGGGGTCTGAGACAATCAGCGCATGGACCTGACCCAACTCATTCAAACCGTTGCCCTGTACGCGCTGCCGGTGCTGTTTGCCATCACCGTGCACGAAGCGGCGCACGGCTACGCGGCGCGCCACTTTGGCGACAACACCGCCTGGTCCATGGGCCGCGTCACGCTCAACCCGCTCAAGCACATCGACCCCATGGGGACGATCCTGATGCCGTTGCTGTTGTACTTCGCGACCTCGGGTGCTTTTGTTTTCGGCTATGCCAAGCCGGTGCCGGTGCGCTTTGGCAATCTGCGTCACCCCAAGCGCGACATGATCTGGGTCGCTCTGGCCGGACCCGGCGCGAATCTGGCGCAGGCCTGGATCTGGGGCGCGCTGCTCTACCTGCTGCTGGGCGCTGGCGTGTCGGAGCCCTTCTTCATCCAGATGTGCCAGGCCGGAACGCTGGTGAATCTGGTGATGTTCGCCTTCAACCTGTTTCCGCTGCCGCCGCTCGACGGCGGACGCATTCTCGTGGGCCTGCTGCCCTACCGCGCCGCCGTGGCGGTGTCGCGACTGGAGCCCTGGGGCTTCTTCATCGTGATGGGCCTGATCTACTTTCACATCGTCGATCGCCTCTGGATGCGCCCGGTGATGGCGCTGACCTCGGGCTTACTCGACTTGCTGCTGCTGCCGTTTTCCTGGCTCGCGAACTGAGTCGCTGCGCCGCTTCCCTTTCGTCCTTGCTCCGCTTTACTTCATGACTGCACAACGTTTTTTGACGGGCATCACCACGTCCGGTGAGCCCCACCTTGGCAACTATGTGGGCGCGATCCGGCCCGCCATCGCCGCCAGCCTGGCACCGAATGTGCAGAGCTTTTACTTTCTTGCCGACTACCACTCGCTCATCAAGATCGATGACCCGGCGCGCATCCAGCGCTCCACGTTGGAGATCGCGGCGAGCTTTCTGGCTTGCGGCCTGGACCCGCAGCGCGTGAACTTTTACCGCCAGTCCGACGTCCCCGAGATTGCCGAGCTCACCTGGCTGCTGACCTGCGTCACCTCCAAGGGTCTGCTCAACCGCGCCCACGCCTACAAGGCCGCCGTGGACAAGAACGCGGCTGCCGGCATGGACCCCGACGCCGACGTGAACGCCGGCCTGTTCATGTACCCGGTGCTGATGACGGCCGACATCCTGATGTTCAACGCGCACAAGGTGCCGGTCGGGCGCGACCAGGTGCAGCACGTCGAAATGGCGCGCGACATCGCGCAGCGCTTCAACCATCTGTACGGCGAACATTTCGTGCTGCCGCAGGCGCTGATCGAAGAGTCGGTGGCGACGCTGCCGGGCCTGGATGGGCGCAAGATGAGCAAGAGCTACGACAACTCGATCCCCTTGTTCGCGCCGCGCGCACAACTGCAAAAACTCATCGCCGGCGTCGTCACCGATTCGCGCGCGCCGGGTGAGCCCAAGGACACCGAGGGCTCGGCGCTGTTCCAAATTTTTCAGGCCTTCGCCAGCCGCTCCGAGACCCTTGAGCTGGCCAACGCCTACGCCGAGGGCATCTCCTGGGCCGACGCCAAGCAGCGGCTGTTCGAGCGCATCGACCGTGAGATCGCGCCGATGCGCGAACACTACCAGGCGCTGATCAGCGACCCGGCGCAGATCGAATCCATCCTGCTCGAAGGCGCGCTCAAGGCGCGCGCCCTGGCCGCACCCTTCAACGCCACATTGCGCCACGCCGTGGGCTTGCGCAAGCTCTCCAGCGTGGCCGCGCCAGCCAAGCAGGCCAAGGCGGAAAAGTCGGCGCGTCCCGCCTTCAAGCAATACCGCGAGCGCGACGGCAAGTTCTATTTCAAGCTGGTCGATGCGCGCGGACGCCTGCTGCTGCAAAGCAGCGGCTTTGACTCACCCAAGGAGGCGGCTCAGACGATGGCGTCCTTGAGCGCTGGCGGCGCGGCCGCGCTGGCGGACCAGGCAGCCGGTCTGACCCGGCCCGCCGATGTGAGCGCAGCCGAACTCACGCAGGCACTGCAACTGCTGGCCAGTCCGACCTTGTAGCGCCCGTGTTCGGGCTCCCAATGGATCTCGTTCAGGTACCAAAGGATTCCCAGCACCAGCAGCAGGGGAATCGCCAGCAGCAGGAAGAAGGAAATCCCCATGAACAAGGGCCAAACCTCTTCCCGCCAGTACCTGACCACGGCGTCGTACAGACGATCGGCCCATTCGTACGGATTCCAGTTCCAAAAACGCCAGTTCATATCTTCCTCAAAGGTCGGTTCGGACTATGCTGCGCTGCGGCGCGCCGTGGCGACGGTAGCGCCTCGTTTGTACTTCATGGCAGGCCACCATGAAGTGCGAATGAGCTGGCAATTTAACCACTAAATCGTTGCGCAGACGCCGTCGCGGCCGCTTGCCCGTGTCCACGCCGCCCGTCGGATGAGATGCGCCGCGCATCAGCGCGTCCACCGGGTCGCCCACCTGCACCCTAGTACTCCAACCCAGAAATATCGAAACATGAAAGCGCGCCTTCGCACCCATGCCGTTGTTGCAAATGCTCGCCATAGCCGCCGCTATGTCTGCGCTTTGCGCCTAGGCCTGAGCGCGAATCCATCACTTTCATTTTGTT
>CAIMSP010000167.1 GCA_903844215.1 uncultured beta proteobacterium | reverse complement strand
GGTGACGCCCCACCCAAGAGCCGCGACCTCGTTCTTTTTTTGCAACAAAACCAGGGTTCGGCCGGGTAATTTTTGGCCTTCTTGAGCGCCAAAGGCCTTTGTCTTGGCAAGGTCAACCATTTCGCGCATAATGTGCGAGTGTGGCTGAGCATGAGCACACGGGTTTGCGGTGAATGGTCAGTTTCGCGTCTGTTAAGTCTTCATTGGTTTGTTGATTGCGTATATCGGACTCCATCGCGTTTTGATTTTTTTTCAGGAGTCCCTTCATGGGCAACAAACTTTACGTGGGCAACCTGCCCTATTCTTTCCGCGACGAAGACATGCAGCAAGCTTTTGCCGCATTTGGCACGGTTTCCAGCGCCAAGGTCATGATGGAGCGCGACACCGGTCGTTCCAAGGGCTTCGGCTTTGTGGAAATGGGCAACGATGCTGAGGCACAAGCTGCCATCAAGGGCATGAACGGTCAACAATTCGGTGGCCGCGGTCTCGTGGTGAACGAAGCGCGTCCGATGGAAGCACGTCCTCCCCGCACCGGCGGTGGTGGCGGCTACGGCGGCGGTGCTGGCGGCGGTGGCGGTGGCGGCTACGGCGGCGGCGCTGGTCGTAGCGGCGGCGGCGGCGGCGGTGGCGGCTACGGCGGTGGTCGCAGCAGCTACTAATTTTCGGGCCTCGTGCCTCGAAGAAAAAAAAGGGTCCTTGGGACCCTTTTTTGTTGCCTGCGATTGACGCCCCGCCACTGCGGCAGCAAAAGCAAGCGCTATTGGACTGACCTGGCCTGTACCTCGCTGCGGACCCGACCGCGCAGCAACAGGATGCGTTCCACGTTGTCGAAATCCATGGCGTCGGCCGAGAAGCGATCGTTGCCGCGCAGCAGCAGCACCGGCTTGTCGGTCGCGAGTTGCTCGGTATTGGGGTAGGCGCGAAAGAACTCGCTGCGCAATTCACTGGCCGCCAGTTCGCGCCCGGTCGCGTCCAGGCTGGCGGCACGGATGACCCGTGCATGGCCGAGCAACTGAACTTCCGACCCATCTCCGTTCGTCAACGCCCGATCGGCGCTGGCCGTGAACACGCCACCCTTTTCCGAAAGCGCACGCAGTTGCACCTGCTCAATCTCAACCGTGTCCGTATCGGGGAAGTGCCTGGCCTGGGCGCCGAAGATCTCGTGTTTCAGGCGTCCATTGGCGTCGAAGGTCTTGATGGAAAAATTGCGCATGAAATAGTCCGCCTCATGCTTTGCAGCAATTGCCGGCTGCGACGGCGACGAAGCGGGCGTGCTGCGAACCAGCCACCAGGAACCCAGCGCCAACAAGCCCATCAGGATCACGGGCAAGTAGATGGAAACGCGATCCCAGAGTCGATGCAGTTGGCGCTTCATGGCAGGCTGGCGCGCAGCAGCGCGGCATAGCGGCCACTTGCCACCAGCAGCAGATCGCAGAACTCGCGCACCGCACCTTCACCGCCGCGCGCCAGCGTCACATAGTGCGCACGGGTCCGGACTTCCACATGGGCATTGAGGGGTGCGCAGGCGAATTTCGCGGGCTGCATCATGGCCAGGTCGGGCCAGTCGTCGCCCATGGCTGCAGCCTGGCTCCAGTCAAGTCCCAGGGTTTGCAAGATCTCCTCGGCCGCCGGTCGTTTGTCTTCGGTACCAAAGCGTGCCTGCGTGATGCCCAGCGCCTCCAGCCTTAAACGCAAGGGTTTGGAATCGCGCCCGGTGACGACCGCCGGCGTGATCCCGGCCTTTTGCAACAGCTTGAGTCCGTGCCCATCGAGCGTGTTGAAGCGCTTGCTCGTTTCCCCATGCTCGGTGAACAGGAGCCCGCCGTCGGTGAGCACGCCATCCACGTCGAAAAAGGCGACCTTGACGCCCTGCGCCTTGAGCAGCAATTCCGCGCAGAATTGAATGGCAGGATTCATAGCGCTGCCGCTCAGATCACTTTGGCACGCATCAGGTCGCCAATGTGCACGACGCCCACCAGCACGCGGTCCGGTGAAGTCACCAGCACACTGGTGATGCTGTGCAGTTCCATCAATTCAGCCGCTTCCACCGCCAGCGAATCGGCCGCGATGCTGCGCGGATTCGCGTGCATGAGGTCGCGCGCGAAGGTGTTGCGCAGATCGACGCCTTTTTCAATCATGCGCCGCAAATCGCCATCGGTGAAGACGCCCAGAACGCGCTGATCTGCGTCCACCACGGCCGACGCGCCCAGGCCCTTGGCGCTCATTTGTCGCATCAAGTCGCTGAAAGTGGCGTCTGGCAACACCATGGGAATGGCCTCGCCTGAGCGCATCACGTCGCTCACATGGGTCAACAATCTGCGCCCCAGGGCGCCACCCGGATGGGATCGGGCAAAGTCTTCGGCCCTGAAGCCGCGAGCGTCGAGCAAGGCCACGGCCAAAGCGTCGCCCAGCGCCAACTGCGCGGTGGTGCTGGCCGTGGGCGCCAGATTCAGCGGGCAGGCTTCCTTTTCGACACCGCTGTCCAGCGTCTCGTGGGCGTGGCGCGCCAAGGTGGATTGCGCTGCGCCGGTGATCGCAATCAGTGGCACGCCCTGGCGCTTGAGCACCGGTAGGATGGCCGTGAGTTCCTCGCTTTCGCCGGAGTTCGAAATGGCCAGCACCAGGTCCATCGCCTTGATCATTCCCAGATCCCCGTGGCTGGCTTCGGCCGGGTGCACGAACATCGCCGGCGTCCCGGTGGACGCCAGCGTGGCGGTGATCTTGCGCCCGATGTGCCCGCTCTTGCCCATGCCCATGACGACAACCCGGCCACGCACGGCCAGCATCATTTGCACGGCTCGGGCAAAAGAGGGATTCAGGCGCGCCTTCAATCCCAGCACTGCGGCCGCTTCAATGTCAAAGGTTTCCTTGGCCAAGCGCAGCGCCTGGTTCGGGTCGAAGGCACGGGGCACGAAGGGGCTGACAGTCATGGCGCCATTCTATCGGCGGGGGCCGGTCCGAACCGGTCGGTTTGGCGCTGATTTTTTCTCTTGCTAGTATCGAGGTATGACCGCGCTCGAACTCACGCTGATGTACCTGCTGGCCGCCGTGCTCGGCGTGGTCGCGAGCCGCTCGCTCAAACTGCCGCCGATTCTGGGCTACCTCACGGTGGGCATCGTCATCGGCCCGAATGCCCTGGCACTGGCGCAGAACTCCGTCGGGATCCAGCATCTGGGCGAGTTTGGCGTGGTCTTCCTGATGTTCGTGATCGGACTGGAGTTCAACCTTCACAAGCTGCGCGCCATGCGCCGTCACGTCTTCGGACTGGGTCTTTCTCAGGTGGTCGTGACCATGGTCCTGGTCACGCTCGGATCCTGGGGCATGAGGGCGCTGTTTCCCGCCGTTTGGCAAATGTCCTGGCCCACATCGCTGGCACTGTCCGGGGCCTTGGCCATGAGCAGCACGGCGATTGTCATCAAGCTCATGGCCGAGCGCATCGAAATGGAGTCCGAGCATGGCAAGCGCGTGCTGGGTGTACTGCTGTTCCAGGATCTGGCCGTGGTGCCGCTGCTGGTGCTGATCCCGGCGTTGGGAACTTCGGGCGAACAACTGATCACGGCGTTGGCTCTGGCGCTCTTCAAGGCCACCGTCTTGATCGCATTGCTGCTCGTCGGTGGACAGCGCATCATGCGCTGGTGGCTGACCCTGGTGGCCAGGCGCAAGAGTGAAGAGTTGTTCGTCCTGAACCTGTTGCTGATCACGCTGGGCTTGGCCTGGCTTACCGAACTCGCGGGGCTGAGTCTGGCGTTGGGCGCCTTCATCGCGGGCATGCTGGTCTCGGAAACCGAATTCAAGCACCAGGTGGAGACCGACATCCGGCCATTCCACGACGTGCTGCTGGGTTTGTTCTTCATCACCATCGGCATGCTGCTCGATTGGCGTGAGGTCGCCGCGCACTGGCCGCTGGTGCTGGTGCTGGTGACCTTGCCGGTGCTGTTCAAGCTGGTGCTGGTCACGGGCTTGGCCAAAGCCTTTGGCGCCACGGACGGCGTGTCGGTGCGCACCGGTCTCTATCTGGCGCAGGCAGGCGAATTCGGCTTCGTCCTGCTCTCGTTGGCGCAGGGCGCGGGGCTGGTGCCGCCGGCGCTGCTGAACCCCATCCTGGCGAGCATGGTGCTGTCCATGCTCGCCACACCGTTCATCATCCTGTACAGCAACGCGCTGGTGATGAAACTGGTGAGCAGCGAGTGGCTGCAGCAGTCGCTGCAGATGACCAGCATCGCGCGCAAATCCATTGGCACCAGCCGGCACGTCATCATCTGCGGCTACGGGCGTTGCGGGCAGAACTTGGGGCGCATTCTTGAGCGTGAAGGCATACCCTACATGGCCATGGACCTGGACCCGGACCGGGTCCGCCAGGCAGCGGCCGCAGGTGAGCCGGTGGTGTTTGGCGACGCCGTGCGCTTGCAGGCGCTGATTGCGGCGGGTCTGGCCCGAGCCAGCGCGGTGGTGGTCACCTATCTGGACACGCCGAGCGCGCTCAAGGTGCTGGCCAACGCGCGGCTGCACGCGCCCACGGTGCCCGTGATTGTGCGCACCCAGGACGATCACGATCTGGAACGACTGCAAGAAGCGGGCGCTACCGAAGTCGTTCCCGAGGCCATTGAGGGCTCACTCATGCTGGCCAGCCACGCGCTGGCCTTGGTGGGCGTGCCCATGCGACGGGTGATTCGCGTGGTTCAAGACCAGCGCGACGCGCGCTACAACCTGCTGCGCGGCTACTTTCACGGCGCCGACGACGACTCGGTGGCCGAGTTGGAACACGAACGCCTCGCCAGCGTGACCCTTGCCCCCGACGCGCACGGCGTGGGCCAGGCCCTGCTCGCCCTGGATCTGGGCCAACACGGGGTGCGCCTGGTGGCGCTGCGCAAGGGCAACGGCAAGGCCGTCACGCCGGATGCGCACACCATCCTCGAAGCCGCCGACACCTTGGTGCTGAGCGGGAAACCGGAAGCGCTGGCCCTGGCCGAAAAAATGCTGCTCGCTGGCTAAGCGGCGGCCGACTGAATCACCACTCCCAAGACCTCTTATGCACAACTTCAACATCGGCCACTACCTCAGGGGCCACATCCGCACGGTGGCCGATTGGCCCGCGCCGGGGGTTCAGTTTCGCGACATCACGCCGCTACTGCAAGACCCCAAGGTGTTCCGCGTGCTGATCGATAGCTTTGTGCATCGCTACATGGACCCGGCGCTGCGCCCCGACGTCGTCGCCGGTTTGGACGCGCGCGGCTTCATTCTGGGTGCGGTCGTGGCCTACGAGCTCAACCTGGGTTTCATCCCCATCCGCAAGAAAGGCAAGCTGCCGTTTGATACGGTGCAGGAAACCTATGAGCTCGAATATGGCAGCGCCACGGTCGAGTTGCATACCGATGCGGTGAAGCCGGGCCACCGGGTGCTGCTGATGGACGACCTGATCGCCACCGGTGGCACCATGCTTGCCGGGAAAAATCTGCTCGAAAAGCTCGGCGCCGTGGTCATCGAGGGGGCCGCCATCGTCGATCTGCCGGAACTCGGTGGGTCAGCGAAAATTCGCGCCAGCGGACTGGAGCTCTTCACCTTACTCGACTTTGCCGGACATTGAGTCCGCGCGGCCAGTCCGAAGCCGTCAGTTCAGATCACCGTATTGGGACAAGCCCAGGCCCGGTGGTCGCGTGTCCGGGCCCACCACCTGCGTATCCTCATAGCCCGTCGCCAGGGGGCTGAAGCCGCGCGCGGGAGCGCGAGCCACACTTGGAGTCGCAAGCGCAGGTCCGGTCACGGCAAGCGCGCGCTTGAAGGCCAGCATTTCTTCGGTCTGAAGCGGTTCGTAGCGTGACCCCGACGGCTCGTCGGCGGGCGCCTGGGCCGCCGCTTTGGGTTCCTCGAGCGGCGTCGGCGTCGGCATCGGAGTCGCAACGGCGTCCGCAGATGGAGTGGCAGCCAACCGCTCATCCCGGCGCCAATACACGGCGGTCACAGCCAGGTCAAAACGACTCAGGCCGCTGTCGACGATCAGCGCTTCAACCTTTGCCATCTTCGCCACGTCGTCGCTCAGGTTCGGGGCCAGGTCAATCATCACAAGGTATTGGCGGCCGCCTTGGTCAAGCGCCAGCACCTTGAACTTGTAGTCGGCCGCAAGCACCCCGACCAACTGCAGTGATTCGCGTACCACGGCGTACAGTTGCTCGCGCCGCGCCAGGGCTTGGATTCTCAACTGCTCGCGCACAACGGCATTCTCAGCGGCACGTGCGGCCGATCGCGACTCCGCAAGCGGCGCCGGTGGCCGGGAGTCCATTTGCTCCAGGCCCATGGGTTGGGTGGGCTCCAGCCCCGAGCCCGCGTCAAGCGCCTGCAGCGCCGTGGATGAGTCCGACTTTTTGCGAGAAAACCAACTAAGCAAGGTCATATATTTCTCTCCGGGAAAAGCGCACTTTTAACGGCTCATCGGGGTAAGCCGCGACGACTCGCGATAGACAGGAAAAGCCCTACTGAACAATATGATTGAAAATAGCCAGCCATTCTCAGGATTCAAGCATGCCCAACGATGATAAACGCATTTACGCGCGCCGCCGCGCCCAGTTCGCAAGCCAGTTGGGGCACGATGCCATCGCCATCCTTGGCACGGCGCCCGAGCGAGCGCGCAACCGTGACAGCGACTTTCCTTTTCGCCACGACAGCTACTTCTACTACCTGACCGGTTTTAGCGAACCCAATGCGTGCTTGGTCATCACCGGCGACGGACATTCCACGCTGTTTTGCCAACCCAAGGACCTGGAGCGAGAGATCTGGGATGGCAGTCGATTCGGCCCCGAAATGGCACCCCAGGCCCTGGGCGTCGATGGCGCTTTTTCGGCGGCGGAGTTGGACGCCAAATTACCCGCGATGCTGGAAAACCGCAGCGCGGTCTGGTACCCGTTCGCAACCCAGCAGGGGCTCGAGTCGCGCGTTTGCGCCTGGCTGGACAAGGTGCGCGCGCGTATCCGCTACGGCGTCCTCTCGCCCCAGACGCAGCGCGACGCCTGCGGCCTGCTGGACGAGATGCGACTGTTCAAGGACGAGCACGAACAAGCCATCATGCGCCGGGCGGCTGAAATTTCGGCGGGCGCACATGTGCGCGCGATGCAATGCAGCGCGCGCATGCTGCGCGCCGGCCAGGATGTTCGTGAGTACCACCTCGAGGCTGAAGTGCTGCACGAGTTCCGTCGCCATGGCTCCCAATTTCCCGCCTATGGATCCATCGTTGCTTCGGGCGCCAACGCCTGCGTGCTGCATTACCGGGCCGATGCGGCGCCGGTACGCGCCGGCGAACTGGTGCTGATGGATGCCGGCTGCGAATTGGACGGCTACGCCAGCGACATCACCCGGACTTTTCCGGCCAACGGGCGCTTTACCGGCGCCCAGCGAGCGCTCTATGAGTTGGTGCTGGCGAGCCAGAAGGCCGCCATTGCCGTCACGCGTGAAGGCGCGCGCTTCACCGAGCCGCACGATGCCACGGTGAAGGTGCTGGCGCAGGGCATGCTGGACCTGGGATTGCTGGACTCCAATCGGGTGGGGACGCTGGAGGACGTGATCGAAAAGCGTTGCTACAACCAGTTTTACATGCACCGTACCGGGCATTGGCTGGGAATGGACGTGCACGACTGCGGCAGCTACATCGAACCCGGCGAGGTCGGCCAAATGGATGAGCGCAAGGATCCCTTGTCTGGTGAAACCATCCTCAACCGCCCCAGCCGAGTCCTGCGCAGCGGCATGGTGCTGACGATTGAGCCCGGCATCTACGTGCGCGCGGCGCCGGGAGTGCCCGAGCGCTATCACGGCATCGGCATTCGAATTGAAGACGACGCCATCGTCAACGCGAGTGGTTGTGAGCTGATTAGCCGCGGCGTGCCGGTTGAGGCCGATGAGATCGAGGCACTGATGCGAGACTGAGCGGCGGCGGCGCTGGCCACACGGGAGACCTGTCGGTGCAGGCCTACAATGAAGCGCTTGCCCAGGCCGACCTGATTCATGAGGCCGACTGGGCTTTATCCAACCATGGGCGGCCCGATAAGCTGTCATCGCAAGGAGCCTGAGAACATGCCGAACAAGCCCAAAATGAATCCCGAAGAGCGAAGCGCAGAACTGCGCCGCGCCGCACTCGACTACCACGAGTTCCCCACGCCCGGAAAGATTTCCATCGCGGCGACCAAGCAACTGGTGAATCAGCATGATCTGGGACTGGCTTACACGCCCGGCGTCGCCATCCCCTGCGAGGAAATCGTGAAGGACCCGGCGGCGGCATTCCGCTACACCAGCCGGGGCAACCTGGTGGCGGTCATCACCAATGGCACGGCGGTGCTGGGCTTGGGAGACATCGGTCCGCTGGCGGCCAAGCCGGTGATGGAGGGCAAGGGCGTCTTGTTCAAAAAGTTTGCCGGCATCGACGTGTTTGACCTAGAGATCGCCGAAAGAAATCTGGACAAGCTGGTCGATATCGTGGCCGCGCTGGAGCCCACCTTTGGCGGCATCAACCTGGAAGACATCAAGGCCCCGGACTGTTTCTATGTCGAGCGCAAGCTGCGCGAGCGCATGAAGATTCCGGTCTTTCACGACGACCAGCACGGCACGGCGATCGTTGTGGGTGCGGCCATTTTCAACGGCCTCAAGGTCGTCGGCAAGGACCCCAAGAAGATCAAACTGGTGACTTCCGGTGCGGGCGCGGCGGCCCTGGCCTGCCTTGGGCTGCTGGTCAAGCTCGGAATTCCGCGCGAAAACATCTACGTGACCGACCTGGCGGGCGTGGTGTACGAAGGACGCACCGAGTTGATGGACGACGACAAGATCGTCTTTTCCCAGAAGACCTCGGCCCGAACCTTGAGCGAAATCATTGAAGGCGCCGACGTGTTTCTGGGACTGTCTGCCGGTGGCGTCTTCAAGGCTGACATGGTGCGCAAGATGGCGGCCAAGCCGCTGATTTTTGCGCTGGCGAATCCGACGCCCGAGATTACACCAGAGGAGGTCAAGGCGGTGCGCGACGACGCCGTCATGGCCACGGGGCGCAGCGACTACCCGAATCAGGTCAACAACGTCCTGTGCTTCCCCTACATCTTCCGCGGAGCCCTGGACTGCGGTGCCACGACGATCACGGTGGAAATGGAAATTGCCGCCGTGCACGCGATTGCCGAGTTGGCTCAGGCCGAGCAGAGCGAAGTCGTGGCCGCCGCCTATGCGGGCGAGCCCCTGGCATTTGGCCCCGAGTACCTGATCCCCAAGCCCTTTGATCCGCGGCTGATGATGAAGATCGCACCGGCCGTGGCTCAGGCTGCAGAGCTAAGCGGCGTGGCACTACGCCCGATCGCGGACATGGATGCCTACCGCGAGCGCCTGCAGAGCTTTGTTTACGCTTCGGGCACGACCATGAAGCCGATTTTTACGGCGGCCAAAAAAGCGCTCAAACGCCGTGTCGGCTATTCAGAAGGGGAAGAAGAACGGGTCTTGCGTGCCGCGCAGATCGTGGTCGATGAAGGGCTCGCGCGCCCCACCTTGATCGGACGACCTGGCGTGATTGCGGCCCGAATCGAAAAATTCGGTCTCCGTTTGGAACACGGTGTTGACTACGACGTGGTCAACGTCGAGCAGGACGAGCGTTATCGGGATTTCTGGCAGACCTACCACCAGATGACCGAACGCAAGGGCATCACCACGCAAATGGCCAAGATCGAGATGCGACGCCGACTCACGCTGATTGGCGCGATGCTGCTGCACAAGGGGTACGTGGACGGACTCATCTGCGGAACGTGGGGTTCCACCGCCATGCACCTGCAGTACATCGAGCAGGTGATTGGCAAGCGCGACGGTGTGGGTGTGTTCGCCTGCATGAACGGTCTGTTGCTGCCTGATCGGCAGGTTTTCCTGGTGGATACCCACGTCAACTACGACCCGAGTGCGCAACAGCTGGCAGAAATCACGCTCATGGCGGCCGAAGAGATGAAGCGCTTTGGCCTCAAGCCCAAGGCCGCGTTGCTGTCCCACTCCAGCTTTGGCTCCTCCAATCAACCCAGCGCCATCAAGATGCGCGACACCTTGGGCTTGCTGCGGGCGCAGGCGCCCTGGCTGGAGGTGGACGGCGAAATGCACGGCGATGTGGCGCTCGACCCGGCGGCCCGTCGCGCGCTCATGCCCAACAGCACGCTGACCGGCAGCGCCAACCTGCTGGTGCTGCCCAATATTGATGCAGCCAACATTTCTTACAACCTGCTCAAGACCGCTGCGGGCGGCAATATCGCCATCGGCCCGGTTTTGTTGGGCGCGGCCAAGCCCGTGCACATTCTCACCGCCAGCACCACGGTACGCCGCATCGTGAATATGACCGCGCTCACCGTCGCGGATGCGAATGCTTCACGGCATTAGCACCAAAGATTAGCTAGCGCCCACTTAGGTGGGTTGAATAGCGCGCAGCACTTGCTCATTTATTGAGCAAGTGCTTGCATTTCCCTGCCACATCAGGCACACTTGAGGCCAATGCTTTCGGGTTTACCCGATGCTCTTCGGCGATTTTCATTCCGGGCCCCCCGTTCATGTCACGTTTTGCGGCACTTAGAGTGCCTGTAGTCGGCTTTTTGTTGGCTGCTTATTTTGCGTGTGCCCCTCTGGCGTATGCCAACGGACGGTCAACGACGCCGCAGGGCGTTCGCGCTGAGTTGGTGGCCTTGGCTGATTTGCCAATCCAGGGCCAGCAAACGTACGCATTGATTTTTCAGGGCGGGCCGTTTCCTTACGCTAAGGACGGATCGGTTTTTGGCAATCGCGAGCGTCGTCTGCCGCTGCATGAGCGAGGTTTTTACCGCGAGTACACGGTCAAGACGCCGGGAGTAAAGAGTCGTGGAGCGCGGCGCATTGCCTGTGGAGGCCAGCCGAGGCATCCTGAGGTTTGCTACTACAGCGAAGATCACTATGCGAATTTTCGCAGGATTGATCGGTAACGAATTTTGTTGTGGCCGCATGTGATGCAGCCATTTTGTTTGTCCTTTTCGAGAAAGTGAAGCGGAGATGGAAATGCCACTTCGTACCGTCAGAACCAACATCGTGCAGTCGATCCGCGCCTTTCGCGTGGCCGACCTGCAGGAGGCGGCCCAACAATTGGGCCACCATTTTCTGTACGCCAATTTAGCCACCGCCCAAAGCAAGCAGGACGTGCTGGACCTGATCGCCCAGAAATTCACGTTCCCCGCGCATTTCGGGAAGAATTTTGACGCGCTGTATGACTGCCTGACGGATCCGCTACACAAGTCGGGCCAGCAACCGGGCTTTATCGTGGTGCTGGAGCACGTTCCGGCGCACGCCAAGTTCGACAAGGAAGCGCGCGAGCAGTTGCTGGATATTTTCCGCGACGCCGCCGACTACTGGGGGGATCGAAAAATACCGTTTCGATGTTTCTATTCTTTTCTGTAGCCCGTTCTGCAACCACCAGCCAAGCAGAACGGGCGAAAGAGGCTAGCGCAACCGAGGACTCTGCGCCTTTGGTCAGCGGCATCGAATTGGGCGTGGAGCCGGGCGAAAAAATGCCCACAGACAAGTTGCTCGACGTGTCGCCGCTGGCGTTGCGCATGAGCAGCCCCTTCAACTCGGGCTATTGGCTCGCTGCGGCCTAAGGCCACGCGCGCCCAGCCAAATCCCGTCCTGGCGACGGGATTTTTTTTGTCCGCTCAACCCGCTGCCAGCGCCAGATCGACGTACTCCTGCACCGGCACCTCTTCCGCCCGGCGTTGCAGGTCAAAACGTGCGCCGCACTGTTTTTCCTCCAGCCACTTGCCCAGCGTGTGGCGCAGCAGCTTGCGCCGTTGGCTGAAGGCCACGCGCACGATCTCACTCAAACGCCGCACATCGACCAGTGGCGGATTCTGCAGCGGCAGCATCCTGACCACGGCACTGTCCACCCTGGGCGGCGGGTCAAACGAAAGCGGCGGCACCGCCAGAATATCTTGCATGGTGTAGCGCCATTGGAGCATCACGCTCAAGCGGCTGTAGTCGCTGGTGGCCGGGCGCGCCACCATGCGGTCCACCACTTCCTTTTGCAGCATGAAGTGCTGGTCTTCAATCACGTCCACAAAATCCAGCAAGTGAAACAGGATCGGCGTCGAAATGTTGTACGGCAGATTGCCCACCACCCTCAGCTTGGACGCCGGATCTATGCTGCTCGCGCCCGCCCGGGTGCGCAGCAGCGACTGCCGCAACTGCGCAAAATCGACCTTGAGAACATCGGCCTCGGTCACATCGAGTTGCGCATGCGAGCGCAACCTGGCGGCCAGATCGCGGTCCAGTTCAATCACCGCGAGCCGCCCCAGACGCTCCACCAGTGGCTGGGTCAGGGCCCCTAGGCCGGGGCCAATTTCAACCACGATCTGCTCCGGCTTGGGAGCGATCTCGCGCACGATGGTTTCAATAATGTCCTGATCGGTCAGAAAGTGCTGGCCAAAGCGCTTGCGCGCAATGTGCGGTGCTGGCTTCACAACGGTGGTTCGCGAAATTCGACATAGGCCTTGCCACGCACATCCTGTGTCCACGCAAGGTAGGCGTCTTCGAGCTTCTTCTCGCGCACAAAATTGCGCACCAATTCACGTTGTTCGCGCACGCTCAGCGGCGCCTCGCGGCGCTCGGTGAGTTGAATCAGGTGCACGCCAAAGCGTGAAACCACCGGGTCGCTGACCTGGCCCGGCTCCAGCCTCATCATCACCTCTTCGAATTCAGGCACAAACTGCCCTGGACCAGCCCAGCCCAGGTCTCCGCCATCCTTGGCACTGCCGTCTTGCGACAGCTCTTTGGCCATCGCGGCAAAATCCGCCTGCCCCGCCTGAACGCGTTTCTTCACTTCGGCCAGACGCGCGACTGCAGCGGCCTGTGTCAGCTGAGGTCCGGTGCGCAACAAAATGTGGCGTGCATGGTTTTGCGTGGTCGTGGTCGGCGGCAGGCCCGGGCTGCGCTTGTCCATCACCTTGAGAATATGAAAGCCTGCGGGTGAGCGCAGTGGGCCGGCGATGGCGCCCTTTTCGAGACGCAAAACTGCCTGCACAAACAGGGTTGGATAGCGGTCCGCGCTGCGCAGCCCCATGGACTTGCCGCTGCTGCGCTCCATGCCGTCCGAATACTGCTTGACCAAGGCGCTGAAATCCTCGCCGGCACGCGCGCGCTCCAACACGTTTTGGGCGCGCGCCTGCAACACCTTGGTCTGCTCGGGCGTGGCATCCTCGGGCACGGCCACCAGCACCTGGCCCAGGTCGAGTTCCAGGCCGGCCAAATCGACGTTGTTTCTTTGATCCTGCAGGTATTGATCGATCTCCTGCTCACTCACCCGCACGCGACCATCGACCTCGCGCTCGCGCAAGCGGGTCAGCGCGATTTGGTCGCGCAGCTCCGCACGAAACCGCACCAGCGTCATGCCATCGGACTGGACCCGGCGCCGCAGTTCGGCGACATCGATCTGGTTTTGCCGCGCCACATTCTGCTCGGCCTGATCGATCGCGTCCTCTTCCACGCGAACGCCATTCTCGGCCGCCAGCTGGAGTTGGGATTTTTCCGCTATCAGGCGCTCCAGGACCTGACGCGCCAACTCTTCCTGGGGCGGCACCGCGACCCCTTGCTGGCTGAGCTGGGAACGAGCCCGCAGCACGCGCTGCTGCAGTTCACTGCGCGTGATGGGCTCGGCGTTGACCACGGCAACGATGTAGTCGGCCTGCTGCGGTCCGCTTTGCATGGCCCGTGCAGCCACGCTGCCCAGACTTAAACTTGTGGCGGGGCGCAGGCCTTGAGCCTGAACGGACAGGGCCGCCATGCAGGCCAGGCACAACACGGAAAAGGGACGCAGGAGATCGGTCATGTTAGGGGCTATTCATATTGGCCAAAACGGCTGGGCTGGGTGGTCTGCTCGCGCAGATACTGGTAACGAGGCACATTGTCCTTCAGGGATTGAAGCGGGCTCGAGCCGAGTCGGGAGAAGCCGACGAACTCCAATTGAAACATCAAACGCTGACTCGCCGTGGCCCCGCTGCGCTGCATGCGCTCGAGCACAGCCCGTCCGAGCCAACATCCCGCATCGTACTCAAAGCCGATGATCGAATCTATCAGCTTTCCATCTTTCAGACTGTAGTTCATGCGGCCCACGCTGTACCAGCGGCCCGCGCCCTGACCCGCGCCTGCGCCCAGATCCTGCCCCTTGTCACCCCACAGGTCGTTGATCGGCCACTGCCAGCCCACGTCCAGCAACTCACTCACGCCACGCTGCATGCTGTAGGCGGCGCTCAGCACCCGGTAATTGCCCGGGTTGTAGCGTCCGCTCAGCGTCGTGCGCTCGGACGAGCTGATCGTGGGATTGAACTGCACGGTGGCGTCCATCGACCACTGCGGGTTCCAGTGGATCGTGGTCCCCAGCATCAGATCGCTGATGTGATCGGTCACCGGCGTGCCGCCCGGCAGGGTGACGTTTTGCTGCTGATGGCGCAACTGCTGAGCCACCCCGAAGCGCGCGTTTTCCGCGCCCGTCACCGGGTCGAGCAAGCGCGTCGTCGCACCCAGCGTGAGCAGATTGTTGTCCGCAATCCGGTCGTTTCCACTGAAGGAGCTGTCGCTGAAGATCGACGCAAAATTGAAGTCAAAGGCGGCCGAGTCGTAATTGGGGAGCGCGCTCTGGTTGCGAAAGGGCGTGTACAGATACATGGCCCGTGGCTCCAGCGTCTGGCGAAATTCCCGCCCCAGGAAGGTCGCGTCGCGCTCCAGCACCAGGCCACTGTCAAGGCTGAACGTCGGCAGCGAACGGCGGGCCGACGTCGCCAGATTGACCAGCGGCGCGTCGAATTGGTATTGGCTTGCGTGCCACTGCAGCGTGGGCGTGACATACGAGCCGGGGGTCTGCCAGGGGTAGCTCAGGCGCGCGATGGCCAGGCCGCGCAGGCCGTTGACTTGCTGCGTGAGCCCGGGGTCGGCATGAAACTGCGTGAGGTCCAGATCAAGCGAATAGTCAAACCCGCCCACATGGCTTCGGGCGTAGCGCGCACCGAGTTCGGGCAGACGATCGTAGGGCGGCGTGATCGAAGCCGATGCGTCCTGCAGGGTCTGCCATTTCAGCGTCCTGAGCATCACGGAATAGTCGCCCTGCTCCCAAGACAGCGTCGCGTCGTTGGGCAACAGGCGCGGCGTCAGCGAGCCGATAGAGCGCGGGAAATCGAGCCAGTAGTTGTCGTCGCTGACGCGGTTCAACCGGACACTGAAGCCCAGGCCGCCCAGGCCCGGCACGCCGGTTTCAAGCATGCCCTGGTGCGTCGTGGAAAAGCTCCAGCGGTCGTGGCGGCGCAGACTGTCGGTGGGCATGAAGTTGGCCTGAATTCGACCGTTCCAGTCGGTCTCCAACTGACGAAATTCGCCCCCTAGATCGACCCCGCGCTTGCTCATCAGCGTCGGCGTGAGCGTGGCGTCACGATTGGGCGCGATGTTCCAATAGTAGGGCAGCGTGAATTCGAGGCCGTTGATGTTGTCCGGCACGACGGTGGGCGGCATGAAGCCCGATTTGCGCTTGTCGCTCAGCGGGAAACTGACCGACGGAAGCGGCAAGAGCGGTATTTCCTTGAAGCTCAGAACCGCATCCTCGGCCTGCCCCACTTCTTCCACGCTGTCGATGTGGATGCTCGACGCGCGCAGGATCCAGTCGGGCAACCAACCGGGCGCGGGCTGACGCTGGCAGGTGGTGTAGCTGGCGTTGTGGATCACGGAATGGCTGTCGTCAAGAAAATCCACCCGATCGGCCGCGCCATGGGCCTGGTTTTTCAGGAATCGGTAGGCCGGCTGCTGCAGCAAGCCCTGGAACGAATCCAGTTTGAGTTCCAGCGCCGAACCCTGATAGACATTGCCCGCCCGATTGAGTCTGATCGCACCTTGCGCCTTGACCTGCTCGTCGAGCCGGTCGTATTCCAATTGCTCGGCGCGGATCACCGTATCGCCGCGGCGCAGCATCGCGTGACCCTCGATCCTTGCCTCGCGATCCGTGCGTCCGCTGATGGCGTCGCCGCTGACAAAGGTCGGCAAAAGCGGCCGCGCCGAGGAGGAAATCAACTCCTGCAAACGGGTGCTTGGCTTGAGCGCCAGCGGCGCCTCAGGCGGCGCGAGCTGAGCACGCACGCCAGGCGCCAGCAAGGCGCTCAGCGCGGCCACGCCCAGCGCCAAGTCAAGCCGCCACGGCTGCGAGAAACGACCCCACCAAAATATTCCCATCATGGCATGCGCAGCGGTCGTGGGCGGGGCGTGGATCTTGGGGGCTGGAAGTACATGGGACAGGTGAAGGCTTTGTAGAATGGATTATCCATGAGCCATCGCACACCTTCCACCAGCCCGGCCGCCGCCGCATCAACGGCGCTTGCCGCTGCCCGCATCCGCTGGGCCGACCCGCAGCGCGAAGCCGCCTTCGTGGCCTGGCTGGACCGACTCGGCGGCGAGCACGGTCTGGTTGCCGCGAGTTTGCGCCCGGCCTCGGCCGACGCCAGTTTTAGGCGCTACCTGCGCGTCGATGCCCACAGCGGCGCCGGGAGCGCCAGCCGCATCATCATGGACGCGCCACCGGAGCAGGAAAACAGTGCGCCCTTCGTGCACGTCGCGGGCGTTATGGCCGCTGCCGGGCTCAACGTGCCCCAGGTGCTGAACTGGGATCAGGCCCAGGGCTTCATGCTGCTGAGCGATCTGGGCGAGCAAACCATGATGGACGTCATCGATACGCAGCACGCGAACGCCAACCATGCGCTCTATCTGCAGGCGATCGACGCCCTGCTCGCTTGGCAACTGGCGTCCAAGCCGGGCGTGCTGCCGGACTACGACGAAGCGCTGCTGCGGCGCGAACTCGGGCTGTTCCCCGACTGGTACGTGCAGCAACACCGTGCGCAGGTGCTGGACAGCAAGATGCTGGCCACGCTGGAACAGAGCTTTTCAACCCTGGTCGCAGACGCCCTGCGCGCGCCCCGCGTGTTTGTGCACTGCGACTTCATGCCGCGCAATCTGATGCTGGCGCGCCCGGGCCAGGCCGACGCAGGCCTGGGCGTTCTTGACTTTCAGGACGCCAGCTACGGACCCATCAGCTACGACATTGCCAGCCTGATGCGCGACGCGTTCCTGAGCTGGGAAGAGGATTTTGTGCTCGACATCACCATCCGTTACTGGGAGAAGGCACGCAAGGCGGGCTTGCCGGTGGGCGACGACTTCGGCGAGTTCTACCGGGCGGTGGAATGGATGGGCCTGCAGCGCCATCTGCGCATCGCCGGTGTCTTTGCACGCCTGACGCTGCGCGACGGCAAGCCCAAGTATCTGGCCGATGCGCCGCGCTTCATCGGCTACATCCGCGCCACCGCCGCGCGCTACCGCGAACTCAAACCCCTGCTGCGCCTGGTCGATCAGATCGAAGGCATACAGGACGCCAGCGGCTTTGCCTTTGGCCGGGTCTGAACGCCGCCACACCATGCCTCGTTTTTTTTGCCCACTGCCGCTGTCCAGCGGCGCCGCGTTGAACCTGCCCGACGGTGCCGCGCGCCACGTGCAGGTGCTGCGCCTGCAGCCCGGCTCCGAGATCACCTTGTTCAATGGCCAGGGCGGCGAATTTGCCGCCGTCGTCACGCACATGGGGCGCAGCGAGGTGCAGGTCGTGCTGGGCGCCCATGCGGCCGTCGAGCGCGAAGCGCCTTGCGCCGTGCATTTGCTGTTGGGCACACCGGCGAACGAGCGCATGGACTGGCTGGTGGAAAAGGCCACCGAGTTGGGCGTGGCCAGCATCACGCCGCTGATCACGCAGCGCAGCGTGCTGCGCCTGAGCGGTGAGCGCGCGCAAAAGAAGCAGGCGCACTGGCAGGCCATCGCCGTCGCGGCAAGCGAACAGTGCGGGCGCAACCGGGTTCCCGTGGTGCATGCCATGCAAAGCTTCGCGCAAGGCCTGCAGGCCGCCGGCAGCGCCAGCACCGGCCATCTGCGGCTGCTGCTGAGCCTCAGGCCCGAGGGCCACCGCCTGGTGCAGGCGGTGCGCAGCCCGACTTGCTTGAGTTTTCTCTCCGGCCCGGAAGGCGGCCTGAGTTCCCAGGAAGAAGAGGCCGCCATGGCCTGCGGCTTTAGCCCGGTGACGCTGGGGCCGCGCGTGCTGCGCGCGGAGACGGCAGCGCTGGCCGCCCTGTCGGCGATCCAGGCGCTGTGCGAAGCTACAGCATGAAGCCCAGGTTGGACGGGTAGTCGGCGCGCCCGGCAGCGGCGCCGAAGTGCTTCAGGTTGGGCAAGATCCCCGCGAGTTCGGTATCGGCCACGCCAAACCATTGCGCCAGCGTGGCGGCGTATTGATCCACCGAAGTGCTGGGCAGCAGCCGGCCCTGGCCCACGTGCCACTGGTCGGCGGCGGCGCTGGTGTTGCCCGTGCTGATGGGCGGTGGCGTGCCGTAGAAGGACTTGCCCTTGACCGCACCCCCGACCATGAAGTGGTGACTGCCCCAGCCATGATCGGACCCGTCGCCGTTGGAGGTCAGCGTGCGGCCAAAGTCCGAGGCGGTGAAGGCCGTGACCTTGTCGGCCACACCCAGATCCGCCGTCGCAGCGTAGAAGACGCTGAGTGCATCGCTGAGTTTCCCTAGCAACCCAGGGTGCTGGGAAATCAGGTTGTCGTGCAGGTCGAAGCCGCCGATCGACACCATGAACACCTGGCGTTTCGCACCCAAGGCGGCACGCGCGCCGATCAGCCGCGCCACCATCTTGAGCTGGTCCGCCAGCGGATTGCTGGTGGGAAAGGTCCTGGTCAGAGTCACGCCGGCCAGCGCTGCGGTGATCTGCGCTTCGGCGCCGATGGAACGCGTGGTGACGCGGTTGTATTCATTCTCCAGCGTATGGCTGCGCGTCTGTTGCGTGAGCGCCGCCATGGCGCTCTTCACGGCGCTGGAGCCGTAGACGTTGTTCTTGGCGCCGCTGACGGCCACGGCACCGCTGGTGCTGACCTGGTACTGCAGCGCGCTGTCGCCCGACAGAAACACGGCATTCGAGGTCACCGACATGCAGGTGAACAGTGACTGTGTATTGCTTGCCAGAGCCAGATCGCCGATGTTGCCGCCCCAGCCCACGGTCGAGCCTTCGGGCGAGGAGGATTGCCAGACCGATGACTGGTCGTTGTGCGAGAACAGCTTGGGCGGCAGCGGGTAGGTCTTGCGATCGGCGCCGTCGTACTGCGCCCGCGTCAACGGCACCACCAGCGGCCCCACGTTGAACTGCACGGCGGCCTGGCCCGCATTGAACAGGTTGGACAAACCGGTCATGGACGGGTGCAGCGCAAACTGTCTCCCGCCGGGCAGTGCCGCGCCAGGGACGAGCAAGGTCGCAGCCAGACTGGCCTTGCTCAGCGCAATACCGCCGGCCGTCTGCGCCGCGCCACCGCCACGGATGAGGCTGTAGGCGTTGTAGCTGGGATCGTCGTACGCCACCACGGTGTTGGCGTAGTCGTTGCCGCCATACAGGAACACGCATACCAGGGCCTTGTAGTCGGTGGCCGTAAAAGCCGCCGCCTCGCCCATGGCCGCCAGGTTCAGGGCAAACGGCAAAGCCGCACCGGTCAAGGACAACTGGCCGCAGCGGCGCAGGAAGTCGCGACGGCTTGGAATGGATGGATGGTTATGTGAATTCATTGGTGCTCCTATTTTTGAATCAGATATTCGGCCGACGCCATCACCAGCAGCACGGCGGCAGCAACGCGATCGAGCTTCTTGGCGTCGGTGCTGGCTGCCGTCACGGCCGTGGCATTGAGCGCCGTGACGATCAGCGTTTGCGTCTCGGCCGACAACTGGCCGGCACACAGCAGCAGG
>CAIMSP010000166.1 GCA_903844215.1 uncultured beta proteobacterium | reverse complement strand
GCTCGTGGTACAGCGTGGCCAATTCCAGGGCAGGCGCCTGCGCCGGATCGAGCAAAGTCGTGATCAAGCGGTAGCGCTCCTGCGCCTCGGGCACGCCGGGCAAGCTGTACTCGATCACGCGCAAAGTGATCTCCCCGCTTCGGCTTTTACGCGACTTGGTGTCAGGGTAAATCACGCTCAGGTACGACCCGTCAGAGAGCATCTTGACGACAGGCAATTGCCGGTTCGCAACGCAACGCCACAGCAATTGCGCTCCGGTGCCACCGGCAGCTTTCCAATGCGAGTAGCCGCTAAAACCGCGATCTGCCAGGCACAGCATGTCGGGTTTGAGCCGCGACAGCAGGGGCTTGCAGATATCCCATTCAGCGGCCCGGTACGGCCCCAGGTTGGCGCCGATGATGGCGTGGGTGGCGCACTCCACCAGCGCTGCACACTGCGCCTGAGGGTAAGCGGCGTGGCCGGTACGGCTGCCCGGGTAGCCGAACTCGGCGGCGTTGCCGGCCTCGTCGGGAACCTCAAAGTTACTGCCATCAATCGCGACAAGGCGAAGCCCTGCATAGAAGGCCAGCGGCTGTTTGATCGGATCGGCCAGCGCAACGCAGGCGCGCTCGTGCAGCGCTTGCAGCGGTGCGTAGCCAATCTTGGAGCGCGCCGCGCTGATCGAGGACTTGGCCACGGTTGCAACAGCACGGCTGGCCTGCATCCAGGCCAAACCCTGGGCCACGACCGCAAAGACATCCTCGTACGCGGCTTCAGGGTACAGGCTCAGTGCCATGCAATAGTACGTGGTCGCCACGGCGGGAAAACTTCGAACTCGGCGACTGTTGACCCCATGCTCATCAAGCATCTGATGCACCAACTGCGGTGGGTAGACGCGGGCCAACAGGCTGGCACTGAGATAGTCACTGAGGCGGGCACCGGGGCCCAGTTCTGCTTTGGTTCGAGCCATAACATCCTCCATCGGGTGAGACGATGGAATTATGGCGGAAAGTTCGTTAAACGAACAGTATTTGGTCAGGCCTTGCCATTTGCCCCCCGCGCAACCGATGTCAGAATCCAGTTCTATAAATACAAATAAAAAAGCCACCCGCTACAAAGTGGTGCTGACCTGCCCCACCAATCACATAATTGGCTTGCCCTGAAGCCGACAGTGGTGATGGTCTCTTTCGCTGCACTACCGAAATACACCACAAGAATTTCTGCGACTGCTTACGTCCTTGCGAACCGCTGACGAGTGGCCACCTTAAACCGGTTCACTTTTCCATGGTGCCCCAGCCCCGAGCGCGCGTTCCGCGTAGCGATTGAAACGCCAGGCGGCGTTGTCTTGCGTGATGCGCCGCCAGGTCTGGCGCTTCTGCGTTGGCGTCATCTGCGTCCAGAGTTGAACCTCGGTGAAGCTGCGACCACAACCCTTGCACACATCGTCGCCCTGGCTGGTGGAACAAATGGCGATGCACGGCGTGTCCGGCGTGCTCTCGTACCAAGCTTCCCAGGCGGCGAACGCGGCCTCGGGCAGGCTGTCCTCGTCGGCTTCATCGCGCCGCTCGATCGTCATGCGTGCATACACCTCGGCCAGCGCACGCGTGGGCGCGGCCAGTTTGAAGTGCTCGCCCGAGGGCGACTTCTGGCGCCAAAAATTGATGGCGGATTCGATGTCGGTGATGTGGATGGCGGTCATGGATGTTCGGAAGCCTTGCGCAGCGGCCGACCCATCATAGGGCACGGCGGTGCTATGCTGAGGCCCATGAAACTCCTCTTTCGATGGCTGCTCAGCGCCACCGCCCTGCTGGCCGTGGCCCATCTGTACAGCGGCGTGCAGGTGAAGAGCTTTTCTGCGGCGTTGATCGCGGCATTCGTGATCGGCCTGTTCAATACCCTGCTGCGACCGGTGCTGGTGCTGCTGACGCTGCCGGTGACGATCGTCACGCTGGGCCTGTTTTTGTTCGTCATCAACGCCACGATGTTCTGGCTGGCGTCGGCCAGCCTGACCGGGTTTCAGGTGGATGGATTCGGCGCCGCGCTGCTCGGTTCGCTGCTCTACTCGGTGCTGGGCCTGTTGATCGACTCAGCGCTCCGACAACTGTTCCCGGGCAAGTGACTCGACTTCGCGCGTGCGCGTGTCGATGATCGACGCCTCGATGTGGTCGCCGGCGCTGCGCCCCGCGCCATTGCTCTTGATGCGCGACTGCGCGGCCTTGAACCGGGCCAGCGCGCCGGCATAGTCCAGCAGCGCCACCTGGGCTTCGGCCTCGGCCCGAACCGCCCCCACGGTCTGGCCCATGGCGTTGTAGGCACTGCTCAGACCCATCCAGGCGCTGGCGTCCTTGGGGTGAATGGCAACCCAGATCTGCAAGGACTGCGCTGCCAGATTCGCCTGACCGGCGCGCACTTGCGCCTGTGCCTGCAGCAGCAGTTCGGGCCGCGTGCTTGGCGTGGCGTCGCCCAGCAGCTTCAGGGCACTGGGCGCATCCTCCTGGGCCAAGGCCAGTTCCGCCGCCATCCATCGGGTCAGGCGCAGCGTGGGTGCCTCGTCCTTGGACAGGCTCTGCAAACGCGCCAGCAGTTGCTTGGCCTGGGCGAACTCGCGCAGCCGGATGGTGGACAGCAGGGCGCTGGTGAGTGCGCCCATCTTGCGCGCCCGGTCCAGCCCCTCGAAGCTCAGGCTATTGGCTTCATCCTGCCACAGGCGCAGCGCCTCGGAGGTGGGGTTGGCCAGCACGCGCGCGCGCGCCGCCATCATCGCGTGCAGCGGGGTCACGGCCGGGGGCGGCGCCACGGCGCCTGCCGCGCCCTTGGGCAGGCGCGACTGCACGTCACCGATGCGCTCGGTCGTGAGCGGATGCGTGCGCAGGTAGGGAAAGGCGCCACTGTCGCTGAGCCGCGTGGACTGCTGCAGCTTCTCGAACATGCTGGCGAAGGCCTCGGGCGCATAGCCGGCCTGCGTCATCACGCCAAAGCCCACGCGGTCGGCCTCGCGTTCCATGTCGCGCGAAAAATTCAACTGGTTCTGCAGCGCCAGCGCCTGGCCCCCGGTCAGCAGGGCGTTGGCGGCGTCCGGACTTTTGCTGGCCGCCAGCACGCCCAGGATCATGGCGCCGATCAGCCAGGGCGTCTGCTGGCTTTGCTGGGTCGTCATGCGGGAGATGTGGCGCTGCGTGATGTGGCTGAGTTCGTGCCCGAGCACCGACGCCAGTTCGTCGCCGCTGCTGACCACGCCGATCATCCCCAGGTGCAGGCCCATGTAGCCCCCGGGCAGGGCAAAGGCGTTGACGCTGCGGTCGCGTATCAGCAGCAACTCGAAGGCCAGGCGCGCATCCATTTCCGGTGTGACCTCGCCGCGCTGGCGCGCTGCGGCAAGCAGCGACTGCCACACGCCTTGCGCATACTCCTCCAGCAAGGCGTCGTCGATGTAGTCCGGGTCGCGGTAGATTTCCCGCGCAATGCGGTCGCCGAGCCGGCGCTCGGCGCTCAGACTCAGATCGCCCGAGTCGCCCAGGTTGGGCAAGGGGCTGAGCGGCGCCGCCGGCAGCGCGCCCGTCGGCAGGCCCAAGGCCGCCGCGAGCAAGCTCAGTTGCAGTCCGCGCCGCAGTCGGCGCATGGGTGTGGATTTCAAAATGGGTCCAGCCAGCGGAATTTCGGCCAGCCTTGGCTGGACGTCTTCCCGGGAAAGCTCAAAGTGAACATGCCCGTATGATGCTCGAAAAACATCAAGCTTCTGTAAACCGGTCCGAGTTTCAGGCTTTACCCAAAGACTCCCATGACTTCATTGACCCACTTTGATGCCCAAGGCCAGGCCCACATGGTGGATGTCGGCGGCAAGGCCAGCACCCAACGCATCGCCGTCGCGACCGGCCGAATAGAGATGTTGGCGTCCACCCTGGACATCATTCTGGCGGGCAACGCCAAGAAAGGCGACGTGCTTGGCATCGCGCGCATTGCCGGCATTCAGGGCGCGAAGAAGACCAGCGAGCTCATTCCTTTGTGCCATCCGCTGGCGCTGACCCGGGTCGCGCTGGCGTTTTCAACCGCCCCGCAGCAGGGCAGCGCCGCCGCCTGCGTGGCGTGCCAGGCCACGGTTGAAACCTTCGGCCCGACGGGGGTGGAGATGGAAGCCCTGACGGCCGTGCAGATCGCCCTGCTGACGATCTACGACATGTGCAAGGCGGTGGACCGCGGCATGACCATCAGCGGCGTGCGCCTGCTGGAAAAACACGGCGGCAAGTCGGGCAGCTTCCTGGCGCAAGCCTGAGTACTAGTAGTTCGTTCCATCAATACAGTTACTAAATCGTAGATAATCGTCATGTTTCTTCTTCAACTGATGAGGGTGGTGAATATGGCAAGAAAATCTGAACGACCGCCGTTGGTGCTGACGCAGGAACAGCGCTCCAAGCT
>CAIMSP010000165.1 GCA_903844215.1 uncultured beta proteobacterium | reverse complement strand
GATCTTTTGCAGGAAGGGCGCGAAGTCGGGGTTCTTCACCGGTGCGCGCACCTCGCCCACGATCTCGCCGCCGGCGGCGGTGAAGGTCTTCTTGAACTGGCCTTCGGCGTCGTGCCCCGGACCGTAGTCGGCGACCAGGGTAAACACCTTCTTGATCTTGTTCTTCGCCGCCCAGGAAGCGATGGGCGCGGTGATCTGCGGCAGCGTCATCGAAGTGCGCACGATGTAATTCGACTTGGTGGTCACGGCCGAGGTGGCCGCGTTCATCACCACCATCGGCTTCTTGCCTTCGGTGGCGACCGAGGCCACGGCAAAGGCCGAGGGCGTCAGACCAAAACCAGCCAGGATATCGACCTTGTCCTTGACCACCAGCTCCGTCGCCAGGCGCTTGCTCACGTCGCCTGCAGTGCCGGGGCTGTCGTCCTTCACGATGAGCTCGATCTTGCGGCCAGCGACGGTGTCACCGTTGAGCGCGAGATAGAGTTTCACGCCGTGCTCGATTTGCTTGCCGTAGGCCGCGAACGGCCCCGACATGGGCAGGACCAGGCCGACCTTGATCGGATCAGCGGCCTGGGCCGAGAACGATGCGGCCAGCGCGAGGGCGGCGGCGGCGAGAGAAAATTTCAATGGCTTCATGTCTTGTCTCCTGGGCGTGAAAGTGAGGCTGTCGCAGCCGTTGCGGTCGGCTCGGGGCACAAGCGGGTCGGTGCGCGCTTGGGAATGCCCCCGCTGGCCAGTATATTGCCGCTCAAGTCGGCGCAGGTCCATCCCGCAGCGCGACTACTAGCTATCTCTTTTTGCTATGGCTCAAGTCAGGCGGCGTCGGGCTGGGCGCCGGGCGCGGCGCTGGCGAAGGCGTCGAGTTCGGCGCAGTCCTTGTCGATGGCGCGGATCAGCGGGTAGGGCGTGAGATCGACCTTGAAGCGGCGCGAGCTCTCCACTTGCGGCACCAGGTAGGCGTCGGCCAAGGTGGGCGTGTGGCCATAGCAGAACGGGCCGCGCTGCGTGTCGGCCGCCAGCAGCGCCTCCAGCGCCGCAAAGCCCGAGGCGATCCAGGTACCGCACCAGGCCAGCACATCGGCTTCGCTGGCGTGCAGTTGATGGCGCAGGTATTCCAGCACGCGCCGGTTGTTCAGCGGATGGATGTCGCAGCCGACGATGGCCGCCAGCGCGCGCACCCGGGCCCGAGCCTGTGGGTCGGCAGGCAGCAGTGCGGGCGCCGGGTAGCGTTCTTCCAGCCATTCGATGATGGCGGGCGACTGGATCAGCACCTGCTCGTCGGCCAGCAGCGCGGGCACGAAGCCCTGTGGATTGATGGCCTTGAAGGCCGCGCCCAGATGCTCTTCCTTGGGCAAACTCACGGCCACCTGGGCGTAGTCCAGGCCCTTGAGGTTGAGCGCGATGCGCAGTCGGTGCGAAGTGCCGCTGCGAAAGAAGTCGTAGAGTTTCAGCATGCGGGTCCCGAGTCAGTCTTTGGCCAGGCAGTTTCCCACATTCCAGCCGTACAGCCACTCCATGGCATCGTAGAAGCGTTCCTGCGTGCGGCCTTTCCATAAGTCGTTGCGCACCAGGCGCTCCACGCCCTTGGCGTGGTAGAGGCGGCCCATCTCGCGCGCCGACAGCACGATGCGCGCCGTGCGCGCCACACGCGATCTCTGGTACAGATCGAAGGCCTGGATGAAGTCGTTGCCGCAGGCGCGCAGCGCCTCGCCCAAGGTGACCGCGTCTTCCAGCGCCATGCAGGCGCCTTGCGCCAGATACTGCGTCGTGGGGTGGGCCGCGTCACCCAGCAGCGTGGCGCGGCCGAACGACCACTGGCCAATCGGCTCGCGGTCGGCCGTGGCCCAGCGCTTCCATTGCTTGGGCAGGTCGATGAGCTGGCGCGCCTTGGGACAGATGCCCTGGAAGTAGCTCTGCACTTCCTCGCTGCTTCCAACGGTGACGCCCCATTCTTCCTGTTTGCGGCTGTGAAAAGTCACGACCACGTTGTACTGTTCGCCGCCGCGCAGCGGGTAATGCACCAGGTGGCAGTTCGGTCCGACCCAGATGCTCGCGGCGTTCCACTGCAGGTCGGCGGGGAAATCCTTTTTGTCGATGACGCAGCGGTACACGACGTGGCCGGTGACGCGCGGCGGGTCGTTCACGTACTGCTGGCGCAGCACCGACTTCACGCCGTCTGCGCCGATCAGCGCCAGCCCCCGGTGCTGCAGTCCGTTCTGGTCGGTCACAGTGACGCCGGCGTCGTCCTGCTCGACGTGCACGGCGCGCGTCGAGGTCAGGAATTCCACCTTGCCGGTTTCCTGCGCGCCTTCCAGCAGCGACAGGTGCACGTCCACGCGGTGGATCACCGCATACGGGTTGCCAAAGCGCTGGCGAAAGGCCTCGCCGGTGGCGATGCGCCCCACCAGGCTTTCGTCCAGCGCGTCGTGCATCACCATCTCGTCGGTGAAGACGGCGCGGCTGCGCGCCTTCGCGCCCACACCCAGCGCGTCAAAGGCGTGAAAGGCGTTCGGGCCGAGTTGGATGCCGGCGCCGATTTCGCCGATCTGCGGGCTTTGCTCCAGCACCTTGACGGTGAAGCCCTGGCGCACCAGGGCCAGCGCGGCGGCCAGGCCGCCGATGCCGCCGCCGGCGACGATCACGGGAAGTTGTTGCTTCATCTTCATCTCCTGAATAGCGGTTTATTCGGCGGCGCCAATCGTCAGCGCCACGTCGCCCACGCCCTGCACGTGGCCGCTGATATGGTCGCCGGTCTGCACGGCGCCCACGCCTTCGGGGGTGCCGGTGTAGATCAGATCGCCGGCTTGCAGATGATAGAACTGCGACAGGTCGGCCAGCAGTTCGGGGATGTTCCAGATCAACTGGTTCAGGTCGCCGCGCTGGCGTGTTTGCCCGTTCACTTCCAGGTGGATGGCGCCGCCTTGCAGCACGCCGAGTTCCCCCATGGGGACGATGGCGCCGCAGACGGCGGACTGCTCGAAGTCCTTGCCCAGATCCCAGGGGCGACCGGTTTCGCGCGCCACCAGTTGCAGATCGCGCCGCGTCATGTCCAGGCCGGCGGCGTAGCCGTAGATCAGCGCGGCGGCGTCGGTTTCCTTGACGCGAAAGCCCGGCGCGCCAATCGCCACCACCAGTTCCATCTCATAGTGGTAGTTCTGCGTCGCGCAGGGGTAGGGCACGGTGGCGCCCGACTCGACCAGGGTCGAATTCGCCTTGGTGAAATAGAAGGGCTTGGCCTGCTCCTTGTCCACCGGGCGACCCATCTCGATGGCGTGCGCGTGGTAGTTGCGACCGACGCAGAAGATGCGGTTCACGGCAAAGCGCAGCGCGCTGCCCTGCACCGGCAGCGACGGCGTCGCGGGAGGGGTCAAAACGTAGTCGGTCATGGGTTCTTTCTTTCTTCGTACAGGCCAAGTTTCTTCTGCAGCGGTGCGTCATCTGCGATGAAGAGGAAGGCGGGATCGGTGGCCGAGTCGTTGCTCAGCGTGATGGGTGCGTAGCCCGGGATGCAGCAGGTGTCGGCCTCGGCCAACCGGAACGACTGCGCGCTGATGCTGACGTGGGCGCCGCCTTCGATCTGGTGAAACACCATGGCGCAGGAGCGGGCCGGCAGCTTGAGCGTTTCGCCCGGGCGCAGCATCAGCGCGCAGAAGCCCAGAATCTTCTGGCAGTCGGCGCCGGTTTCGGGATTCACGTAGCTCACCTGCACGGCTTCGAGCGCGCTTTGGCGCGAAGCCATCGTCGTCAGGGCGGCGCGCACCTTCACCCAGGGGTAGTGCAGCATGGGAAAGGCCGAGCCGGCGCGTTGGAACGCCGGCGCGGGCAGCACGCCCGCGCATGGGTAGGCGCTGTCGGCGGCTTCATGGGTGACGGCCTGGCGCTGGCCCTCGGTGACATACGAGGTCTCCATGAAATACACCAGCGGCAGATCGAGCACGTCGAGCCAGACCACGGGCTGGTCGCCGTCGTGGCCGTGCTCGTGCCACAGGCCGGTCGGGGTCAGGATCAGATCGCCTCGGCTCATGCGGCATTTCTCGCCCTCGACCGTGGTGTAGGCGCCCTCGCCCTCGACGATCATGCGCACGGCGTTGGGCGTGTGGCGGTGCGCCGGTGCCCACTCGCCCGGCAGCAGCAACTGCATGCCCAGATAGATCGTGGCCGAGGCCTTCATGTTCTCCAGGCCATGGCCCGGATTGGCCAGCACCAGCACGCGGCGCTCGGCCTTTTCCATCGGCGTGAGCTCGCCGGCCTGCAGCAGCAGCGGGCGCAGTTCCTGGTAGGGCCAGCACATCGGCTGGGTGCGCCGCGTGGGCACGCCCGGCGGCAGCACGGCGCGCAGGCTGGGCCACAGCGGCACCAGGTTCTTCGCGCTCAGCGCCGTGCGGTATTCGAGGGGGAGGTCTTCCAAGCGGCCGAGTTCCTGCATCATGATTCCTTGGTTGGGCGGTGGCGTCTGGCGGGGACCAGCAGCCGGTCGGACTTTGCACGTGGGCGCGCAAAGTCCGACCGGATGCTAAGGGCAGGGGCGAGCGCTGTAAATGCAGCGCGCCAGATAGACACTATTCGAATTTCGTATAGTCGGGTCATGAAAGCCATCGATAGTCGCCTGCTCTGCGTGCTGGAGCAGATCTACCAGAGCCGCAGTGTCAGCGCCGCAGCGGCCGCGCTGGAGCTGGGTCAGCCCGCCGCCAGCGTGGCGCTGTCCAAGTTGCGCCGCCACTTTGGCGACCCGCTGTTTGTGCGCACCTCGGCGGGCATGGAGCCGACGCCGTTTTGCGAGACCCTGTTGCCCTCGGTGCGCACCGCGTTGCAGGCCGTGACGCAGGTGCTGGAGCACCGCAGCGGCTTTGAGCCGACGACCTCACAGCGATTGTTGCGCATCTGCATGACCGACATCAGCCAACTGGTGTTGCTGCCCAAGCTGTCGCAGAAGCTGCGCCTGACGGCGCCGGGCATACGCATCGAAATCATGCCCCTGTCCAGCGACACGGCGCGGCTGCTGGAAAGCGGTGCGGCGGACCTGGCGATCGGCCTGATGCCGCAACTCGAAGCCGGGTTCTATCAGCAGTTGCTGTTTCGGCAGCGATTCGTCTGTCTGGTCGCGCAACGTCATCCGCGCATCGGCAAGCGCCTGACGCTGGCGCAATTCGAGGCCGAGGACCACGCGGTCGTGAGTTCCTCGGGTTTTGCGCCGCTGATCATCGAGCGCGAAATCGCGCGCCTGGGTATTCGCCAGCGCGTGGTCATGCGGATTCCCAATTTTCTGGGCGCCGCGTTTGCCATCGAGCACACGGATTTGCTCGCCACCATCCCGCAGCGCCTGGGCGAGCTGTTGCAGGGACGCGGCGCTTTTCGCATCTTCCCCGTGCCCTTTGCGCTGCCCGAATACGACGTGAAGCAGCACTGGCACACGCGCTACCACCAGGATCCGGGAAACCAGTGGTTGCGCAGCACCGTCTGCGAACTGTTGTCGGAGTCGGCAAGCGACTGAGCCGGGGCCGGCGCCCGCGGCGCGCCAAGCTACTTGGCGTGGTGCGTGGCGATGAAGGCCTTCAAGGCCGGGTAGGTCAGCTGATGCCAGCGCTGGCCGCTGAAGATGCCGTAGTGCCCGGCGCCGGGGATTTCCAGGTGCTCACGCTGTGCCGGCGCGAGTCCGCTGCACAGCGTGTGCGCGGCGCGGGTCTGGCCGATGCCGGCGATGTCGTCCAATTCACCTTCCACCGACAGCAGGGCGGTGTGCGTGATGTCCTGCGGCCTGACCCGCTCGGCCACGCCCGCGCTGTTCTTCACGTCCCAGGTGCCCAGGGCCAGGTTGTAGTCCTGGAACACCAGCTTGATCGTCTCCAGATAGAAGGCGGCGTCCATGTCCAGCACGGCGTTGTATTCGTCGTAGAACTTGCGGTGCGCCGCGGCGGCGGCGGCATCGTCGTGGACCAGGTCCTGGAAGTAATCGATGTGGTGCTGGGTGTGGCTTTGCGGATTCATCGCGACAAAGCCGGTGTGCTGCAGAAAGCCCGGATAGACGCGGCGCCCGGCGCCTGGATAGTTGGCCGGCACGGAGAAGATCACGTTGTTCTCGAACCATTCAAAGCGCTTGCCGGTGGCGAATGCATTCACCGCCGTGGGGGATTCGCGGGCATCGATGGGGCCGCCCATCATGGTCATGCTCAAGGGCGCTTGTTCCCCGCGACTGGCCATCAGGGCCACTGCGGCCAGCACCGGGACGGTGGGTTGGCACACGCTGACCACGTGGCAGTTGCCATGCACGGCCTGCAGGTGACGAATGAAGTCCTGCACGTAGTTCACGTAGTCATCCAGATGGAATTCGCCTTCCGTCACGGGCACCAGGCTGGCGTTCTTCCAGTCGGTGATATAGACCCGGTGGTCCTGCAGCAGCGTCTTGACCGTGTCGCGCAACAGCGTGGCGTAATGACCCGACAGGGGTGCCACCAGCAACACCGTCGGTTGGGCCTCGATCTGTTGCAGCGTCGCCATGTCGTCGCTGAGCCGCTTGAAGCTGAGCAGATCGCAGAAGGGGCGGGCGATTTCCACCACTTCATGCACCATGACGCTGCTGCCCGCCACGGCGATGGTTTCCAGCTTGAAGCTGGGCTTCTTGTATTCCTTGCCCAGTCGGTGCATCAAGTCATAGCTGGCCGACAGGTTCTTGGCAAACGGCAGTTGCGCCAGCCCGCTCAGGGGGTTGGCGTAGGCGCGCGAGGCCGAGCGCGCAAAGCGCGCAAGGGACTGTTTGACCGAGCGCTGGTGTTCGTGGAGTTGATAGAGCATGGAGTCCTAGAAGCGGGAGGGGGCAAGGGCAGGCGATGGGCGGGTCACAGGATGTGCTGCCATTCCCCCAAGAGATCCGGCTTGCAGTCGGACGTCCTGTTGTGTCTAGGGTTAACCCTGATTGTAAGGGGCTTCCATGACGCCGGAATGACGCCGCCGGATGTCGGCGCAGGCCGGCGCTTGGCCAGGGGCGCGCCCGACCCTGCTCCGGTGGCTCAAAGCCATTCAGTCTCAGGCAGGGCTGAAGTCGATGCGGCCCTGGGGCAGCAGGTAAAGCACCAGGGCGCGGCCCTGGCTCACGGTGGGGCGATGGGCGCTGCCGGTCGGGCAGACCAGCCAACCGGCCGGGCGGCCGTCAAATTGGGCACCGCTCGTCCAGCGGCATGATGAGGTCGATTTCGCCTTCGGGGTGGCTGTGGTGCGGGCCGACGAGTTGGCTGGTCAGTTCGGCAAGCTGTTTTCGAAATTCGGTGGAGGGCATGAGGGACTCGCTGTGGGTATTTGGGCTTGCACATCCGGTAAATATGAACTATTGTGCAAGCATGCACCAAAAAGTTTCCAGCCCACCATGCCAAGCACTATATTGCAGTCTCGCGCTTTGGTTTTGAGCGCCGCGTCGGCCGATCCGGACCTCGCCGAGGTTTCAGACCGGCTGTCCGAGGCACCGGGGCCGCAGGAGAAAAATCCATTTTTGGCCGCGCTGGGCGATCGGGTGCGCAGCCTGCGCTCGCGCCGGGGCATGACGCGCAAGGCCACGGCACTGGCGGCCGACGTGTCCGAGCGCCATCTAGCGAACTTGGAATACGGCGTGGGCAACGCCTCCATCCTGGTGCTGTTGCAGGTTGCCGGCGCCCTGCAGTGCTCACTGGGTGAACTCATCGGCGACGTGACCACGTCCTCGCCCGAGTGGCTGCTGATCCGCGAGTTGCTGGAGCAGCGCGACGACGCCACGCTGCAGCGTGTGCGCGTGGCCATCGGCGAGATGCTGGGCACCGGCGGGGGCAACGAGGCGCACAGTTCGCGCGTGGCGCTGATCGGCTTGCGCGGCGCCGGCAAGTCCACGCTGGGCCAGATGCTGGCCGACGATCTGGGTTTTCCCTTCGTCGAACTGAGCCGAGAGATCGAGAAATTTGCCGGCTGCAGCGTGTCCGAAATCCAGGCCTTGTATGGCGTCAACGCCTACCGCCGTTACGAGCGGCGCGCGCTCGAGGAGGCGATCCAGATTTACCCCGAGGCGGTGATCGCCACGCCCGGCGGCCTGGTGTCGGACGCGGCCACCTTCAACCAGTTGCTGGCGCATTGCACCACGGTCTGGCTGCAAGCCGATCCCGAGGATCACATGAAGCGGGTCACAGCCCAGGGCGATCTGCGCCCCATGGCCGCGAGCAAGGAGGCGATGGAAGACCTCAAAGGCATTCTGTCGGGCCGCGCGGCCTTCTATTCCAAGGCCCAGTTCCGGCTGGACACCAGCAACCAGGCGCTGCAGCCCACGTTCAGCGCTTTGCGCCGCATGGTTCGGGACGTGCTGCACCTGCCGACGTGAGGCCGGGTGCAGGCCGGCCGGGGCGCTGCCGCCACCGCAGAACCTGTCAATCACAAAACATGCATAAAAATGCTTTGCCTTTCCGACGGTAATGCACTATGATGCATGTCATTGCCGATGAATGCACTTTTTTGCTTTAGCTCAGGAGCCTCCCGTGACCCCATCCAGCCGCGTTGAATACCAAACCCATCCCTCCCAGTACAAGCACTGGAAGCTCAGCTTCGACGGCGCCGTGGCGACGCTCAAGGCCGACTTTGACGAAAACGCCGGCCTGCGTCCCGGCTACAAGCTCAAGCTCAACAGCTACGACCTGGGGGTGGACATTGAACTCAACGACGCCATCGGGCGCATCCGTTTTGAGCATCCCGAAGTGCGCACCGTGGTCGTCACCAGCGCCAAGGAGAAAGTGTTCTGCTCCGGCGCCAACATCTTCATGCTGGGTGTCTCCAGCCACGCCTGGAAGGTGAACTTCTGCAAGTTCACCAACGAAACCCGCAACGGCCTGGAAGACACCTCCAAGCACAGCGGCCTGAAGTTCCTGGCAGCCGTCAACGGCGCCTGCGCCGGCGGCGGCTACGAGCTGGCCCTGGCCTGCGACGAAATCCTGTTGGTGGACGACCGCAGCAGCGCAGTAAGCCTGCCCGAAGTGCCTTTGCTGGGCGTGCTGCCCGGTACCGGCGGCCTGACCCGCGTGACCGACAAGCGCAAAGTGCGCCATGACCTGGCCGACATTTTCTGCACCAGCGTCGAAGGTGTGCGCGGCCAGAAGGCTGTGGACTGGCGCCTGGTGGACGGCATTGCCAAGCCCGCCGCATTTGCCGCCAAGGTGCAGGAACGCGCCCTGGCACTGGCCGCACAAAGCGACCGCCCTGTGGATGGCAAGGGTGTCACGCTCAACCCGCTGCACCGCACGGTGGAAGCCGACGCCCTGCGTTACCAGCATGTGACCGTGGAAATCGACCGTGCCAAGCGCACCGCCGTGTTCACCGTCAAGAGCCCGGCCGGAGTCCAACCCACCGACATCGCCGGCATCGAGGCCGCCGGTGACCAGTGGTACCCGCTGGCCATGGCCCGCGCACTGGAAGACGCGATTCTGCAAATGCGCACCAACGAGCTGGACCTCGGCATCTGGCTGATCAAGACCTTGGGCGACTCCGCTGCCGTGCTGGCATCCGACGCTGTGCTGGTCGCCCACCAGAACCATTGGCTGGTGCGTGAAACCATTGGCCTCTTGCGCCGCACGCTGGCACGCCTGGACGTGTCTTCACGAAGCCTGTTTGCGCTGATCGAATCCGGCTCTTGCTTTGCCGGCACGCTCTTGGAACTGGCCCTGGCCTGCGACCGCAGCTACATGCTGATCCTGCCTGACGACGAAGCCGCCACACCCAAGATCACCGTATCCGACACCAACTTCGGCCTGTTCCCCATGGTCACCGAGCAAAGCCGTCTGCAACGCCGTTTCTACAGCGAAGCCCCCGCCCTGGATGCCGTGCGTGCACAGGCCGGAAAAGCCCTGGATGCCGACGCCGCCTTTGCCCTCGGCCTGGTGACTGCCAACCCCGACGACATCGACTGGACCGACGAAGTGCGCATTGCGATTGAGGAGCGCGTCTCCATGTCGCCCGACGCCCTCACCGGCCTGGAAGCCAACCTGCGCTTCAACGGCCCGGAGAACATGTTCACCCGCGTCTTCGGCCGCCTGACCGCCTGGCAGAACTGGATCTTCCAGCGCCCCAACGCCGTCGGTGAAAAGGGTGCATTGAAGGTGTACGGAAAAGGCGACAAGGCCGTGTTCGACTGGAACCGCGTCTAAGCCATTTTTTCAAATAAATAATTTTCTTTAACTGGAGACAAGCATGAGCAGCATCGATTACAGCGACAAGATCCCCAACAACGTCAACCTGAGCGAAGACCGCACCCTGCAACGTGCGCTCGAGCAATGGCAGCCCAACTACCTGAAATGGTGGGGCGACATGGGTCCGGACGACAGCCAGAACTTTGACGTCTACCTGCGCACCGCCGTCAGCGTGGACCCGCAAGGCTGGGCCCAGTTCGGCCACGTGAAGATGCCCGACTACCGTTGGGGCATTTTCCTGAACCCGGCTGAAGCCGACCGCAAGATCCATTTCGGCGACCACAAGGGCGAAGCCGCCTGGCAGGATGTGCCTGGCGAATACCGCGCCAACCTGCGCCGCATCATCGTCACGCAAGGTGACACCGAGCCGGCATCCGTCGAGCACCAGCGCCACCTGGGTCTGACCGCGCCCAGCCAGTACGACCTGCGCAACCTGTTTCAGGTGAACGTGGAAGAAGGGCGCCACCTCTGGGCCATGGTCTACCTGCTGCACAAATACTTCGGCCGCGATGGCCGCGAGGAAGGCGAAGCACTGCTGGAGCGTCGCTCGGGCCAGGAAGACAACCCACGCATCTTGCAAGCCTTTAATGAAGAGACGCCGGATTGGCTGAGCTTCTTCATGTTCACCTACTTCACCGACCGCGACGGCAAG
>CAIMSP010000164.1 GCA_903844215.1 uncultured beta proteobacterium | reverse complement strand
GTGCACCGAGTCGTACTGCAGCATGTAGGCCAGGTACTCGGGCTCGAGCAGGTCGTTGATGCCCACGACTTCGATGTCCGAGAAGTTCTGCACCGCAGCGCGAAACACCATGCGCCCGATACGCCCAAATCCGTTGATGCCAATCTTGATCGCCATTTTCTTTTCCTTAAACAGTTTGCAAATTCTTCTGCCGCCCTGTGGTCAACGCCATGAGCGCAGAAAAGTCCTCGATGACACGGTCCGGACCGCAGTCCTGAATCGGCTTGCCCATGTTGTAGCCATAAGGCAAGGCCCAGACTGTAACGCCTGCGGCGCGAGCCGTGGCCACGTCGATGCAAGAATCTCCGACAAAAAGCGCGCGCCCAGGCAGGACGGCAAACTGTTCCAGACAGGACAAAACGCCCACCGGATCGGGCTTCTTCAAGGGAAAACTGTCGCCGCTGATGACGCGGTCAAACAGCGGCGCCAGCTGGTGCGCGTCCAGCACGGTACGGGTGTAACGCTGTTCCTTGTTCGTCACCAGCGCCAGCTTCAGGCCGGCCTGACGCAGGGCATTCAAGACCTCGCGCACCTGGGGATAGAGATGGCTGCGCGTGCCGCAACGCTGGCGGTAGTGGCCGTCAAAGCACTGCTTGGCGGCGGCAAACTCGGGTGCCAGCCGAAGCGCGTCGGCGCTGCGCTGGCCGACATGGGCCAGGGCCTGCACCAGCAGTTCGCCCGTGCCGTGGCCGATCCAGTCACGGACCCGGCTCAGCTCCACCTCGGGCAGCGCCAGTTCGCGCAAGGTGTCGTTCACCGCGTCGGCGATCTCTGGCGCGGTCTCGATCAGCGTGCCGTCCAAGTCGAACAGCACCAGCTCAAAGCACATCGCGAACCGCCTGTTCCACGGCTTGCGCCGTGATGCCAAAGTAGGCGTACAAGTCCTTGGCCGGAGCGGACTCGCCAAAACCACGCATTCCAACGACGCGTCCGGTGCGGCCGACGTACTTGCGCCAGAAGTCCGGGTGCGCGGCTTCCACCGCCACCGCCGGCAAGGCCAGCGGCAGCACGCTGTCCTGGTAGTCCTGGCTCTGACGGTCAAACAGGTTGCTGCAGGGCATGGAGACCACGCGCGTGGCGATGCCCTCTTTGGCCAAGGCCGCGTGCGCCGCCATGGCCAGCGACGTTTCGGAGCCGGTCGCAATGATCACGGCCCGGGCGTGCACGCTGTCGGCCAGGATGTAGCCGCCCTTGCGGATGTCGTCCACCCGGCTCGCGTCTGTCAGGCGCGGCAGGTTCTGGCGTGACAGCGCCAGCGCGCTGGGGCCGTCACGGCGTTCGATCGCGTAGCTCCAGGCCACGGCGGTTTCCAGCCCATCGGCCGGGCGCCAGACGTCCAGATTCGGGATGATGCGCAGCGAGGGCACCTGCTCCACCGACTGGTGCGTGGGGCCGTCCTCGCCCAGGCCAATGCTGTCGTGCGTGAACACGTGGATCACGCGCAGCTTCATCAGCGCGGCCATGCGGATGGCGTTGCGCGAGTAGTCGCTGAAGGTCAGAAAGGTGCCGCCATAGGGCAAGTAGCCGCCGTGCAGCGCGATGCCGTTCATCATCGCGGCCATGCCGAACTCGCGCACGCCGTAGGACAAATGGTTGCCCCAGGTGTCGCGCCCGGCCTTCACGCAGCCCTTGAAGTTGGTCAGGTTCGATCCCGTCAAGTCGGCCGAGCCGCCGAAGAACTCCGGCAGCAGGGCGCTCAGCGCGTCGAGTGCGTTCTGGCTGGATTTGCGCGTGGCGAAAGCATCCGGTTTGGCGGCGATGGCGCGCAGCAGTTCGGGCAGTTGGGCGCGCAAGTCGGCGCTCAATTCGCCGGCCATGCGGCGCTCGAATTCTGCGGCTTCCTTGGCGTAAGCCGAGCGGTAGGCGGCAAACGTTTGCTGCCACGCCAACTCGGCCGCAGCGCCACGCGTCTTCGCGTCCCAGGCTTGGGCGATGTCGGCCGGCATCTCGAACGGCGCCGAGGTCCAGCCCAGCGCTGCGCGCGTCGCCGCCACTTCGGCCGCGCCCAAGGCGGCGCCGTGCACGTCGTGCGTGCCGGCCTTGTTGGGCGAGCCCTGGCCAATCACGGTCTTGCAGCAAATCAGCGTGGGTTTGCCGTCATCGGCCAAGCCTTGGGCACGTGCCGCGTGCAGCGCCGCGTCCACGGCCGCCGGGTCGTGGCCATCGACGCCGGCGATCACGTTCCAGCCATAGGCGGCAAAGCGCGCCGGCGTGTCGTCGGTGAACCAGCCTTCGACATGGCCGTCGATGGAGATGCCGTTGTCGTCGTACAGCGCCACCAGCTTGGACAATCTCAATGTGCCGGCCAGCGAACAGACCTCGTGGCTGATGCCCTCCATCATGCAGCCGTCGCCCAGGAAGGTGTAGGTGAAGTGGTCCACGATGGCGTGTGCGGGGCGGTTGAATTCGGCCGCCAGCAGCTTCTCGGCCAGCGCCATGCCCACGGCATTCGCGATGCCCTGGCCCAGCGGTCCGGTGGTGGTTTCCACGCCCGCAGTGATGCCCAGTTCAGGGTGGCCCGGCGTCTTGCTGTGCAGCTGGCGGAACTTCTTCAGGTCGTCCAGCGACAAGTCGTAGCCGCTCAGATGCAGCAGCGCATAGAGCAGCATCGAGCCGTGCCCGTTGGACAGCACAAAGCGGTCCCGATTGGCCCAATGCGGGTTGATCGGGTTGTGTTGCAGATGCCGGTTCCACAGCACTTCGGCCATGTCGGCCATGCCCATGGGCGCACCCGGATGGCCGGACTTGGCCAGTTCCACGGCGTCCACGGCAAGCATGCGGATCGCGTTGGCCATGCGACGCGCGAGTTCAGGAGAGGGAATGGTCATGATCAGCCGGCTTTCTTTTTGCGTTCCATCATGCGCCAGACAAAGGGCGTGAAGATCAGCTGCATGGCGAGCTCCATCTTGCCGCCGGGGATGACGACGGTGTTGGCGCGCGACATGAAGGAGTCGTTGATCATGTTCAGCAGGTACTGGAAGTCGATGCCCTTGGGGTTGGCGAAACGGATCACCACCATGCTCTCGTCGGGCGCGGGGATGTCGCGGGCGATGAAGGGGTTGGAGGTATCGACCGTGGGCACGCGCTGGAAGTTGACGTGGGTGTGCGCGAACTGCGGGCAGATGTAGTTCACATAGTCGGGCATGCGGCGCAGGATGGTGTCGGTCACGGCCTCGGTGGAATAGCCGCGCTTGGACTTGTCGCGCCACAGCTTCTGTATCCACTCCAGGTTGATCACGGGCACGACGCCAATCAACAAATCCGGGTGCTGTGCGATGTTCACCTCGGGCGTGATCACCGCGCCGTGCAGTCCTTCATAGAACAACAGGTCGGTGTTGTCGGGCAGCAGTTCCCAGGGCGTGAAGGTGCCGGGCTCCTGCTGGTAGGGCGCGGCCTCTTGCGGATCGTGCAGGTATTTGCGGCGCTGTCCGTTGCCGGTCTGCCCATAGGAGCGGAACAACTCGGCCAACTCGGGGAACAGGTTGTTGTCGGGGCCAAAGTGACTGAAATGCTGATTCCCCTGGGCTTCCGCTTCGGCCGCCTTGAGCTTCATTTCCTTGCGGTCGTAGCGGTGAAAGCTGTCGCCTTCGATCACCGCCGCCGCGACTTTTTCGCGCCGAAAAATGTTCTCGAAGGTGCGCGTCACCGAGGTGGTGCCGGCACCGCTGGAGCCGGTGATGGCGATGATGGGATGGCGTTCAGACATGGGGAGTCTCCAGGAGTTTTAAAAGATTGACGAGTCAGTCGCGAAACAGACTGCGCGGCGAAAACAAGGGGTCCACCGATGCCTTGGGAAGCGGCTCGGCGTGGTAACGCTCGATGCGCTCGACCTCGTTCTTGGAGCCGAACACCAGACCGATGCGCTGGTGCAGCGAGCTTGGCTGCACGCTCATCATGGGGGTCTCGCCGGTGCTGGCGCGCCCGCCCGCCTGCTCCATCAGGAAGCCCACCGGGTTGGCCTCGTACAGCAGGCGCAATCGGCCCGGCTTGCTCGGGTCCTTGCTGTCGCGCGGGTACAGGAAGACGCCGCCGCGCATCAGGATGCGGTGCGCCTCGGCCACCATGGAGGCGATCCAGCGCATATTGAAATCCTTGCCGCGCGCTCCGGGTTTGCCGGCCAGGCATTCGTCCACGTAGCGCTTCACCGGCGCCTCCCAGAAGCGGCTGTTCGAGGCATTGATGGCGAACTCCTGCGTCTCCTCCGGCACGCGGATCTTCGGGTGTGTGAGCATGAACTCGCCCAATTCCGGGTCCAACGTGAAGCCGTTCACGCCGTCGCCCACGCTGAGCACGAGCATCGTGGTCGGGCCGTACAAGGCGTAGCCTGCGGCCACCTGTTGCGCGCCGGATTGCAGAAAATCGGCTTCGACCACGTCGCGACCCGTGGCCTCCACCTCCTTGGAGGCGCGCAGCACCGAGAAGATGCTGCCCACCGAGACGTTGACATCGATGTTGCTCGAACCGTCCAGCGGGTCGAACACCAGCAGGTATTTGCCGCGCGGGTACTGGGCAGGAATCTGGTACGCCGCCTCCATTTCTTCGGACGCCATGCCGGCCAGATTGCCGGCCCATTCGGTGCGGCGGATGAAGACCTGGTTGCTCAGCACGTCGAGCTTTTTCTGCGTCTCGCCCTGCACATTGATGGCCCCGCCCTGGGCCGAAAAGTCGCCGCTGTGGCCGCCGAGTTCGCCCAGCGCGACGGCGCGCGCGATCGCCTTGCAGGCCAGCGCCACATCCAGGATCAGCGCATTGAAGTCGCCGCTGGCGCCGGGGAAGCGGCGCCGCTCCTCGATCAGGAACTGGGTCAGGGTGGAGCGTTGGGTCAAAGGCATGGTGCACTTTCGGTCGGAAGGAAGGGTTTACTTTGCGGCCTGACGCAGCGCCTGCATCACGCCGGCGTAGCCGCCATCGGCATCGGGGCAAGAGAACACGGCGCTGCCGGCAACACAGGTGTCGGCTCCGGCGCGCACGATGTCGGCGATGTTGTCGGTCTTGACGCCGCCGTCCACTTCCAGCCAGATCGGCTGGCCTCCTGCGGCCTGGTGGGCATCGATACGCCGGCGCACAGCGCGCAGCTTGCCCAGCGTCGAGGGAATGAATTTCTGCCCGCCAAAGCCGGGGTTCACGCTCATCAGCAGGATGATGTCCAACTTGTCCATCACGTGGTCCAGCCAGTCCAGCGGGCTGGCGGGGTTGAGCACCAGGCCGGCCTTGCAGCCCAGCTCGCGGATCAACGACAGCGTGCGGTCCACGTGTTTGGACGCTTCCGGGTGAAAGGTGATGATGTTGGCGCCGGCCTTGGCAAACAGCGGGATCAGGCTGTCCACGGGTTCCACCATCAGGTGCACGTCGATGCCGATCTTCACGTGCGGTCGGATCGCCTCGCACACCAGGGGACCGATGGTGAGGTTGGGCACGTAGTGGTTGTCCATGACGTCAAAGTGCACCAGGTCGGCGCCGGCGGCTTCAATCGCCCGCACCTCTTCGCCCAGGCGGGCGAAGTCGGCGGAGAGGATGCTGGGAGCCAGCCGAAGGGTCTTGGTCATGGTGGGCTTTCTGCGGCTTAGCCGTGTTTCGGGATGGATGGCGCGTGGTACTGGGCGTGCCAGTCGCGCAGTTGCGCCAGATCGGTGTGGCTCAGATCGGGGACGACGCGCATCGCACCGACGAAGTCATGGTGCGCGGTGTAGCTGTTGGGCGTGATGAGCGTGGCCAAGCCCGCCGCCGCCGCCGAGCGCAGACCGTTGCTGGAGTCTTCAATCGCCAGGCACTGCGCGCCACCCAACTGCAGCGCGGCCAGCATCTGCAGATAGACCTGGGGATGTGGCTTCTTGATCGGCGCCGTGGACGCGTCCCCAATGGCGGTGAAGTTCAGCCGCCAATCGGCACCGATGGCGTGGCGCATCAGGGCGGCGATGTTCACCGGCGAGGTCGTCGTGGCAATGGCCAGTTGCAGGCCCTGGGCCAGCGCCGCATCCATGAGCTTGAGCACGCCCGGACGCAGACGCACGGCGCCGCTGTCCACCGCCTCTTCGTAGGCGGCGGTCTTGAGTTCGTGCAGCCGGTTCACGGTGTCTTGCAAGGCGCCCGCACCCAGCTCGCGCATGTCGGGGCGGCTCGACTTCCAGTAGTGCAGGATGCGCTCCTTGCCGCCCGAGACATTCAGCAGTTCGGTGTACAGCGCTTCGTCCCAGGCCCAGTCCAGGCCGAACTCGGCAAAGGCGTGGTTGAAGGCCGCGCGGTGCGCGGATTCGGTGTCCGCCAGGGTGCCATCAACATCAAAAATAAGGGCGCGCAACATGCAGTGCTTTCACGTGAGGGGTGGGACTCAGGGCTTCAATGGATTTACTTTAGCCGCCAACACCCATAAACTCAAATTACATTTTTTCGTTAAATCATCAGGCTAACTTGATCATTCATCCCATGCGCAACTTCACACTCAAGCAAATTTTGACTTTCATCGAAGTCGCACGCGACCGCTCCGTCTCCAAGGCAGCGGCGCGGCTGTTTGTCACCCAGCCCGCCGTGTCGATGCAGTTGCGCCAGCTGGAGGAGGCGTTTGGCTTGGCGCTGGTCGAGCCGTGCGGGCGCAACATCCAGTTGACCCAGGCCGGCGAGGAATTCCTCACGCACGCGATGGCGGCGGTGGCGCAGTTTCGCAATCTCGAAGCCAGCATGGCCGAGCACGTGGGGCTGAAGAAGGGGCGCATCGAATTGGCCGTGGTCAGCACGGCCAAATACTTTGTTCCCATGCTGCTGGTGCGCTTTGCCCGGCTGCTGCCCGGCATCGAGGTCAAACTGCAGATCGACAACCGGGAAAACATCCTGTCCATGCTGGCGCGCAACGAGGTGGACCTGGTCATCATGGGGCGTGCGCCCACCACGCTGGACTGCGCAGCCACGCCCTTCGTCACCAACCCCATGGGCATCGTGTGCGCGCCGGACCACGCGCTCTCAAGGCGCAGGAAAGCCTCGTTCGAGCTGCTGCGCGAGCACGAGTTTGTGGTGCGCGAGCAGGGGTCGGGAACGCGCGCCGCCATGGAGCGACTGTTTGCGCAGCACGGCGTGGAGCTCAAGGTGGTGATGGAGATGCCCAGCAACGAGACCATCAAGCAAGCCGTCATGGCCGGCATGGGCTTGAGCTTTTTGTCGCTGCGCACCGTGCGCCATGAACTGGCGGCGGGTCACCTGGCGCTGCTGGACGTCCAGGGCATGCCCATCATCGGCCACTGGTATGTGACGCACCTGCGGCAGAACCGCCTCTCGCCTGCGGCCCGAGCGTTCAAGGAGTTCCTCATCGAACAGGGCGGGCCGCTGATCGAATCCTGGGCCTGAACCCTGCGCTTGAAGTCAGCCGTTCCTGAGCTTTTGCATCAGCTCGTGCGCCTGTGCGCTGGCCTCGATGCGCCGCGCAAGGTCGATTTGAAACTCCATGTCCTGCAGCAGCAGCGACATGCCCAACAAGGCAAGGCGCAGTTCGTCCAGGGCTTGCACCAGACGCTCATCGGTCACAGCACTTGGGGTACGGGAATCGTTCATGATGGCCTTTCACTCCACAGGGCGCCCCAGACATGGGGGCAACGCTGACGCGAAATCGGGGCGCCATCCTCATTGCGATGTTTTTGCTAACTGTCCATAGCATACCGTGAAGTGAACGGGGCCATCATGGTCCGGTTGCTTGCACCTGATGCGGCCTGCAAATCGAGCCGCAAGCGCCGAATTGCGCAGGACTCAGACCGCTTCGATGCGCGTGCCGCAGGGACCCAGGTGCGGCTGGATGCGATCCCGATAAATATCAATATTTACTGATGAATCAACGAAAATAATTGACTATCGCTGATGAACATGCCTCCCTATAGTTGCGCCATCACCCCAACTCACAGGAGCCCGACATGGACCAATCGAAGCGCTACGCCGACCTGAGCCTCAAAGAAACCGCCCTCATGGCCGCAGGCCAGCACATCCTGGTGGCCTACAAGATGAAGCCCAAGCCGGGACACGGCTATCTGGAAGCGGCGGCCCACTTTTCTGCCGAATCGTCCACCGGCACCAACGTCGATGTCTCCACCACCGACGACTTCACCAAGGGTGTGGACGCGCTGGTGTACTACATCGACGAAGCCACCGAGGACATGCGCATCGCCTACCCGCTGGAGCTGTTCGACCGCAACGTCACCGACGGCCGCTTCATGCTGGTGTCGTTCCTGACGCTGGCCATCGGCAACAACCAGGGCATGGGCGACATCGCCCACGCCAAGATGATCGACTTCTACGTGCCCGAGCGTGTGGTGCAGATGTTCGACGGCCCGGCCAAGGACATCTCCGACCTGTGGCGCATCCTGGGACGCCCGGTGAAGGACGGCGGCTACATCTCCGGCACCATCATCAAGCCCAAACTCGGTCTGCGCCCCGAGCCTTTTGCCCGGGCCGCGTACCAGTTCTGGCTCGGCGGCGACTTCATCAAGAACGACGAGCCGCAAGGCAACCAGGTGTTCGCGCCGATCAAGAAGACGATCCCGCTGGTGTACGACGCGATGAAGCGCGCCCAGGACGAAACCGGTCAAGCCAAACTGTTCTCCATGAACATCACGGCCGACGACCACTACGAAATGCTGGCGCGCGCCGACTTCGCGCTGGAAACCTTTGGCCCGGACGCCGACAAGCTGGCCTTCCTGGTGGACGGCTTCGTCGGCGGCCCCGGCATGATCACCACGGCGCGACGCCAGTACCCGAACCAGTACCTGCACTACCACCGCGCCGGCCACGGCATGATCACCTCGCCCTCATCCAAGCGCGGCTACACCGCCTTCGTGCTGGCCAAGATGAGCCGTCTGCAAGGGGCTTCGGGCATCCACGTCGGCACCATGGGCTACGGCAAGATGGAGGGCGAAGGCGACGACCGCGTCATCGCCTACATGATCGAACGCGACGAATGCCAGGGCCCGGTCTACTTCCAGAAGTGGTACGGCATGAAGCCCACCACGCCCATCATCTCGGGCGGCATGAACGCGCTGCGGCTTCCCGGGTTTTTCCACAACCTGGGCCACGGCAACGTCGTCAACACCGCCGGCGGCGGCGCCTACGGCCATCTGGACAGCCCGGCGGCCGGCGCGATTTCGCTGCGCCAGTCCTACGAGTGCTGGAAGTCGGGTTCCGACCCGATCGAGTACGCGAAGGAGCACCGCGAATTGGCACGCGCCTTCGAGTCCTTCCCGGGAGACGCCGATCACCTGTTCCCGGGCTGGAGGGAGAAGCTGCTCGCCTGAACGGAGAACTTGATGGGTAACTCCATCATGCGCGACACGGGTGTGCTGGACTCTACGGATTCCACATGGGGCTAGCCGCCACTCACTTGCCGCGACTGCATTTGAGCGATAGAAATTGAGTACGCGATGACAACGGCAACTGCCACCGCCGAGATTTGCTGCTGCGGAAAGGCTAACCATGCAGCCAAGACCAACGCCGTGCGCAGCAAAGCGTGCGTGATACCGACATTGTGTTGAATGACCCACGAATAAACGATCCAGTGCATACCGAGGGCGACGGCAAGGCTGAGCGGAAAGTAGCCGGGTGCACCCATGAGCAGCGGCACGTGAACAGCCCATAAGAGATTGACCATGACGATGCAGGCGCCCATTAACTTGGCCAACGGATTTGGGCTGGATACAAGTTCTTCGTGACGAAACTTGGCGATAAGTAGAGCTATTGGAAAGATTGCTCCGGTGGCTGCCGCAAGGAATAGCGGAGCCCAGATTCGCGGCAGGCTCGCTCCAGCCACAGCGACGACTAGTAGTTCGTTCCATCAATACAGTTACTAAATCGTAGATAATCGTCATGTTTCTTCTTCAACTGATGAGGGTGGTGAATATGGCAAGAAAATCTGAACGACCGCCGTTGGTGCTGACGCAGGAACAGCGCTCCAAGCT
>CAIMSP010000163.1 GCA_903844215.1 uncultured beta proteobacterium | reverse complement strand
TGTCAGCGCAGGCTCACAACTGCCCGCAGGGCTTGTGCTGCCGTAGCTACCACGAAGTGTCAGCGCAGGCTCACAACTGCCCGCAGGGCTTGTGATGCCGTAGCTACCACGAAGTGTCAGCGCAGGCTCACAACTGCCCGCAGGGCTTGTGATGCCGTAGCTAAAATCCCAGCATGACCTTTATCGAACAGTTGCACGCTGCAGAGCGCCAAAACGGCTCCTTGTTGTGCGTCGGCCTGGATCCGGATCCGGGAAAATTCCCAACCCATTTCCAGGGCGACGCCAGCAAGATCTACGACTTTTGCGCCGCCATCGTGGACGCCACGGCCGATCTGGTGATCGCCTTCAAGCCGCAGATTGCCTACTTCGCTGCGCACCGCGCCGAGGCGCAACTGGAGCAACTGATGGCGCATATGCGCCGCACGGCGCCGCAGGTGCCCGTCATTCTGGATGCCAAGCGCGGCGACATCGGCGCCACCGCCGAGCAGTACGCCATCGAGGCCTTCGAGCGCTATGGCGCGGACGCGGTCACGCTCTCACCCTTTATGGGTTTCGATTCGGTCCAGCCCTATTTGAAGTACCACGGCAAGGGCGCTTTCCTGCTGTGCCGCACCTCCAATCCGGGCGGTGACGACTTTCAGGCCCAGCGCCTGGCCAGCGTACCCGGAGCGCCGCTGCTGTACGAGCACATCGCCGGCCTGGCCCAGGGCCCCTGGAACCTGAACGGACAGTTGGGGCTGGTGGTGGGTGCCACCTATCCCGCAGAGATCGCGCGCGTGCGCGCTGTGGCGCCGAGCGTGCCGCTGCTCATTCCCGGCGTGGGTGCGCAAGGCGGCGACGCGCTGGCCACCGTCAAGGCCGGCTGGCGCGCCGAGCAAGGCCAGACGCTGGCGCCGATCGTGGTGAACTCGTCGCGCGCCATCCTGTACGCCTCGGCCGGCGCGGATTTTGCCGCTGCCGCAAGGGGAGAGGCGCTCAGCACGCGCGCCCTGCTGCGGGCCGCGCAGTCCTGAAGCCGCGCTCAGCGCACGGCAGAATCCTTGCGGCGTGCACATGAAGACGGGCTTGTCCGCCGTTATGTGTGTGCATATGTAACACTTCCGGTGATGGGCAAAATCCACCACTAGACTGCGCCGACCTTGGCACCACGAGCACCTCCCCATGCACTTTGATTCCCCCGCAGTCGAGCCGCACCCGGCGCATGAGCGACCAGAGAGGGTGGCGGCTGCGGCGCTGCTGGCGGCCGCGTCGCTGGCCGCTTGTGGTGGCGGTGGCTCGGCCGCTGCAACCCCAACGCCGCCTCCCGCAGCGGTGCCACCCACAGCGGAACAGGCCGCGCGCTTCTTGCTGCAGGCCCAGTTTTCCGCATCAGACGCGGAGTTGGCCAGCGTGAGTGCCCAGGGTTTCTCTGCTTGGTTGAACGCACAGTTCAATGCCGCGCCAGGACAGAAGGGCGTTGACTGGCTGGACACGCATGGCTACCGCGCCTTTGACGATCACCATTTTTACGACAACTCCTACCCGGCAGACTTCATGATCTGGAACCAGTTGCTGACGGCGCCGGATGCGGTGCGCAAGCGGCTGGCGCTGGCTCTGTCGGAGTTCTTTGTCGTGTCCTTGGTGGGCGTCGACTTCAAGTGGCGCAGCCACTCCGTGGCGCAATACTGGGACACGCTGAGCGCGGGCGCCCTGGGTAATTTTCGCCAGTTGCTGGAGTCCGTGACGCTGAGCTCGGCCATGGGCTGCTACCTCAACACGCGGGGCAATCTCAAGGAATATGCCCCCACCGGTCGTCAGCCGGACGAGAACTACGCACGCGAGGTGATGCAGTTGTTCAGCATTGGCTTGTACCAGCTCAATCTGGATGGCACGATCCAGACCGATGCCAACGGCGTCAAGCTGGAAAGCTACACGCAGGCCGATATTTCCAATCTGGCGCGTGTCTTCACCGGCTTCGGCCTGGATACCAGGCAGACCGTTTATACGAACGTTCCGCAAGCCGACGGCAGCCCGTATTCGGTTCCAGATGCGTCCTGGGCGCTCCTTCCGATGGTGCTGACGGCGAGCAACCATTCCAGCTTGGCGGCCAGTTTTTTAGGCGCCACGATCACGGCCAACACCGACGGCGTCGCCGCCTTGAAGACCGCGCTGGATACGCTGTTCAACCACGCCAATGTGGGCCCGTTCTTTGGCCGCCAGATGATCCAGCGCCTGGTCACCAGCAACCCGAGCGCGGCCTACGTGGCGCGCGTGGCCAGCGCCTTCAACAACAATGGCGCGGGTGTGCGCGGCGACCTCAAGGCGGTCTTTACCGCCGTCTTGCTCGACGACGAAGCGCGCAACGCGGCCGGTCTGACGCAGCCGCTGTTTGGCAAGCTGCGCGAACCCATCGTGCGTTTTGTGCAGTGGGGCCGAACGTTCGGCGTCAATTCGGCCAAGGACTCATGGAAGATTCGCGACCTGAGCAACCAGGTGACGAGCTTGGGGCAAAGTCCCTTTCAATCGCCGTCCGTGTTCAATTTCTTCCGGCCCGGTTACGTGCCACCGTCCACCGCGCTGAGCAGCAGCCAATCGGTGGCGCCTGAGTTTCAGTTGGTGAGTGAAGTTTCGGTGGCAGGCTACTTGAACTACATGCAGCTCATCATTCGCAGCGGCATTTATGCGCCGGGGCCTGATGCGCCAGGCTATGACCATAATCCCGCCACCGATGGCTACGACATCACGGCCTCGTACCTGCCCGAGTTGGCACTGGTGACGGATGCGGTTGCGCTGGTGGCGCGGCTGAGCCTGCTGCTGTGTGCCGGCCAGTTGTCGGCCGAGACGCAAACGCTGATCGTCACGGCGCTCAATGCCACGGCCGTGACGGCAGCCAGCACCGACGCCAAGAAGCTCGATCGCGTTGCTGCCGCCGTGCTGCTGGTGATGGC
>CAIMSP010000162.1 GCA_903844215.1 uncultured beta proteobacterium | reverse complement strand
GCTTTAATCCGGTCAAGCCCGCAGGAAGAAGTTCTCCTCTGCACCGTGCTTCAGGCTCATACCTGGATTGGAAAATACTACGTCCGACGAAGTGACGCTCTTCAAGGCGCTCGGGCTCGCCGTCGAAGACGTGGCAGCGGCGCAGTACGTTTACGCCAAGGCGCTGCACGCTGGCGTTGGTGTACAGGTAGAACTTGGAGGCACGCGAGACCATGAATAACACTTTTACCCTTGATGACATTCGGGCGGCGCGCGCGCGCATCGGCGACTCGGTGCTGCGCACGCCGCTGGTACGTCTGAACGTCGATGACACCACGATTTATCTGAAGCTTGAAAACCTGCAGCCCATCGGCTCCTTCAAACTGCGGGGTGCGGGCAATGCCATCGCCCTGGCCACGCCGGAGCAACTGGCGCATGGCGTGTACACCGCCAGCGCCGGGAACATGGCGCAGGGCGTCGCGTGGCATGCGCGTCGTCTGGGAATCCCGTGCACCGTCATCGTTCCCGATCACGCGCCCGCGACCAAGCTGGAAGCCGTCGCACGACTGGGCGCCAGCATCATCAAGGTGCCATTCGCCGCCTGGTGGCAGGTGCTGGTGACGCGGCAGTATCCGGGCCAAGCGGGCTTCTTCATCCATCCCGTGAGCGATGCGGCCGTGATGGCGGGGAACGGCACCATCGGCCTGGAGATTCTGGAAGATCTTGCGCAAGTGGACGAAATCCTCGTGCCGTACGGCGGGGGCGGCCTGGCGTGTGGCATCGCCACCGCGGTGCGCGCACTCAAACCTGACGTGCAGATATTCGCGTGTGAAGTGGAGACCTCTGCTGCCTTCTGCGCAGCGCTCGTTGCCAATGCGCCAACGCCCATCGACTACATCGCCAGCTTCGTGGATGGCATCGGATCAGGGTGCGTCCTCGCCGAAATGTGGCCGCTGGCGCGCGCACTATTGGACGGGTCAGTGGTCATGAAGTTAGCCGATGTGGCCGACGCGGTGCGCACCTTGGCTGAGCGAAATCGCGTCATTGCCGAAGGGGCGGGTGCCGCACCGGTGGCGGCGGCGTTGCAGCGCGACGCCATGCGGCGTCGCGAGGGAGCGGCAGCACGCACGGTGGTTTGCATCGTGTCCGGGGGCAACATTGATTTCGAAAAGCTGGTGCGCATTTACCGGCGCGAACTGTGATGATGGCCCGCCAGTGCGTGGGCACGGCCATTGGGCCGGCGCCGCCAGCGCAAGGCCGGCCCTGAACCTCGGCCAGGACCTGCGACTTTTGCATCAGCCAGTTGTGCACGCGGCGCTTGAGCACCGGGGTCTTGCCGTGATGAAGTTGATGTGGCCCTGGCGGTACAGCAGCACGTCCTTGGAGCGGTGTTTGGGCACCAGGCTGAAGCCGCGCTTTTCGAATAGGGGTTCGAGCGTGTTGGGCGTGGTGTCGTTCAGTTGAAGAGCCGGCCGGGCAAGTGCCAGTAGAGCGCAGCAAATACCGTCCATGAAGCCAGCGCCGCCATGCTGCTGCTGTACACGCGTCCTGGCGCCCGCTGCGCTGACGCAGTGAAAGCCCGGACCAAGGTCGGCAGCGCTGCCGCCAGCAGCGCCAGCAGTGCCAGTGCGACACCGGCGCGCCAGAGCGAAACAACCCAGCCCAAATTCTCCAGGCGCTCAAGCCGGGTGGCCCACGCGATTTCCGCGCCGACGGCGCCAAGCAGGTACAGCGAAGACGCTGCCACGCTCAGGTCCCGGCGCCGCTGTCGGCGGTCCGCCTTGATGGCGTGCAGCAGTCCCAGCAGCAGCAGCAGCAGCGGCGCCAGCAGCAGGCCGCCAGCGGTCAATCCGGCGCGCTCGTACCAGGCCAGGCGACGACTGGCCTGCAGCGTGTGCGGACCCATCACGACCGCATCCCCGAGCTGGGCAAATCCCAGGGTTTGGACCAAGGGGCCGGCCGGGGTTTCCAGCGAATACAGGCCGCTGGCGCGCTGCCGATAAGGGCCGGTGGCGTTGACGTAGAGGCTGCCGTCGGCTTGAACGCGCACGTTCTTCGTCGGCAACAACAAGGCCACGGCCAAGCGTGGCAACAGGGCGTCATAGCTCTCCATGCGCAGGCCCGCGTAGCGCCCGCTCCAGTCGATCTGCGGCGCCGAGCCCGAGGCCGCAGCAACCGCGCCCGACGCGCCAGGCTGCAGACGCTGTTCCAGCAGATAGGGCAGGTCAATCGTCATGTAGTCGGTCGGGTCCAGCGCACTCGGGCCGGGCGGATTCGACAGGTAATCGACGAGGCCGGGCAAGGACATTTCTGGCGCGGGACGGTTCAGATTCATGACCGAAAAAACCGCCAGTTCCTGCCGTGGGAAAACCACCATCGAGGCGTTGAAGCCGCGCACCGTTCCGCCATGGCCAAAGCCGCCGCCGTTCACCTGACCGAGTGCGTACACGCCCAGGCCGGTGCTGCGCAAGCCAGGATGAAACCCGAAATGCGTGGTGTCGGTCTGGCGCGCAAACGTCTCGGCCTTGAGCAAGCGACCGCCCGGATACGCCGTCTGCGCCAGCATGGCCTGCAGGAACAGCGCCATGTCCCCGGCGGTCGTGCTCAGGTCGCCTGCACCCTGCCAGCCACGGCGCAGATAGATTTGCGGCTGGGCATGGGGTTTGCCGTCGGGGCCGATTTCGTAGGCCGTGGCGACTTGACTCAGGTCGGTGGGCAGGCCGACCTTGGAATGGCTCATGCCCAAGGGCTTGAAGATGCGCTGCTGCACGGCCTGCGCGTAGGGCACGCCGTCCATCGATTCGACGATGTGTCCCAGCAGTCCCCATGCCAGGTTGTCGTAGGCGGGCAAAGCGCCCGGCGCGCGCACGGGTCGAATGTCGCGCTGCAGGCGCGGGTCGCTTGACTGCGCCGCGGCCACGGGGTCGTTGAGGCCGACAAAACTCAGGTCGCCGTCGAAACCACCGCGGTGCGTGAGCAGGTCCAGCACGCGCACGGGGTGGTCGCGCAAAGGTATCTGCACGCCCTTCAAGTAGCGGTTGGCGTCGGCCTCGAGTTCGATCTTGCCCTCATCGACCAGTTGCAACACGGCCAGTGCGGTGAAGGTCTTGCTCAGCGAGCCGATGCGAAACACGGTGCTCTGCGCGTCAACCGCACGCTGGCTCGCCAAGTCGGCCATGCCGTAAGCGCGCAGCGTGACTCGTCCATCGCTGCGCACCAGCACCGCCGCCGCGCCTGGCGCCCCCTGGTTGGAAACCTGCTTGCCGATGAGCGCGTCCAGGAGACGGCCATCAGCCTCATCGGCGGCGGCCTGCGCCGCTGTGACACAGGCCAGACAGGCCGCACCGATCAATAACAGGCGTTGCAACATGGGTAGCGCTTTCATCGTTGGGGGCGAGCCGGCCGTCAGTAAGCCGCCTGCAGTTCGATGCCGATGGTACGCGGCTGGACATAGCTGGGATAGCGCACGCCGTAGCCACCGCCGGCCGCCATCTGTATGGTGGTGATGCTGTGCGCGTTCGTCAGGTTGCGCACATAGCCAAACACGCCCCAGGTCTTCTTCGACGACTCAACCCCGCCGCGCAGATTGAGCTGCGTCAGGCTGCCATTGTTGGTCGCCGCCGAGTTCGATATTTCCGAATAGTTGGCGTCGCGGTACACGTAGCTCAGATTCGCCAAACCATTCATTCCCTGGCTCGCGTTCCAGCGGTAGTCAGCCGAGGCCTTGAGTTCCCACGGTGCGACGTAGGGCAGGACGTTGCCGTTCTTGGCCACCACGGCACCCGATGAATTCAGCAAGTCCTTGGTGAGCTTGGCATCGGTGTAGGTCAGCGCCGCGTTCAGGCTCAAGCCCTTGGTCGGGTAGGCCTGAAGCTCGAGCTCCGCGCCCTGGGACTGCGCAGCACCGGCGTTGCCCAGGTAGTCATACAGACCACTGGGTGTGGAAAGGTTGACCTGCTTGTCTTTCCACTCATTGCGGTACAGGTAGGCATTGGCCACGAGCCAGGTCATGGGGTTGCTCTTCACGCCGAGTTCAAACGATTGGATCTTCTCGGCCTTGAAGTCCTTGGGGATGTTGGCCGGGTCCTGCACCCACAGGTTGGGGCCGCCGGAGCGGAAGCCCGAAGCGGCGCGTGCAAACACGTTGATCTGGCTGCTGGGTTTCCACGAGGCGATGAAGTTGTACGTGGTCTGGCTTTCCGATACCTTGGTGTTGTACACGCCCACCGGAACGCCGAAAACGTTGGAGAAATTTTTCACATCCGCCGTGGCCGAGCGGTCGTCGTTGTAAGCGCGCAGACCGCCGGTCAAGGTCACGCTCGGGCTGGCCTTCCAGTCGGCTTCGGCGAACAAGGCCTTGGAGTTGGAGCTTGTGTCCGAGACGACGGTGCTGTCGTCGGCCGGCCCAAGGACCAGGGGAACGAGGATGTGCCAGTCGTTGTTCACATGGCGATCCAGCGCCTTGAAGTAGGCGCCTGCGCTCCAGTTCAGGCTTTGCTCGCCATTGGATACCAAGCGCAGCTCTTGCGTTGTCATGCTCAGCGTGCGCTTGCGCGTGTTGGTGAGCTCGGTGCCGCCCAGGACAAAGGGCACGGCTGCGCCGGGAACGCCCAGATAGACCAGGGCGATGGGCAAGGTGTCGCGGCTGTCGGCCATGAAGTCGGCGTTTTGCTTGACGTGGGACGTGGCCGAGACCAGGCTGACGCTGCCGAAATCGTAGTTCACGGTCAGGTTGGCCGAGTCGCTGGATCGCTTGTCGGTATTGAGTTGACCGTTGGCGATGGGCGCCACACCCACGCCGGGCTGCACGCCCAAACTGGTGGGCGAATACACGCCGGGTGCGGTCTGGTTGTTGCCGTGCACCGCTTGCGAGTTCTGGTGCCACACACTCGCGTCGATCTTGAGTTTGTCGCTGGGCGTGACGCGCAGCGCCAGTTTGGCATCGTCCTGCTGGTGGGTATTGGCGTCTTTCTTGTTCAGCTCGGGCGCGTCGATCCAGGCCGGATCCTTGACGCTGGACAGCGTCGCACGCAAGGCCGCGACGCCCTGCGACAGGGGCAGGTTGAGCATGCCGTGAAGGCTGTTGCCAGTGCTTCCGCCGTCCACGCTGGCGCCACCAATCTGTACGCGCGCCGCCGTCTTGTTCGAATCGGGCGCGTTGCTGATGATGCGGATGGTTCCGGCCATCGCGCCCTCACCGTACAAGGTGCCTTGCGGGCCGCGCAGCATCTCCACGCGCGCCACATCCCACAGGCCAAAGTCAGGCACGCCCGAGGTCAGTCCGGCCAGCGGCATTTCGTCGATGTACACGCCCACAGCCGGGCCGCTTTGAATGCTCAGCGACTGGCTGGTGGAAATGCCGCGCGACACCAGCAGGTTTTCGCCCGGGCTGGTCTTGATGATGTCCATGCCTGGCGCGCTGGCGCCCAGGTCTTCCAGCGACGCGATGCCGCGTGCCTCCAGCGCCTTGTCGGAGAGCGCGGATATGCCCAGCGAGACGTCGGTCAGCACGGCCTCGCGTTTCGTGGCCGTGACCGTGATCTTCTCCAGCGCGCTGTCATTTTGCTGCGCGTAGGACGCCAGGGGGAGTGCGGCAATGGCCGCCGCGATGACCGTGAAATGGAACTGCTTGACTTGCCGCATGATGAGACCTTTCTGAACGAATTGTGGGTTGACTTGACGTTGAATTCACATTCAATATAATCGAGTTCAACGCGACACGCAATAGGCATTTACGACGCTGTGCGCGCGCTGTTTCAAAAACGTCAAGGCGCGTGACCGCCGCCTTTCGCGTGCCAGTTAGTCCATCGTCAGCAGGAGCGCCCACCTATGAAAACGTCAACCATTCAAGTCAAATTCCTGCTGCTCGGCTTGCTCATGACCTCGCGCTGGGTGGTCTATGGCTTCCTGGGCGTGGCACTGGTGGCGGTGTTGCGCAAGTCGGGCGTCGAGCTGGCGCAGATTGCCCAACTCGGCAGCGCCGGCTTCCTGTTCATGTTCAAGTTTCTCTGGGCGCCCGTGGTCGATCGCTACCGGATTCTGGGGCTGCCGAACTACAAGGGCTGGTACCTGTTGTCGCAAACCGTCTGCGGCCTGAGCCTGCTGGCGCTGCTCTGGTTTCACCCGAAGAATGATTTCAACGCCGTGTTCATTTGCCTGGTGCTGGCCAGCCTGAGCGCATCGTTTCGCGACATCGCGCAGGACGGGTTGTCGGTGAAGATCCTGAGCGCGTCCGAACGCCCCACGGCCAATGGCTATATGTCGGCCGGCTTCATGCTGGGCATGGTGCTGGGCGGCGGCGTGATGCTGGCGCTGTACGACAGCATCGGCTGGAGCGGCGCGGTCTGGATTCTGGTGCTCAGCACCTTGGCGCCGTTGCCGCTGATGGCGTTCCTGCCGCAGCCCGACGCCGCGCCAGCACAGGCGCGGCCAACGAAGTCCAGTTGGTACGCCCTGGTGGCCTTCTTCCGCCATCCCGGCAACAGCCAATGGGCGGCCCTGATCATGCTGATGACGCTGGCGGGCATCACCGGACCCAGCCTGTTGGTGCTGATCCTGGTGGACAACGGCTGGAGTCTGGCGCGCGTGGGCGTGGTCACCAACATCGCCGGCCCGCTCATCGCTGCGGCCCTGTCGCTGGCGGCGGGCTATGTGTTCGCGCGCACCACGCGCCGCGTCGCGCTGGTGAGCATGATCGCGCTGGGCGCCTTCTTCAGCTTTGCCAAGATGCCCATTGCCAGCAACAGCTATCCCGAACTGCTGACCATGGCCATCGTCATCCTGTCGGTGGTCACGGCAGCGCTGACCAATCTGGCGCAGAAGATCATCGTCATCGACAAGGCGGCCACGAGCTCGGACATGGGAACCAACTTCACGATCCAGGGCGCACTCAACCAGATGGGCGGCACCATCGCGTCCGTGGCCGCTCCGGCACTGGCCAGCGTCACCGGCTACGCCAACGTGATCCTGATGGCGGGCCTGCTGGGCTTGGTCTGCGTCGTCCTGCTGCTGCGCTACAAGCACCTCTGAGCAGCCGCACGAGGGAGGCAGGTCGTCACTTGTAACAATTGGAATCTGACCCCAATTAATCAATCGGCCACTTCGGGCGACTGATTTTGCGGTAGGCCAGCAGGCTGAAATCGGTGCACAGGGCGCCGGGGCTGTCGACGTAGATGATCTCGGCGGCGATGCGCGCGAACGAGGCGTGAAAGTGCTGCGACGACTTCACCACCACGATCTTCTTGTCTTTCGGCTCGCAGCCGAGTTGCGTGAACAGGTCGGTGTCGATGCCCTGGCAGCGCACCGAACTCAGCACCAGCTCCATGCCCTCGATCTGCAGCAGCGCGCAGTCGCCCAGCGGCGTGCTCGTTCCCGCCAGTCCCGACATCTGCATCGCCGGCCGCAGCGCGCGCACAGTGCACAAGGCGTCCAGCGGATCGCCCGAGACCGGGCCCAGTTTGCCGCCGATGCGCAAACGCAGCTGCGCCCCGACCCCGGCGGCAAAGGCCAGGCGCACCGCCATCGGGTCGCACAGGGGCCCGAGCGCGCAGGACGGCAGGCGGCGCTGCAACAGGCGGCGCAGCACAAAGGTGGCGTCGCCGGGCGCGCCGCCGCCGGCGTTGTCGGCGGAATCGGCCAGCACCACCGGAGCGCCGGTGCAGGCGAGCGCCTGGTCCAGCGCCGTGTCAACGTCGGGGTAGCTCAAGCGCAGCGACGCGCGCAGGCCGTTCAATTCAGCGGCCAGCGCCTGTGCCAGCGCCCAGCCCGGCGCCGCGTCGCCGTCGCTGTACACCAGCAGCTTGGTTCCCATGTCGGCCACATCGCCCCAAGGAAAGCCGTGCACCACGGAAATCGACAGGATGGCGTCGCGCCCTTCCAGCGCCTGCAGCCGATCGACGAAGCCGCGCACCGGTTCGCGCGAGGTCGGCAGCACGGCAATCATCCCGCAGTCGGCCACGCTGGCCCGCGGACGCACGCGCCCAAGCAAGGCGGCGTGGCCCAGCTCGAGCAACTCCTGCGCGCGCTCGAGGATGTCGGTGTGCGGATACTCCTTGAAGGCGATCAGCAGGTCGGCCTGCGCAACCATCTGCGCGCTCAGGTGGCAATGCGGATCGAGCGTCGCGCCAATCACCGCCTGCGGCCCTACCAAGGCGCGTACGCGCTGCAGCAGATCGCCTTCGCAGTCATCGTAGCCGTCGGCCACCATGGCGCCGTGCAGGCCCAGCAGCACCAGGTTCACCGGCAGCGCAGCGCGCAAGTCGTCCAGCAACTCGTCGCGCAGCGCCTCGTAGGCGAGGCGCGTCGTCGTGCCGCCCGGCATGGCCGAGGCCACCAGCCCCTCCACCAGTTCCCAGCCCCACTCGCGACAACGCTGGCGCGCCACCCACAGCGGCGCGCTGCAATGCGTCATGGCCTCGGGATGCGTGCCGGCCGGCAAATACACGCGTTCGTGAAACGCCGCCAGGCCGGTCGGAATGGGCGAGAAGGTATTCGTTTCACAGGACAAAGAGGCAGCAAAGACGCGCACGCAAAGCCTTTCATGCAGCCGCCGCCGCAGCATGATTGCCGGCGGCGCGCCAGGTTCTCAGTGTAGTTGAATTTGAATTCAATTTGCAGTAAACTGCGAACCAACGCCGAAACGCCGCAACTGGGCGCCCGTCGGCTTCACCTTCACCGAAAGCAAGCATGACCACACGCCCCATCGGCGCCAAAAAGCGTGTCTCCGTGGCCGCAGCCAAACCGACCCTGGACCCGGTGAGCGCGCGCGGCCAGAAGCGGCGTGAACTGATCAAGGCGGCGGCGCGCGAGGTGCTGGAGCGAACCGGTTACCACGCCATGAAGGTGACCGACGTGGCGGCCCAGGCCGGCGTGGCGGTCGGACTTTTCTACCATTACTTCGCCGACCTGGAGGCGGTCACGCGCGAAGTCCTGAGCGACTATCTGGACGAGTTGTCGGCGACGCCGGCGCCCGAACCCGAAGACCGCTTTGACCTCATCTACATCCCCACCCTGGTCTGGGCCAAGGCCTATGAGGAGCACCCGGGATTGATGCGCTGCTTGGTGCAGGTGGCCGACGAAGTGCCCGAATTTCGCGCGCTCTGGAACGAGCACAACGCCACCTGGTCCAAGCGCATTGCCAAGAGCATTTCGCGGCGCCTGCCGCAGGCGCAGGCGAACGACAACATCAGCCTGAGCATGGCCTACGCCCTGGGCGCGATGGTGGACGGCTTGATCAGCGAGGTCTATGTGCGCCGCAACAGCGGCTTGCGCAAACTCCTGAAGACACCGCGCGAGGCCGCAGAGTTGTTGTCGGTGATCTGGTACCGAGCGCTCTACCTGGAAAACCCGCCCGCCGGCAAGCTCACGCTGACGGCACCGCTGCACGCCATGGGCCAGGCCGCACCGCTGGTCAAACCGCGCGCCAAGGCCGCGAAATAGCGCCATGTCGGCCAGCCTTGGTGCGCCGCCTAGCGCGGCATCCCGCCCCGCCCTCGGACATTTCGACGTCGCCATCGTGGGCGCGGGCATGGCCGGCGCGTCGCTGGCGTTCGAACTGGCGCCGCACCTGCGCGTGCTGCTGCTGGAGCAGGAGTCGCAACCCGGTTACCACACGACCGGCCGATCGGCCGCGCTGTTCAGTGAGATCTACGGCAACGACGCCGTGCGGGCGCTCTCGCGCGCCAGCCGCGCCTTCTTCGACGCGCCGGGCGCGGGCTTTGCCGAGCACCCCTTGCTCACGCCGCGCGGCACCTTGTTCTTCGCCAGCGCCGAGCAACTGGTGCAGTTGCATGCGGTGCATGACGAAACCGCGCCGCGTGCCCCGGCGCTGCGCTGGCTGCAAGGCAACGAGGTGCTGCAACGTCTGCCCGCGCTGAACCCCGAGGTGGCGCAAGCCGGGCTGTACGAGCCCGACGCCTGCGACATTGACGTGCACGCCTTGCACCAGGGCTATCTGCGCGGCGCCAAGCGCCATGGCGCGACCCTGCTGTGCCAGGCGCAGGTCGAGTCTGCCGTGCAGACCCAGGGCCATTGGACGCTGGGCACGCGCGCCGGCGATGCCCGCGCCGACCTGTTGGTGAATGCCGCAGGCGCCTGGGCCGACGAGCTCGCCCAACTGGCCGGTGTGAAACCCCTGGGCCTGACCCCGCTGCGGCGCACGGCGCTGGTCTTTGAGGACGCGCAAACCTGGGACAGCGCGCATTGGCCCTTGGCCGTGGACATCGACGAGCAGCTCTACATCAAGCCCGACGCCGGCCGCCTGCTGGCCTCGCCTGCGGACGAAACGCCCTCGCCTGCCTGCGATGCCCAGCCCGACGAATACGACGTGGCCGTGCTGCTCGATCGGCTCGAGCGCATGACCTTGCTGCGCCCTCAACGCATCACCGGGCGCTGGGCCGGACTGCGCACGTTTGCCCCCGACCGCACGCCGGTGGCGGGCTTTGATCGCGGCGTGCCGAATTTTTTCTGGCTCGCCGCACAGGGCGGCTACGGCATCCAGACCGCCCCGGCGTTGGCGCAACTGAGCGCCAGCCTGATACGGGCTCAGCCCTTGGCGCAGGCCCTGGCCGAGCACGGCGTGCGGGCGCAAAGCCTGTCGGCCCATCGTTTCCCTACTTCCACCCAGGGCTGAGTCCATGTTCATCAAAAATTGCTGGTACGTTGTGGGCTGGGACAATGAAGTTCCGGCCGACGGTTTCTTGGCGCGCACCGTGATCTCGGTGCCGCTGGCCTTGTGGCGCGACAGCGACGGCCGGGTCATCGCATTCGACGACCGTTGCTGTCATCGCGGCGCGCCCCTGTCCATGGGCCGGCGCGAAGGCAACTGCGTGCGCTGCAGCTACCACGGGCTGAAATTCGACAGCTCCGGCACTTGCGTCGAGATCCCGTCGCAAGCGCATGTCCCGCCCAAGTTCCGGGTGCGCAGCTACACGGTGGTGGAGAAGCACCGCTGGATCTGGGTCTGGATGGGGGACCCGGCCCTGGCCGATGAGTCGCTCATCAGCGACACGCACTACCTGGACGACCCGGCCTGGGCCAGCCTGGGCGGACACATTCACTACGACGTGAACTACCTGCTGCTGTGCGACAACCTGCTCGACTTCACGCACCTGCCCTACCTGCATCCCACCACCCTGGGCGGCTCGCCCGACTACGCTGCCGTGCTGCCCACCGTGGAGCGACTCGAGCGCGGCGTGCGCACCACCAAGTGGGTGTTCAATACCCAGCCGCCCGAGTACTCCAAGGGCTTCGGCGCCTACGCGGGCAAGCAGGTGGACCGATGGATGATTTACGACTTCATCGCGCCCGGCATCCTGCTCATGGACTCGGGCATGGTGCCCGCAGGCCAGGGCCAGGCGGCCAGGGACAGCGGCGTGCGCGAGAACGCGCTGGAGTTTCGCGGCCGCCAGGCGGTGACGCCGGAGACCGAGAACAGCACGCACTACTTTTTTGCGCATCCGCACAACTTCCTCATCGACCAGCCCGAAGTGACGCGCGCCATCATGAAGAACATCGCCATCGCCTTCGAGGAGGATCGCGGCATCATCACGGCGCAGGCCCGGAACATGGCGCTCGACCCCGACTTTAAGATGCTGCCCATGGCCGCCGACCTGGGCCTGACGCAGTTCCGCCGCGTCGTGCAACAACTGCTGGATGCGGAGGCGCCGGCGCCGTGAGCGTGGCCCACCGCCCCTTGCTGGCGGGCCGCACGGTGCGGGGCCCGGAGTCGGCGCGGTTGTGGATCGACGAGCGTCCCTACGTCAACTTCGTCGGCTGCAGCTACCTGGCAATGCAGACGCTGGACGAGCTGCATACGGCAGCCCAACGCGCCATCGCCCTGGGCCACCCCTGGTCGCAAATGCGCAGCGGCGCCCAGGGCGCGATCGACCCCGTGTTTGACGAACTGGCCGAAGAAGGCGGGAAATATTTCGGGCAGGAGACCAGCGTCTTTTTGCCCACGGGCTACTTCTGCGGACCGGCCACGGTGGCCGGACTGCAGGCGCGCTTTGACGCCGTCTTCATCGACGAACTGGCGCACTACAGCCTGTACGACGCGGCGACCCTGTCGGGCTGCCCGGTCCACGTGTTTGCCCACGCCGACGCCGACGCCCTGCAGGACGCCCTGCGCCAGCAGGCAGCGCGGGCGAGCAAACCGCTGATCCTGAGCGACGGCGTGTTTGCCACCACCGGCCGCGTCGCGCCGCTGGCCGATTACGCAGGCATCGCCAGCGCAGTCGGTGGTCTGCTGTTTGTGGACGAGGCCCACGCCTATGGTGTGCTGGGTGCGAATGGCCGCGGTGCGGCCGAGCACTGCGGCGTGAGCGACGCCTGGCACGCGGGAACCTTGAGCAAGGGCTTTTGCGCCCAGGGTGGCCTGCTGCCCTGCAGCCGCGAGTTCGCCGCCAGGGTGAAGCGCCTGCCCCCGGCACGCGGCGCCAGCGCAGGCTCGGCCGTGTCCGCACTGGTGGCCGCCGCTGCCATGCGCTACGCGCGCTCGCATCCGCAGCGGCGCGAACACCTGCAGCACATGAGTCAGCGCCTCAAGCGCGGCTTGCGCGACCTGGGGCTGGAGATCGTCGATACACCTGCACCCATCACCGCCTTTGGTGTGGGGCGCCACGCCGACATGCTGGCGCTGCAGCGCGCGCTGTTCGACGACGGCCTGCATGTCGCGCTGTCGAGCTACATCGGCTCCGGCCCCGAAGGCATGATCCGCTGCGCGACCTTTGCCGACCACAGCGAACATGACATCGACCTGCTGCTGGCCGCATTGCGCGTGCGACTCTAGCAGCCTGTCGGACTTTGCGCGCGGGACGCGTTGGAGCCAAACGGGGATGGATGCTAGGCGCAGCGCGCAGGCAATGGCGGGCCCATTGCCAAGCGGTGCAACGACGCAGACGCCCCGTTTGGCTCCAACCCTTCGGGCCGGGGGTGAATTCGGCGCATCGCGTTGTTGCGCCGCCTCGCTTGGGGCCCGCCCAAGCTTCGCCGGCGCGCCTAGCGCTGCATCCGAATGCACCCCCGTCGCGCCCACGCCCAAAGTCCGACAGGCTGCTAG